>NZ_BMVN01000029.1:0-114460 GCF_014650735.1 Streptomyces canarius
GCACTGGCCGGTGCGGCCGACGGACAGCCGGATCCCCAACTGGCTTGCCAGCAGGGCGAATTCCTGGCTGGTGTATTGGCAGCCGCGGTCGGAGTGGAAGATCACGGAACCCGCGGGGCGGCGCTGGTGGCAGGCGGCTTGCAGTGCGTCGGCGACCAGTTCCGTGCGCAGATGGTCGGCGGTGGCCCAGCCGACCACCCGGCGGGAGGCGATGTCGATGACCGTGGCCAGGTAGAGCCAGCCCTCGTCGGTGGGGATGTAGGTGATGTCGCCGCACCAGCGGGCGTCCGTCGCAGTCGCCTCGGGTCGGAAGTCGCGGCCGACCAGGTCCGGGCGGGCGGCCGCGTGCGGGTCGGGGATCGTGGTGCGGTGTCGGCGTCTGCGGTGTCGGCCGGTGAGCCCGGCGGCCCGCATCAGCCGGGCGATGCGTCTGCGGCCGCAGGCCGTCCCCTCACGCTTGAGGACGGCGTGGATGCGCGGGGCGCCGTAGGCACCCCTGGACCGGGCGTGGACGGCGGTGATCTGCTCGGTCAGCTCCGCGTCCTGCACGGCTCGGGGACCGGGTGGTGCTGGTGCGGCGGGCGTAGAAGGCGGCACGGGAGACCTCCAGCAGTTCACAGGCCCGTTTGACGCTGTGACCTGCCTGCTTCTCCGCCTCGATGAACGGGTGCACCGTCACCGGGTCTCCTTCGCGAAGAAAGCCGTGGCCCGCTTGAGGATCTCCACGTCCTCGCGCAGGCGGCGGTTCTCCCGCCGCAGCTGGGCCAGTTCCTCGCGTTCGCTGCTGGTCAGGCCGTCACGCTTGGCGGCATCGACCTCGGCCTGCCTGAGCCAGTCGCGCACCGCGGTCTCGGTCAGGTCGAAGTCCTTGGCCACCTGACCCACTGAGCGGTCACCGCGTCGGCACAGCTCGACGATCTCGGCCTTGAACTCCGGCGTGAACGAGCGGCGAGGACGCGGCTTCTTCTTCCCCATGCTCTCCATGATGGACATCATCCTTCCGGGGCCGAAGCCCCTGATCTTCGATGTCCGTCAAAGCGGATCAAGCCCACTCGGGAGCGTCTGTGCTTCAGTCGACGGGAAGTCAGGCATGTCTATACCTCGCTTCATCCCACAGGCCTCAGCCACGCTGTCGTGGTGTGCCGTCGATGAGAACTGCCGTCGGCCAGCCCGTGATGACAGCTTCGGAGCTATAGCTCGGGAAGCTGTGATCATTTGAGGCCCGTTCGGGCGCTGACCTGGGCGGAGGCTCGGTGAGCGGCCTCGGCGGGCCGGGCCTCCCCGCTGTTCCCCGCTCGATCTGGTGCGCTTGTGGTGCGTGCCATGGGGGCTCCGAGGTGCATACGGCTGAACACATGCGAAGACCCCGGCCTCAGCGTTTCCCCTGGTGACGTGGTCGATGGGAACCTCATGCAAGGTGCCCCGGCAGGATTCGAACCTGGGCACACGCCACCGGAGGGCGCGTCGGTCCTGACCGTTTCCGCACGTCGTGTGGGCTACCCCTTGGGGCGGCTGGTCGTCCACATGTAGTCCACGCTGGCGACCCCGCACCGCTATGGGGTCGGCGTCTCGTGGTCAAAGTACCCGAGTAGCTCGCCACAAGGGGTCCAGCGGTCTCGGGGTACTACGCCACGATCCCCTGCGTCCACACAAACGCTTGGTGTGGGAACACCGGCCAGGCCGTCATCGATGACACTGTTCGGAATGTCGTCGGATAGGTCGGGTGCCACAGTTTGCGTCTCAGTGACAGTCACGGTCGGCGATGGAGCGGGCTCATCGTCCAGGCGAAACAGGAAGTTGATCCCGCCGAGGAACATGACAAGAGCGACGGCGGCAAGCAGCAGCCACCAGAGCGCGACGAACAGGCTGGGTTCGGATGGCGGCCGGCGACTAATCATGGCTCATCATGGCGCTCGGTCTCGGGTCATGCGGTGGCTTTGCGTGATCTCGTGAGCCGACACCCAAGCAGCCTGGTGCCAGCGTTCAGAGGTGGGGCCTGGCAGGCAGTCGGCACGGTCTGGCACCACCCCTGCGACGCGGGCAGGATCTTAGAAGATGCGGGCAGGCCCTGATGGGGTGGTCCGGCGGCACCTCGATGCCTCTGTTCCAGGTTGCCGAGTGCCGTTGCCGTCCGCCGTCGTTGCCGTCAGCATTGGCGTCACTGCGAGCGGTAGAGCCGGGAGACGACCATCCACTGCTTTTAGCACGCGAGCGGTACGCGCGGTGAACCCCTGTTCAGGTGGCGTGCGCTCCCTTTCTGCGCTGGTTGCCCCCTTGCGTGATTCACCTTGGGTGCAGCACGGTCTAGGGATGCTGCTCGGTGCTGGGCTGCAGGGCCACCAGGGGAGGGCGGTACGTCTTGGGTTCAGCCAGTCAATGGGCACGTGAGACCTTCGGGGACATAGCCGGTGAACTGGCGGACATCATCCCGGCTTGCCTCGCCTACGGACATGGCCTCTACGCAGTGCAATACGAGGAACTGGCCGCCGGTATCTCCCGGCTTGGGGAAGCTGTGCGCCTACGGGGACGCACGATGATGCTCGTCCGCGGCCACCTGATCTACCCCCTCCGCTACGCGAAGCAAGACGTCCCCGTCACGGCTGCACGTCTTCGTCGGGCCACAGGCTTTCGAGCAGACCTGATCCGCCGCCATGGCCACTTCCCAGGCAACCGGCGTTCGACCTTGACTGGGGAGAACTCGATGACTCCGAAGTACATCCAGATTTGGAGCTGCTTCCCGAAGAAGTACAGCCCGTCCTGGTCACCTATGCCTGTTCCATGGAGAAGGGCGTCATGCGGATTGAGTGGGGCTCCGCAGAGCTGCGCCGCGAGGACCGGTACCTGATTTGGCACCGTCACGAGCCGCTGCCGACCAGAGCTGGATTCTAGGTGGCAGGTTGCCCATTGCTCGGCTCCGCGGCAGTGCTGTCCTCTGTCACCGGGTCTTTAGCCCTCCATGGAGATTGGCGGATGGGAGATCAAGACACGGGGACCAAGCGCGCAGGTCAGGGTCTGTACGGCATTCGCTGGCTGTTTGGTCAACCCGGCCCGTCAACTCAAAATGAGCGCCGCTACATCGATTAGGAGCAGCGGTATATAGAAAAGACACAGAGTGGGTGACAGAATGACCCCTCGATGCGTGACGAGTTCCCTATATGGCGCCACGTCCATCGAGAAGGAAGGCACCCCTGGTTCGCTCTGTGCCACCGCACTGTAGAGCTTGCGAAATAGTCTCTCCTGCCGGAGGTAAAAGAAGTCAAGAAGCCAGAATCCAATGGTGGGGATTAGAGAGGCGAGCGCCAAGGAAGGGCGCTCGCTACTTACGGCAACCCCTACAAGAGCACCCGTGAGGGTGATGCTCCATCCGCGAATCAGAAATGAGTTATTGGCGAGACGGGTCACCGTGGATTGTATGAACTCCAAATGCTTTATTTGAGACCCGTTATCGCCTTCACTCATTCCCGGCCTCATTAGATCCTAGGTCCGTCACGGCTGTATAGTTTGTCACCTCTGCCGGAATTTCCTCACTCGATGGAGGCCACCCAGGGATTGGGTAAGCGGGGCTAAAGCCTTCTACTCTCCATTGACCCATTAGCTGTTTCATCAGGAAAGGAGCCGTACGTAGAGGCCCCGTACGTTCGTCCCAAATGATCACATCTCCGCCAGTCGGCGAAAGTAGGACGAGTTCATAGTCGATGCCGATCGGTCGAGGATTGCTGGCGGCGCCCCATGTTTCATCGATTGCTGAAAAGGCGTTCTGAAATTCGCCTAGTTGCGTCGCCATAAAATCCTTAGCTAGCGGATGGTTCGACTTCACTCCAGCGAGTGAACTGGCAAGTTCATCTCGCTCATAGGGCATGACATTCGGATGGTCCCTATTGGCCCAGATCCAAGCCTGCGTTAGAACCAAGCGAAGTTTCGGCGTGAGTAGCTCCCAAGCGCGAGTCATCTTCTTCTTCTGGACGGCTTTTACGAACTTGTTCGCGGTGTCAACAGGTCCGCCGTCTCGAAAATGCGCGTCCATGGCGTCCAGGGCGAGTCGGATGTTACGCCCTGCGATTTCTGTTGTCTGCTTGTCCGGATTGCTTTCCAGGGCCCTTTGGTATGCCGTGAGAGCTGGAGCCCAGTGTCCCAGGCGCTGATTCAGTTCACCGAGGGCGCAGTAAGCTGCGGCTCTCTGCGTTCCACGCAAGGAATCGAGTGTCGCAGTAATGTCGTTGATAGCGGCAAGAGGGTTACTGTCACCCAGAAGAATAGCCGCAGAGATGCGTGGATCCATTGTCGAGTGCGCGACAGGGTCGCTTTCACGCCTCAGGAGGGGCGGCGCTTCTCCAATCTGCGCTGGAACAAACTCCGGAGACTGCAACAGATGCCTGAGGAGCGGGATCAAGCTTGAATCGTCATCGGGGGATACAACGTACCTATTTGTGAGACTGAGCAACTTAGGAATGTGAGGTGCGTCATCTGGAGAAAAGACGACCGGAATGTACTTCATCTTTTCCGTAGTGCTGTAGTAGATGTCTGCCGTGATTAGCGTCCCTTCCCAGCGAACCCCAGCCCCGATTCCTGGCGCTTCTTTCTGGTTGAATCTCCGAGCATAGGTCTCGGTAGCCACAACGAGTACGAAGTCGGCCTCTTCTACTTGGGTGTGCATCCAGATGGGCCAGTTGGCAGGCGGATCGGTTTCAACAAAGAAATCAGCCCATGCGTCCACGCCGTTTCGACGGAGAGCTTGGACTAGGTTTAGTACGCGCTCCCTATGCTCACTGGAATCATGGGAATAAGACACGAAGATGCGAGGCGTGGAACCGGTGTGCATTTCCCCCTGCTTTCTCGGCATGGCAGCTAGCTTCGTGCAGGAAATTTTAGAGCATCCCTTGCCGGGTGAGAGGGTCCTCGCAGAGGTCGGTGGAGCGGCTTTGGGCGGGAGCTGCCATGGGGCGAGTGATCTTGGCCCTGTAAGCTGCCGGCGCGTCGGGCAGTCTGTGGACCTGCCCGGTAAAGCACGACGTTGGGGCCAAGATCTTCGAGGCTCGCCCCATGGTGGCTGCCTAAAGCCGTGGAGCCGACCGCCCCAGCCACAGAGGGTGTCTCCCCCTTCATGCCCGCAGCCGCCGAGCGCGCCGCCGGGCGCGGCCAGCCGGGGCGAAGACAGGAGGTAGGCCGCGCCGCAGAGGCGGCGCGCGCCCGCGCCGTGCGCGGGCCTTGATGACGTAGAGAAAGTCTGAGCCAACCGGCCTGTGCTACAGCCGGAACGACAGCTCCAACTCGTCGCCCGGGAGGTGGAACTCCTCCAGGGCGAGGGGCTTGTCCGACTCGGTGAGCGTCACGCGGATGATGTGGAGGAGCGGAACCCCGTCGGCCAGCCGTAGCGCCTGAGCCTGGTCGGGCAGGGGCATGCGGGTGCGGACGTACTCCGTGAAGTGGAGTTCGTGGCCCAGGTCGGTGAGTGCGGTGTAGAGCTCGGGCGTCGGCGGTGGGGCCTCTTCCTCGTACTTGGTGTCGATAAGTGCCGAGAACGGGATGTACGTCCGGTGGAGTTGGCGCAGGCGGCCGTGGTCTGCGGTCTGTAGGGCGTCGTACGTGAACATCGGCTCGCCTGGCGGGATGCGGAGCAGGTCGGCGAGGGCAAGCGGGGCGTCGGTTCGGGTGGCTACCGGCGGCTCGGCGTCCGTCCAGGTGATGCCGTCCGCCTCGACGTAGCGGCCCTCTGCGGTCCGGCGTACGCCGCGCGGGCGCGTGTGGCTGGGGCGGCTGTGCGGGGAGCGGGCGAAGGTGCCGCGGCCCATGATGGCTTCGACGAGGCCGGACGCCCGGAGTTCGCTGAGACCCTGACGGACAGTGGGGCGCGTCACACCGAACTGCTTGGCCAACGCCTCCTCCGACGGCAGCGGTTGGCCGGCCGGGAACGTGCCGTCCAAGATGCCATCGCGCAGGTAGTCGGCGATCTGCCGGTACTTCGGCTGCGTGTTCTTCGGTGGCATGCGGGCCCTCCACGGCAGGGGTATTGCTTCTTCCATCCGCGGACGGAAGTTCCCATCCGCGGATGGAAGTAGCTTCCCCCACTCGAAGGCGGTTGACAACCCGTAGTACGGGTGGCCACTCTTGTCTTCGGCACCCGTACTACGGGTCGTCTAGCAGCCCGAAGGGGGTGCCTTCGGGGCAGAGATGAGGAGATCCGAACAGTGGCAAGCCTTCCGATCGACACCGCGAAGTTCACGGGGATCATCTGCGCCGTGCCCCCGGCTCCGCGGGTCGCCAACCGTGAGACCGGTCAGCTCCGCGTAGACCGAGAAACCGGCAAGACCATGTACCAGGTCGGTCTCTGCCTGATGGCTGGTGCGTCGGCCGACGTCGTGACCGTGAGCGTCGCCGGTGAGCCGGCCGGGGTGCAGCTCGGCATGCCGGTGACCGTGCGGGACCTGGTCGCCACGCCGTGGGAAAACGAAGGGCGGCACGGGATCGCGTTCCGTGCGGCGGAGATCCGGCCCCTGAGCGCTCCCGCTTCGGCGGGCAAGGGGGCCGGGCAGTGATGACTCTGGCCTCCTCCACCACTTCGGCCGGTGTGATCGGGCCGAGTTGGGCTCTCGTGGTGGCCGCAGTGCTGGTGTCGGGCCTGCTTCTTGCGGGCCCGGCCCTGCGCCGTCGCTACCCTGTGGCCTGGTGGATGTTACTCGGCTTCCCAGCCGTGGTCTTCCGGGTCGTCCACACCTGGCGGCCCCTGATGGCCGGCTGCGGGCTCGCCGTGAGCCGTCGGCCGGCGCTGACGGTCGTGTCCGGGCTCGTCGGCAAGGGGACGCCTCCACCGCAGCCGCGCGTACCCCGCTGTGGCCTCATACGGCCTACCTCCAGCGGCTTCGCACTGTTCGTGCGGCTGCTGCCCGGACAGGTACCGGAGGACTTCGTCAAGGCCGCGCCCGCCATGGCGGAGGGCTGGCAGGTGCATGCGGTGCGCGTGACCTCCTGGAAGCCGGGAGTCGTACGGGTCGTCGCCTCGGCGGCTGATCCGTTGGCCTCTCCTCGCGTGCCGAAGCAGCGGGGTCCCGGTCATCTGCTCCGGGTGACCGTGGGCGTGCTGGAGACCGGCGCCGGGTGGGTGCTTGACCTGCGGCGCGTACCGCACTGGCTCATCGTCGGGGCCACCCGGTCAGGCAAATCGACACTCATCAACGCACTCGTTGCGGGCCTCGCTCCGCAACCCGTCGCCCTGGTCGGTATTGACTGCAAGGGCGGCATGGAACTGTCCCTCTACGAACCGCGATTGTCGGCCCTCGCGACCAACCGGGAGCAGGCTGTCCGGCTGCTGACGGCTCTCGTGGATCTGACCCTCGACCGTATGACCGTCTGCCGGGCGGCTCGGGTCCGGAACATCTGGGGTCTGCCGGACAAGGAACGCCCGGTACCCGTCGTGGTGATCGTCGACGAGATCGCGGAACTGTTCCTCGTCGCGAGCCGGAACGAGAAGGACGAGGCGCAGGCTGCCGGAACCGCACTGATCCGGCTGGCCCAACTGGGAGCGGCTCTCGGGGTCTTCCTCGTCGTCGCCGGCCAACGCGTCGGCTCGGACCTGGGGCCCGGCGTCACCGCGCTGCGGGCACAACTCGGCGGCCGGGTCTGCCACCGGGTGGCCGACCCCGGCACGGCGGAAATGGCGCTCGGAGATCTGAACCCCGATGCGCTGAAGGCGGCGCAGGCCATCACCCCGGAGCAGGCCGGTACGGCCGTCCTCGCCTCCAGTGACGGCTGGGAACGCGCCCGGTCCCACCTGATCACGGAGTCAGAGGCGGAAGCCGTGGCCGCCGAGTACGCGCACCTGACTCCCGTCCTGTCCGAACTGCACCTCGAAGCGCCGTGAAAGGGGACTGCCGTGCTGGTGTCCATGTCCGCCGTGCTGCTGCTCGGGCTGCTGATCTGGTTCCTCCTACGCATCCGCTACCTGAGGTGGGCCGACGCGCTGATCTGCGGAGCCTTCGGCTTCCTGCTCTCCCGAACCGTGGCCGCGCCGCTCGTTCAAGCCTTCCTCGACGGCGTGAACGGCTTCCTCGGCCAGCTCCGCTTCTGAGCACACCGCTCGTCTGAGAAGGGAACTCCCTGTGTCCAACTACGTCATCCGCTCCGGTGACCGCACCGCCTTCCTGGCGGGTCTGCGGGAGCTGGTCGACTTCCTGACCGCCAACCCGGCCGTCGCCGTACCGCGTCACGCGTCCGTCATCGTCCTGGTCGACGCCGCTGACCCTGTTGCCCGCCGAGCTGGGGTGGAGACCGTCGCCGCTCCGCTCGGGGTGCCGACGGAGGACATCGGCCTGGGCTACTTCGACGCACGCCGCGACTTCGGCCCGGTCTCGTTCGGTGTCGTCGGTGTCCCGCCCGAGGACCGGCAGTGATCGCCCGTACGACGGGCTCCCGACGGGGCGCGAAGTCGCCAAACCCGACCCCGTCAGGAACCCACTCCATCCGCCACGTGAGCAGTGAAAGGAGCACTCACACTTTGTCCACCGCGCATCATTCGCGCAAATCCCCGCCGCCCGACTGCGAACTCAGCCAGCGTGACACGCAGGTCTCGACCTGCGACGGGCGGGAACAGATCGTCCTCGTCGGCCTTGACGGAGCTGAGCAGCGCCTGTGCCCGGCACACGCTGCCGCACTCTGGCTCACGGACCCGACGCTCCGCTTCAGCGCCAAGACCCGGCCGGAGGGAATCTCGGCCGTGATGAGGCAGGCGTTCGGGCGCGGGGGTGGTCGCCGATGACCACTGCGATTGCGGTCGGCGCTGCCGCGCTGGTCATCAGGGCGGCGGAGCCTGACTTCGCCGCCTGGCGCCGGAACATCGTCCGCCTCGGTGGCTGCACCAATCCCATTCACCTGGTCGGTGCGGCAACCGTTTACGACTCGACGACCGGTGTGGCCGTACTCTCCTACGGTTCGGACGTCTACGGAGGTCGCCTGCTCACCGCGTGCGGCAACCGGCGTGCGACGGTCTGCCCGGCCTGCTCGGGCGTGTACCGGGCGGACACGTACCAACTCGTCCGGGCCGGCCTCGTCGGAGGCAAGAGCATCCCGGAGGCGGTGAGCGGGCATCCGCGCGTGTTCGCCACGCTCACCGCTCCCAGCTTCGGCCCGGTCCACACGCGCCGTGAGCGAGACGGGAGCGTGCGGGCCTGTCGGCCTCGCCGAGCGGAGGAGTGCTGCCCGCACGGGACTCCGACCGGATGCCGGGAGCGGCACCCGGCGGATGACCCCCGCCTTGGCGAACCGCTCTGCCCGCGCTGCTACGACTACGCGGGGGCCGTGCTCTGGCACGCGTTCGCCGGTCGGCTCTGGCACCGGTTCGGGCTGGAACTCCGGCGGGAGGTCGCCCGGCGGGCCGGGCTGTCGCGTAGTGAGTTCGGGGAGGTTGCCCGGCTCTCGTACGCGAAGGTCGCCGAGTACCAGCGGCGGGGCCTGGTCCACTTCCATGCCGTGATCAGGCTCGACGGTCCGGACGGGCCCGGCTCGGTCCCGCCGGGCTGGGCAACCGTGCCGCTCCTGGCGGACGCGGTGCGGGGCGTGGTCGGTCGAGTGCGGCTGACCGCTCCGGGCGCGAACGTCGTCGGTCCGCGGGTGCTGCGCTTCGGCACTCGGGCCGACGTACGGCCGGTCATCTCGTACGGCCGGGGCAGTGGTGAGCGGCCCGCTTCTGCCGGAGCCGTGGCGGGCTACATCGCCAAGTACGCCACCAAGGGAGCGGAGTCCGCCGGTGCGGTGGACGGCCGCATTCATCATGCGCGGGACATGGTCATGCTGCCGGTGCGTGCGCACGTGCTGCGCATGATTGGTACGTGCTGGTGGCTCGGCGGACTCCCGGAGTTCGCGCCTCTGGGCCTGCGCCGCTGGGCCCACATGCTCGGCTACGGCGGCCACTTCTCCACCAAGTCACGCCGGTACTCGACCACGCTCACCGCGCTCCGGCAGGCCCGTGCCGACCACCGTGCGGAGCATCAGCGGGCCTCCCTCGGCCTGGCCGACCGCCCCACGGTCACGGTCGGCGAGTGGCGTTACGCCGGGCGCGGCTACTCGCCGGAAGCGGCTCTCCTGGCGGCCTCGGTGCGGGAGGGCGGTGGTCTCCATGGCGCGTGAGAGCCGTGCGAGGACGACCGAGCTGCTCACGGTGCGGCAGGTCCTCGACGAACTGGGTGGCATCTCCCGGCGCACCTTCTACCGCTGGCGGGAACTGCGGCTCGCTCCTGCCTGCATCCGGCTGCCGAACGGGGAGCTGCGGATTCGTCGGGACGTGCTCAACGAGTGGTTGGAGGAGCGTGCGGAGGGGGCGGCATCGTGAAGTCGTACAAGGTGGCCGTCTGGAAGCTCAGCGTCAACCGCTCGGCGAAGAAGCCCACCCATCTCGTCCGCTGGACTGTGGACGGTCAGCCGTTCCATGAGTCCTACAAGACGAAAGCCCTGGCCGATCGTTTCCGGTCTCAGTTACTGCGGGCTGCGGACAAGGGCGAGCCCTTCGACACCGTGACCGGCCTGCCCGACTCACTGCGCGGTGGCAAGGCTGCCCTGTCGTTCCTGGACCTGGCGGTGAAGTACGTGGACGCCCGGTGGGCGGAGGCGTCGGCCAAGCAACGGGACAGCATGACGGACGCGCTGGCGACGGTCGTTCCCGTCCTGGTCAAGCCGGGGCGGGGCCGGCCTGGCCCTGAGGTACTGCGGCGGGCGCTGCGCTCGTACGTCCTGCCGGTTCCTCGCCGAGAGCGGGAGCGGCCGGAGGAGATCGCCGCGGCGGTGAAGTGGGTCGAGAAGGCGTCTCTGCCGGTGGCCGAACTGCAAGAGATCACCAGGGCGCATGACCTGATCGATGCGCTGGGTCGGAGGCTGGACGGCAAGCCTGCGGCGACGCAGACGTACCGACGACGACGCGCGGTGGTTTTTAACGTCCTCGAATATGCGGTGGAGCTGGAGCTTCTCCCGTCCAACCCACTGAGCAGGGTCCGGCGCAAGCGGGGGAAGCGGGCGTTGCAGGAGGTCGACCGCCGAGTGGTGGTCAACCCTCGGCAGGCTCGGGAGCTTCTGACCGCCCTCACGTACGTGGGCGGCTACGAGCGGGCGAGCGGGCGGCGGCTCCGGGCGTTCTTCGGGTGCCTCTACTACGCGGCCATGCGGCCGGGGGAGGCGCTCGGTCTTCGCCGTTCCGACTGCACGCTTCCCGAGTCGGGCTGGGGCCGGATCGAGCTGGCGGAGACCCGTCCCACGGCGGGTAAGGCATGGACGGATTCCGGTGAGGCGCACGACCGGCGCGGCCTGAAGCAGCGGGCACAGGGTGAGGTACGCATTGTCCCGATTCCGCCTCCGCTGGTGCGGCTGCTCCGCGACCACCTCAGGGAATTCGGCACGGCGAAGGACGGCCGGCTGTTCGCCAGCGAGCGGGGCAACGTGATCGCTGCCTCGTCGTACTCCCGGGCCTGGAAGCAGGCTCGGGAACTGGCACTCGTGCCGGACCAGGTGGCCTCGGTCCTGGCCTTCCGGCCGTACGACCTCCGGCACGCGGGAGTTTCCCAGTGGCTCAACTCCGGAGTGCCGGCGCCGGAGGTCGCCGCTCGGGCGGGCCACTCGGTGGACGTCCTGCTGAAGATCTACGCCAAGTGCATCGACGGCCAAGAACAGGAGATGAACGACCGGATCATGCAGGGGCTGGGGGAGGACTCGGCGGACTGACGCAACGACCGCTCGACTACGGGAGCCCCGGACTGCGGTCCGGGGCTTCGGCCTGTCCACAGGTGGTCCACGCGGCTACGCTCGGAGGGGCGCGAAACGCCATCTGACCTGCGGCGAAGCCGATCAAGATCATTACGTCGTCATTACGTGATCACTGGCAAACGGCTGCTTCCGGTGGCATCCGCCTGCGCATACGCGAAGACCCCGCGCTCAGCTAACTCGCTGGTCACGGGGTCTTTAGGCACTCCATGCGAAGTGCCCCCGGCAGGATTCGAACCTGCGCACACGGCTCCGGAGGCCGTTGCTCTATCCCCTGAGCTACGGGGGCGTGTCGGGCGCTTAGCTCTCGCTTGCGGCGACGGGTAGAACATTAGCAGGTCCGGCGGGGTGATCAGGAACCCGTTTCCCCGGGTGGGGGTCGGCGGGTCCCCTGTACGGGGTGGAAGTGGGGAAAACCCGGACGCGGTGGCCGGTCCGGACCTACTCTCGACTTGTGCCAGGCGCTTCGGGTCGGGTGCTTGTTGTGGACGACAACAAGGTCATCCGGCAGCTGATCAGGGTCAACCTCGAACTGGAAGGGCTTGAGGTCGTGACCGCGGCCGATGGTGCCGAGTGTCTGGACGTGGTGCACGAGGTGCGGCCCGACGTCGTGACGCTCGACGTCGTCATGCCCCGGCTGGACGGGCTCCGCACCGCCGCCCGCCTCCGGGCCGATCCCCGTACGCACCACCTGCCCCTCGCCATCATCAGCGCGTGTTCGCAGTACGAGGTCGAGACCGGCCTCGAAGTGGGCGTGGACGCCTTCCTCGCCAAGCCCTTCGAGCCGGCTGAGTTGGTACGCCTCGTGAAGCAACTCATGGAGCGGCGGATCGGGCCTGGGGGGCATCAAGGCGTTGTGGGCTCTGGGGGGCCTGGGGGATTTGGGGGCTCCGGGGGAGATCGCAGTGGTGGTGGTCCCGGTGCGGGCAGCCCCGGTGGGGGAAGGTCCGGTGCGGGAAGTCCCGGTGGGGGAGATCAGGGTGGGGGTGGTGAGGGAGAGGTCGATCGTGGTGAGGGCTCTCCTGCTCATGGAGCCGCTTCCGCTCCCGACGTCCCCTCCGCCCATCTAGCCGCAACCGCTTCCGACGCCCCCTCCGCTCATGGAGCCGCCTGCGCTCCTGAAACCACCTACGCTCACGGCGTCGCTCCCGATCAAGCAGTCACCCCCACTCACGCACTCCCCCCTCGTCCCGCGCCTTCCGAGGATTCCGGGAGCGTCCCGGATCCCGCGCTGCTCGACGGTCGCGGCTCCCGGGACGGCGGTCTCTCCGACGGTGTGCCGGGTGGGATGCCCTTCGGAGGGTAGGTCGGCCGGGGGCAGGGACAACCGGGTACGGAAAGCCGGGTAGTGATAACCGCCTCGCCTACCCACCCCCCTCCTCCCCTACGCTTGTCCCGTGACCCCCGTCGAGCTCTCCCGCACCGTGCTGCACGCGGTGCGTCGTGCTGTCGATGACGGGGAGCTGAGTGTGACCGTGCCCGAGCGCGCCGTGGTGACCGAGCCCGGACCCGGAGGGTGCGGGGACTTCGCCACCACCATCGCGCTCCAGCTCGCCCGGCCGGCCGGGCAGCCGGCGCTGCGGGTCGCCGAGATCCTGCGCGCCCGGCTCGCCGAGACCGAGGGCGTCCGGGACGTCGTCGTCACCGGGCCCGGGTTCCTCAACATCAGCCTCGACGAGCAGGTCGATCCCGTCGCCGGGCTGGTCCGGGAGATCCGGGAGAAGGGCACCCGGTACGGCTACGGAGACGCCCTCGCCGGACAGGTCGTCGCGCTCCGCGTGCCGTACGAGGTGCGGGCCGAGGTCGTCGCCGACGCCGTCGTACGCCTCGTGGGCACCCAGGGAGGGCGCGCCACCGTCGAGCACGGCGAGCCCGTCAACCTGCGGCCCGTGCCCGCGCCGGAGGACCCCGCCCCGCTCGGGCCCGACGCCGCCCGGTGGGCCCTCCTCCACCCCGCCCCGCACGACCGGCCCCGGATCACCGCCGATCACCTGATCCAGCGGGAGAGCAATCCGCTGTTCCGCGTGCGGTACGCCCACGCCCGCATCCGTGCCCTCAGCCGCAACGCCGCCCGCCTCGGCTTCTCCGCCGAGCCCGGCCCGATCGGACTCGTCCCGCAGCCCGGCGCCGGGATCTCCGGCACCTGTGCGCGGAGTGGTGGACGCCGTCCGGGCGTTTCCGCGGAGGCCGCCGGTGACCCCTTCGGGACCTCCGCGAGCGCCGGTGGCCACAGCCTTCTCGGTCCCCTCGCGCACGCCGATGCCGCCCCCCTCGCCGGCCTCGGCTCCGCGCACGCCGGCCTCGGCTCCGCGCACGCCGACCTCGGCCCTGCGAACGCCGACCTCGGCCCCGCGAACGCCGGCCTCGGCTCCGCGGACGCCGACCCCGGCTCCGCGGACGCCGGCCCCGGCCCCGCGCACGCCGACCCCGCCCCGTCCGCACCCCTCACGCCCGCCGACACCGTCCCCCTCGGCCCGCACGCGGACACCCCCACCCCGGCCGCCGCCGAGACCCCCACCCCGCTCCCCCTCCTCACCCCCCTAGCCGCCCACCCCCGCATCCTCGCCGTGGCCGCCACCCGTCGTGCCCCGGATCGGCTTGCCCGGCATCTCGTCACCGTCGCCGATGCCGTGCTGCCTCTGTTGCCCTGCGTGCTTCCCGTCGGCGAGGAGAAACCCTCGGCCGCCCACCGCGCCCGGCTCGCCCTCGCCGAAGCTGCCGGGACGGTGCTGGCCGGCGGCCTGTCCCTGCTCGGCATCGACGCACCCGAACACCTCTGAGGCGCGCGAGCAGACGCGCCCCGGAGAGAGACAGAGAGTCTGAGAGTCACGTCATGAGCCGTTCCGCCCACCCCGCCGGGCCCCGCCACGCCGATGTCCTGCCCGAGGGGCACTACTCCGCGCCGCCCGCCGACCTCAACGTCCTGGACCAGAAGGTGTGGGCCCAGACCGTCACGCGCGGCGACGACGGCGTGGTCACCGTCGGCGGGATCCCGGTCAGCCGGCTCGCCGAGGAGTTCGGCACCCCCGCCTACGTCCTCGACGAGGCCGACTTCCGGTCCCGCGCGCGTGCCTGGCGTACCGCGTTCGGGCCGGACGCCGACGTCTTCTACGCCGGGAAGGCATTCCTCTCCCGGGCCGTCGTGCGGTGGCTGAACGAGGAGGGCCTCAACCTGGACGTGTGTTCCGGTGGCGAGCTCGCCACCGCGCTGTCCGCCGGGATGCCCGCCGAGCGCGTCGCCTTCCACGGCAACAACAAGTCCGTCGCGGAGATCACCCGGGCCGTCGAGGCCGGTGTCGGGCGGATCGTGCTCGACTCCTTCCAGGAGATCGTGCGGGTCGCCCATGTCGCGCAGTCGCTCGGCAAGCGGCAGAAGGTGCAGATCCGGATCACCGTGGGAGTCGAGGCGCACACCCACGAGTTCATCGCCACCGCCCACGAGGACCAGAAGTTCGGGATTCCGCTCGCCGGGGGGCAGGCCGCCGAGGCCGTACGGCGGGCCCTTCAGCTCGAAGGGCTGGAGCTGATCGGGATCCACTCCCACATCGGGTCGCAGATCTTCGACATGTCGGGCTTCGAGGTCGCCGCCCACCGTGTCATCGGGCTGCTCAAGGACATCCGGGACGAGCACGGGGTCGAACTGCCGGAGATCGACCTGGGGGGCGGGCTCGGGATCGCCTACACCAGTGACGACGATCCCCGGGAGCCGCACGAGATCGCCAAGGCGCTCACCGAGATCGTCACGCGGGAGTGCGAGGCCGCCCGGCTGCGCACGCCCCGGATCTCCGTCGAGCCCGGGCGCGCCATCGTCGGCCCGACCGCCTTCACGCTGTACGAGGTCGGCACGGTCAAGCCGCTCGACGGGCTGCGCACGTACGTCTCCGTCGACGGCGGCATGTCGGACAACATCCGGACCGCGCTGTACGACGCCGAGTACAGCGTCGCCCTCGTGTCCCGCGCCTCCGACGCCGAGCCGATGCTCGCCCGTGTCGTCGGCAAGCACTGCGAGAGCGGGGACATCGTGGTCAAGGACGCGTTCCTGCCCTCGGACCTGGCGCCGGGCGACCTGATCGCCGTACCGGCGACGGGGGCGTACTGCCGGTCCATGGCCAGCAACTACAACCACGTCCTGCGCCCGCCCGTCGTCGCCGTACGGGACGGCGAGGCGCGGGTGATCGTCCGCCGGGAGACGGAGGAGGACCTCCTGCGTCTCGACGTCGGGTGACCCGGACGGCCGCCCGTGGGAGGGGCCGGAAGATCTGCGGTCTCGCGGTCCCGTACAAATGAAATAGATGTCTCACGATCCGGACGAAGGGTAGAAACTCCCGTCCGGTGAGTGAGACTGGTCCAACCGTAGACGGTAAGAGGAAACGAGGTCGGATGATGCGTACGCGTCCGCTGAAGGTGGCGCTGCTGGGCTGTGGAGTGGTCGGCTCAGAGGTGGCGCGCATCATGACGACGCACGCCGACGACCTCGCCGCGAGGATCGGGGCGCCCGTGGAGCTCGCGGGCGTGGCCGTACGGCGGCCCGCCAAGGTGCGTGAGGGCATCGACCCCTCCCTCGTCACCACCGACGCCACCGCCCTCGTCAAACGCGGCGACATCGACGTGGTGGTCGAGGTCATCGGCGGGATCGAGCCCGCCCGGTCCCTCATCACCACCGCCTTCGAGCACGGCGCCTCCGTCGTCTCCGCCAACAAGGCCCTGCTCGCCCAGGACGGGGCCGCCCTGCACGCCGCCGCCGGGGCGCACGGTCGCGACCTCTACTACGAGGCCGCCGTCGCCGGTGCCATCCCGCTGATCCGCCCGCTGCGCGAGTCCCTCGCCGGTGACAAGGTCAACCGCGTGCTCGGCATCGTCAACGGCACGACCAACTTCATCCTCGACAAGATGGACTCGACCGGCGCCGGGTACCAGGAGGCCCTGGACGAGGCCACCGCCCTGGGGTACGCCGAGGCCGACCCGACCGCAGACGTCGAAGGGTTCGACGCCGCCGCCAAGGCCGCCATCCTCGCCGGGATCGCCTTCCACACGCGCGTGCGCCTCGACGACGTCTACCGCGAGGGCATGACCGAGGTCACCGCCGCCGACTTCCGCTCCGCCAAGGAGATGGGCTGCACCATCAAGCTGCTCGCCATCTGCGAGCGGTCCGCGGACGGTACGTCCGTCACCGCGCGCGTGCACCCCGCGATGATCCCGCTCAGCCACCCGCTCGCCTCCGTGCGCGGCGCGTACAACGCCGTCTTCGTGGAGAGCGACGCCGCTGGGCAGCTGATGTTCTACGGCCCGGGCGCCGGCGGTTCGCCCACCGCCTCGGCCGTGCTCGGCGACCTGGTCGCCGTCTGCCGCAACCGGCTGAACGGCGCCACCGGGCCGGGCGAGTCGGCGTACGCCGACCTGACCGTCTCCCCGATGGGCGACGTCGTCACCCGGTACCACATCAGCCTTGACGTGGCCGACAAACCGGGCGTGCTCGCCCAGGTCGCCACCGTCTTCGCCGAGCACGGCGTGTCGATCGACACCGTTCGGCAGCAGGGCAAGGACGGCGAGGCCTCCCTCGTCGTCGTCACCCACCGGGCCTTCGACGCCTCCCTCTCCGGGACCGTCGAGGCACTGCGCAAGCTCGACACCGTGCGGGGTGTCGCCAGCATCATGCGGGTTGAAGGAGAGTAACCAGCAATGACCCACCAGTGGCGCGGAATCATCGAGGAGTACCGGGACAGGCTGCCGGTCTCCGACACCACGCCGGTCGTGACGCTCCGTGAGGGCGGCACGCCCCTCGTGCCCGCGCAGGTGCTCTCCGAGCGCACGGGCTGTGAGGTCCACCTGAAGGTGGAGGGGGCCAACCCCACCGGGTCCTTCAAGGACCGCGGTATGACCATGGCCATCAGCAAGGCCAAGGAGGAGGGGGCGAAGGCCGTCATCTGCGCCTCCACGGGCAACACGTCCGCCTCCGCCGCCGCGTACGCCGTGCGGGCCGGCATGGTCTCCGCCGTGCTCGTGCCGCAGGGCAAGATCGCCCTCGGCAAGATGGGCCAGGCCCTCGTGCACGGCGCGAAGATCCTCCAGGTCGACGGCAACTTCGACGACTGCCTCACCCTGGCGCGCGCGCTGAGCGACAACTACCCCGTGGCGCTGGTGAATTCGGTCAACCCGGTGCGCATCGAGGGCCAGAAGACGGCTGCCTTCGAGATCGTGGACATGCTCGGCGACGCGCCCGACATCCACGTCCTGCCGGTCGGCAACGCGGGCAACATCACGGCCTACTGGAAGGGCTACAAGGAGTACGCCGCCGACGGCGTCTCCGGCAAGACCCCCCGGATGTGGGGTTTCCAGGCGTCCGGCAGCGCCCCGATCGTGCGGGGCGAGGTCGTCAAGGACCCGTCGACCATCGCCACCGCCATCCGCATCGGCAACCCCGCGTCCTGGAGTCACGCCCTGGCCGCGCGGGACGAGTCCGGCGGTGCCATCGACGAGGTGACGGACCGTGAGATCCTGCGCGCCTACCGCCTGTTGGCGGCGCAGGAGGGCGTCTTCGTGGAGCCCGCCTCCGCCGCCTCCGTGGCCGGTCTGCTCAAGGCCGCCGAGCAGGGCAAGGTGGACCCGGGCCAGCGCATCGTGTGCACCGTCACCGGCAACGGCCTGAAGGACCCCGACTGGGCCGTCGCCGGCGCCCCGCAGCCGGTCACCGTCCCGGTCGACGCGGCCACCGCGGCCGAGCGCCTCGGCCTGGCCTGAGCGCCGGGGGCCGGAGCCGGGAGCCGGAACCTGGTGCCGGAGCCGGAGCCGGAGCCGGAGCCGGAGCCGGAGCCGGAACCGGGAGCCGGAGCCAACCGGAGCCGGAGCCCGGACCGGGGCTTGAGGGCCCGGGTGCCCGAGCCGGAGCGCAAAGGCACCTGAGCCCGGGCACGAGGTGCCCGAGCCCGAGCGCACCGGCGCCCGAGCGCCGGCTCCGGGCGCTCCGGGTCCGGGCGCTCCGGGTCCGGGCGCTCCGGGTCCGGGCGCTCGGGGTCCGGGAAATCCCTGACAGGGTGCACAGAGGGCATACGACACGCATCGTGCGCCTCCTGTGCGCCCTATGTCGCCACAGAACCTTCCTTCGATAGGCTGTACCGAACCCCGCCCGTGGCACATGCCCTCGCACATGGGCGGCGCCGCGCCGGCCGCGCGGCCTGAGGGTCTCCCGTACGTATCGAATGTCTTCGACAGTCACGCAGCTCAAGGAGAGTCAACGAGCGATGGCCGGTCCAGCGTTCCGCGCCGCCGCCGTCCGGGTGCGCGTTCCCGCCACCAGCGCCAACCTCGGTCCGGGTTTCGACGCCCTGGGCCTCGCGCTGGGGCTGTACGACGACGTGGTCGTCCGGGTGGCCGACTCCGGGCTGCACGTCGACATCGCGGGAGAGGGCAGCGAAACCCTGCCGCGGGACGAGGGCCACCTCCTCGTCCGCTCCCTGCGCACCGCCTTCGACCTGCTGGGCGGGCAGCCCCGGGGCCTGGAGATCGTCTGCGCCAACCGCATCCCGCACGGCCGGGGCCTCGGCTCCTCCTCCGCCGCCATCTGCGCCGGCATCGTCGCCGCCCGCGCGGTGACCATAGGCGGCGAGACCCGCCTGGACGACGCGGCGCTGCTGGAGCTGGCCACCGAGATCGAGGGCCACCCGGACAACGTGGCCGCCTGTCTGCTCGGCGGCTTCACCCTGTCCTGGATGGAGGCCGGCGCCGCCCGGGCCATCAGGATGGAGCCGCACCATTCCATCGTTCCGGTGGTTTTCGTGCCCGGGAAGCCGGTCCTGACCGAGACCGCGCGCGGTCTGCTCCCGCGCTCCGTGCCGCACGTCGACGCCGCCGCCAACGCGGGCCGCGCCGCCCTGCTCGTCGAGGCCCTGACCAGGCGCCCCGAGCTGCTGCTGCCCGCCACCGAGGACCGCCTGCACCAGGAGTACCGCGCGCCGGCCATGCCGGAGAGCGCCGCGCTGGTGGAGCGGCTGCGGGCCGACGGCATCCCGGCCGTCATCTCGGGCGCCGGGCCCACCGTCATGGCGCTCGCCGACGCGGACAGTGCCGACAAGGTCTCTCACCTCGCGGGTGAGGGCTGGGCCGCCAACCGGCTGGACCTGGACGTCCAGGGAGCGAGCGTGCTGCCGCTTGCGACCTGACACACGGTTGCCGGATTTGGAGAGGGGGAATGTTTGTTGGATCCGGTAGTGTTAATCTCAAGTCTGCACCCGACCCCACCATGGCGAGGTGCCTCGTGTCCCCGTCCGGGACAGACATTCTTCCGGGAGCCTCCCGCGCCACTCCGTGTTCCTTGCGTCGTACCTGGGCAGTACGTCGTATGCGAGCACTGAGCGGGCCGCCGGGCACGCTTCGGAATCGGTGCTACCACGCCACGTGACACTCGGTGCCACGGCTCGCGGAAGCGCCATCACCGCACATTTCTTCCGCCGCTTTGGCGGACCACCGCCCCGGCACGGTTCACAGAAGACAGGACCGTAGCCGGACAGCACAACCGGTCGCCGAGCCAGACAGGCCGACGTCCGCTCCAGGGAAGGACCCTTCGTGAGCGACACCACCGATCTGATGGGCGCACGTGTCGAGGAGACCGCTGCCGCGCCCGCCACGGACGCCTCCGCGCCTGCCACCGGTGCCGGCTCCCGGCGGCGCCGCGGTACCGGCCTTGAGGGCATGGTGCTGGCCGAGCTGCAACAGGTTGCCTCGGGCCTCGGGATCAGGGGCACCGCGCGGATGCGCAAGAGCCAGCTGATCGAGGTCATCAAGGAGGCGCAGGCCGCCGGGGGTGCCCCCGCCGCCAAGGCCGACACCGCCACCGAGACCAAGCCGAAGCGCCGGGCCACCTCCAAGGCCCGCACCGGCGAGTCCGCCGAGAACGGCGAGAGCACGGCGAAGAAGGCGGAGGCCAAGACCGAGGCCCCCGCCGAGAAGGCCGTGGCCCAGCAGCAGATCGAGATCCCCGGCCAGCCGGCCTCCGACGACGCCCCGGCCGAGCGCCGTCGCCGTCGCGCCACCGCCGAGGCGGGCAGCCCGGCCGCGGGCGGCGCCGAGACCGTCGCCGCCGAGGCCAAGGGCGAGGCCAGGGCCGAGACGTCCGCGCAGCAGCAGTCGCAGGGCGAGGCCAGGGGCGACGCCGACGGCGATGGCCGTGGCCGCCGGGACCGCCGCGAGCGCGGCCGGGACCGCGACCGCCGCAACAAGGGCGACGACCAGCAGGGCCAGGGCGGCGGCCGCCAGGACCGCCAGGACCGGCAGGACCGCCAGGACCGGCAGCAGCAGGGCCAGCAGCAGGGCGGCGGCCGTCAGGACCGCAACACCGGTCCGCAGGACGACGACGACTTCGAGGGCGGCCGTCGCGGCCGTCGTGGCCGCTACCGCGACCGCCGTGGCCGCCGTGGCCGCGACGAGATCGCCGAGCCGCAGCTCGCCGAGGACGACGTCCTGATCCCGGTCGCGGGCATCCTGGACATCCTCGACAACTACGCCTTCATCCGGACCTCCGGCTACCTGCCCGGCCCGAACGACGTGTACGTCTCCCTCGCCCAGGTCCGCAAGAACGGCCTGCGCAAGGGCGACCACGTCACCGGTGCGGTCCGCCAGCCGAAGGAGGGCGAGCGCCGCGAGAAGTTCAACGCGCTGGTCCGCCTGGACTCCGTCAACGGCATGGCGCCCGAACACGGTCGTGGCCGCCCGGAGTTCAACAAGCTGACCCCGCTCTACCCGCAGGACCGGCTCCGCCTGGAGACCGACCCGGGTGTGCTCACCACCCGCATCATCGACCTGGTCTCGCCGATCGGTAAGGGTCAGCGCGGTCTGATCGTGGCCCCGCCGAAGACCGGTAAGACCATGATCATGCAGGCGATCGCCAACGCGATCACGCACAACAACCCCGAGTGCCACCTGATGGTCGTCCTCGTCGACGAGCGTCCGGAAGAGGTCACCGACATGCAGCGGTCGGTCAAGGGCGAGGTCATCTCCTCGACCTTCGACCGTCCGGCCGAGGACCACACGACCGTCGCCGAGCTGGCCATCGAGCGGGCCAAGCGACTGGTGGAGCTGGGCCACGACGTGGTCGTGCTGCTCGACTCGATCACGCGTCTGGGCCGCGCCTACAACCTGGCGGCGCCCGCCTCCGGCCGCATCCTGTCCGGTGGTGTCGACTCGACCGCGCTCTACCCGCCGAAGCGGTTCTTCGGTGCGGCGCGCAACATCGAGGACGGCGGCTCGCTGACCATCCTGGCCACGGCTCTCGTGGACACCGGGTCCCGCATGGACGAGGTGATCTTCGAGGAGTTCAAGGGCACCGGCAACATGGAGCTCAAGCTCGACCGGAAGCTCGCCGACAAGCGCATCTTCCCGGCGGTGGACGTCGACGCGTCCGGCACCCGTAAGGAAGAGATCCTGCTCGGCGCCGAGGAGCTGGGCATCGTCTGGAAGCTGCGCCGGGTGCTGCACGCGCTGGACCAGCAGCAGGCGATCGAGCTGCTTCTCGACAAGATGAAGCAGACCAAGTCGAACGTCGAGTTCCTGATGCAGATCCAGAAGACGACGCCGACGCCCGGCAACGGCGACTGACGGTTCGCCGCAGGGAACAGAACAGAGGCCCGCCCCCGTCCACCGCGACGGGGGCGGGCTTCTGGCATGAAGGCCGCACGCGAGATCTTCGCCACAAGGGTCTCGGTGGGCGCCGGTTTCCGGGCGGACGATCTCCGGCTTCGAATCCGCAGGTGAGCGCCGTACCCGCGGACGGATTGACTACGCACCGTGCCCGTCGCCGTACGCGGTGGGCACGGTGCGTTGTGCAACCCTGTCCCGAGTTTCCCCGTCTGACCAGGCGGAGTGACGACGGAGCGGTGACGACCGCGCCTGACCCTGACCTCAGGGGGTAACCGACCTACGAGACCTAGGAGCGACGTGGCCGCCGAGAGCACGCCCCAGCCCGCCGTGACAGAGCCGGGCACGACCTCGCGCCGCCGGGCCAAGGGCCGCCGCCGCAAGGCGCCCAGCACGGGACGCAAGGCCCTGCGCGCGACCGCCTGGACGGCGGCCGGCGTGGTGGTGCTGGGCGGGACCGGCGCCGGGTACCTGTACTTCAAGCTCAACGGCAACCTGCACAGCGTCGACATCAACCAGGCCCTCGGCACCGACCGGCCCTCGAAGGCCGACAACGGCTCCGAGAACATCCTGGTCCTCGGCTCGGACACCCGCTCCGGCACGAACAAGAAGCTCGGCGGCGGCACCGACGACGGCAGCGCCCGCTCCGACACGGCGATGATCGTGCACGTGTACGAGGGCCACAAGCGGGCCAGCGTGGTCTCCATACCCCGGGACACCCTGGTGGACCGGCCCCGGTGCACCGACACCAAGGGCACCACCCACCCCGCCGCGTCCGGCGTGATGTTCAACGAGGCGTACTCCACCGGCGGCGCGGCCTGCGCGGTCAAGACCGTCGAGTCCATCAGCGGCATCCGCATGGACCACTACCTGGAGGTCGACTTCCAGGGCTTCCAGAAGCTCATCGACGACCTCGGCGGGGTCCAGGTCACCACCACCAAGGACATCGACGACCAGCAGAGCCACCTGAAGCTCAAGGCCGGCACCCACACCCTGAACGGTGAGCAGGCCCTCGGCCTGGTCCGCACCCGGCACGGCGTGGGCGACGGCTCCGACCTGGGCCGCATCCAGCTCCAGCAGGCGTTCGTCAAGGCCCTGATCGACCAGGTCAAGCACGTCGGCGTCCTCACGAACCCGAAGAAGCTGTACGACCTCGCCGACAGCGCCACCAAGGCCGTCACCACCGACTCCGACCTCGGCTCGGTCAACTCCCTGATCGACTTCGCCGGCGGCCTGAAGGGCATCGGCTCGTCCCACATGAAGATGGTGACGATGCCGGTCCAGTACGACCCGGCCAACCCCAACCGCGTCCTCCTGGCCAAGACCAAGGCCCAACTGGTCTGGGACGCCCTGAAGAACGACCGCCCCATTCCGAAGTCGGCCACGGAAGGCACGGCCACGGGCGAGGCCAAGGGCGTCGTCAGCGCCGGTTAGGGGCGCGGTGATCAAGCGGCTCCCCCTGGGCGGACCCACCCCTCACCCGAGCCGGAATAGAACAACCGCACCCCCGGTTTTGGGGGATGGCCCCAGTCCTGGCAGACTGGTACGTCGGCTCCGGTTCACGCCTCCGCATCCCGCGGCAGCGACCCGGCGCCCTCCCGAAACCTAGGAGACACCTTGAAGCGCGACATCCACCCCGCGTACGTCGAGACGCAGGTCAGCTGCACCTGCGGCGCGTCGTTCACCACGCGCAGCACCATCGAGTCCGGCACCATCCGGGCCGAGGTCTGCTCCGAGTGCCACCCGTTCTACACGGGCAAGCAGAAGATCCTCGACACCGGTGGCCGTGTGGCCCGCTTCGAGGCCCGCTTCGGCAAGGCTGCCGCCGGCTCCAAGAAGTAGCGAGCCCCATTTCGCCGGTCCACGGTCACGCCCTCACGGGGGTGTGCCCGGGACCGGCGTTTTTGGTCGCCCGCCCTTCCCACCACCGCAGTACAGGAGCCCAAGATGTTCGAGGCCGTCGAGGAACTCGTCGCCGAGCACGCCGACCTGGAGAAGAAGCTCGCCGATCCGTCGGTCCACGCCGACCAGGCGAACGCGCGCAAGCTGAACAAGCGCTACGCCGAGCTGACCCCGATCGTCGCCACGTACCGCTCCTGGAAGCAGCACGGCGACGACATCGAGACCGCGCGCGAGCTGGCCGCCGACGACCCCGACTTCGCCGCCGAGGTCAAGGACCTGGAGAAGCAGCGCGAGGAGCTGACCGACAAGCTGCGCCTGCTGCTCGTCCCGCGCGACCCCAGTGACGACAAGGACGTCATCCTGGAGATCAAGGCGGGCGCCGGCGGCGACGAGTCGGCGCTGTTCGCGGGCGACCTGCTGCGCATGTACCTGCGCTACGCCGAGCGCGTCGGCTGGAAGACCGAGATCATCGACGCCACCGAGTCCGAGCTGGGCGGCTACAAGGACGTCCAGGTCGCGGTGAAGGCCCGCGGGCAGATCGAGCCCGGCCAGGGCGTGTGGGCCCGGCTGAAGTACGAGGGCGGGGTGCACCGCGTGCAGCGGGTCCCGGCCACCGAGTCCCAGGGCCGTATCCACACCTCCGCCGCCGGTGTCCTCGTGACCCCCGAGGCCGAGGAGGTGGACGTGGAGATCAACCCCAACGACCTCCGCATCGACGTCTACCGGTCCTCCGGCCCGGGCGGCCAGTCCGTCAACACCACCGACTCCGCCGTGCGCATCACGCACATCCCGACCGGAGTCGTCGCTTCCTGCCAGAACGAGAAGAGCCAGTTGCAGAACAAGGAGCAGGCGATGCGTATCCTGCGCTCCAGGCTGCTCGCCATGGCGCAGGAGGAGGCGGAGAGGGAGGCGGCCGACGCCCGCCGCAGCCAGGTCCGCACCGTCGACCGCTCCGAGAAGATCCGCACCTACAACTTCCCGGAGAACCGCATCTCGGACCACCGCGTCGGCTTCAAGGCGTACAACCTGGTCCAGGTCCTGGACGGCGACCTCGACGCCGTCATCCAGGCCTGTGTCGACGCCGACTCGGCGGCGAAGCTCGCCGCCGCCTGAGAGCCGTACGCACGCACGAGCACGAGTACGACACGGAGGACTCGCGTGAACCTGCTGCTCGCAGAGGTGGCCCAGGCCACCCAGCGGCTGGCCGACGCCGGCGTGCCCTCGCCGCGCACCGACGCGGAGGAGCTGGCCGCGTTCGTGCACGGCGTGAAGCGCGGCGAACTGCACTCCGTGAAGGACGCCGACTTCGACGCCCGGTACTGGGAGGTCATCGCCCGGCGCGAGCAGCGCGAGCCGCTCCAGCACATCACCGGGCGGGCCTACTTCCGGTACCTGGAGCTCCAGGTCGGGCCGGGGGTGTTCGTGCCCCGGCCGGAGACCGAGTCGGTGGTCGGCTGGGCCATAGACGCCGTGCGTGCCATGGACGTGGTCGAGCCCGGCATCGTCGACCTGTGCACCGGCTCCGGCGCCATCGCGCTCGCCCTCGCCCAGGAGGTCCCGCGCTCGCGCGTGCACGCCGTGGAGCTGTCCGAGGACGCCCTGGTGTGGACCCGCAAGAACATGGCCGGCTCCCGCGTCGACCTGCGCCAGGGCGACGC
Source organism: Streptomyces canarius (assembly GCF_014650735.1). Lineage (NCBI taxonomy): Bacteria > Bacillati > Actinomycetota > Actinomycetes > Kitasatosporales > Streptomycetaceae > Streptomyces > Streptomyces canarius. The sequence goes on from NZ_BMVN01000029.1 coordinate 25,923, forward strand.
GCTGACCGCCTTCCCGGACCTCGACGGCCAGGTCGACCTGGTCATCTCCAACCCGCCGTACATCCCGCTCACCGAGTGGGAGTACGTCGCCCCGGAGGCCCGTGACTACGACCCGGAGATGGCGTTGTTCTCCGGCGAGGACGGCCTGGACCTCATCCGGGGCATCGAACGCACCGCGCACCGGCTGCTGCGCCCGGGCGGGGTCGTCGTGATCGAGCACGCCGACACCCAGGGCGGCCAGGTGCCGTGGATCTTCACCGAGGAGCGGGGCTGGGCCGACGCGGCCGATCACCCCGACCTCAACAACCGGCCGCGGTTCGCCACCGCCCGCAAGGCGCTGCCGTGAGCACCCCCCAGTTCTCAACCCCGCAGTACGTGTACGAGGAGGCCAGCTAGACATGGCACGGCGATACGACACCAACGACGCGACCGACCGTGTGACGGGTCTGCGCGAGGCCGCGTCCGCCGTCCGCCGGGGCGAGCTGGTGGTCCTGCCGACCGACACGGTGTACGGCATCGGCGCCGACGCGTTCTCCTCGGAGGCCGTCGCCGACCTGCTCGCCGCCAAGGGCCGGGGCCGCAACATGCCCACCCCTGTCCTCATCGGCTCCCCGAACACCCTGCACGGCCTCGTCACGGACTTCTCCGAGCTGGCCTGGGAGCTGGTCGACGCGTTCTGGCCGGGCGCCCTGACGCTCGTCGCCAAGCACCAGCCGTCCCTCCAGTGGGACCTCGGCGACACCCGCGGCACGGTCGCCGTCCGCATGCCGCTGCACCCGGTCGCCATCGAACTGCTCACCGAGGTCGGCCCGATGGCCGTCTCCTCGGCGAACCTCACCGGCCACCCGGCGCCGGAGGACTGCGACGCCGCGCAGGAGATGCTCGGCGACTCCGTCTCCGTCTACCTCGACGGCGGCCCCACCCCGGGCAACGTGCCGTCGTCCATCGTGGACGTCTCCCGCGAGGTGCCGGTGCTGCTGCGCGCGGGCGCGCTCTCCGCGGAGGAGCTGCGCAAGGTCGTACCCGACCTTGAGGTGGCGAATTGACGGCCCCTGAAGCGGGGCGTGGCATAGGCGGCGGGGGCTACAGCGCGGAGGAGACGACGACGTTCGGGTTCCCCCGCGACACCTTCCGCATCCTCCACGTCAGCACCGGCAATGTGTGCCGCTCGCCCATCACCGAGCGGCTGACCCGCCACTTCGTCGCGGAGCGGCTCGGCGTACTCGGTGGCGGGCTGATCGTGGAGAGCGCCGGGACCTGGGGTCACGAGGGCGCGCCCATGGAGTCCCACGCGGAGACCGTGCTGGCCGAGTTCGGGGCGGACGCCTCCGGGTTCGTCGGCCGGGAGCTGCTGGACGAGCACGTGATCAGGGCGGATCTGGTGCTGACCGCCACCCGCGACCACCGCGCCCAGGTCATCTCCATGGGCCATTCGGCGGGCCTGCGCACCTTCACCCTGAAGGAGTTCACCCGCCTGGTCCGGGCGATAGATCCGGCCACCCTGCCGCCCCTGGAGGACGGCGTGGTCATGCGGGCCCGGGCGCTGGTGCGCGCGGCGGCGGCGCTGCGCGGCTGGCTGCTCGCCCCGACCGCGGAGGCCGACGAGGTGTACGACCCGTACGGCGCCCCGCTCACCTTCTTCCGGTCGATCGGCGACGAGATACGGGATGCCCTGGACCCGGTGGTGACGGCGCTGACCGGGGTCGCGGCACGGACGTAGGGCGCGCGGCCGCAATACCGGGCGTCCCGCACCTGCCCGGCCTACATTGGGGATACGTCACCGCCGACCGCCCCGGGAGCCCGCCATGTCGGTCACCCATTCCCTTGAGACCGACGTCCTGCGTCGGCAGGACCCGGCCATGGCCGAGATCCTCCTGGCCGAGCTGGAGAGGCAGTCGACCACGCTCCAGCTGATCGCCGCCGAGAACTTCTGCTCGCCGGCCGTGCTGGCCGCCCTCGGCTCCGCGCTCGCCAACAAGTACGCCGAGGGCTACCCCGGCGCCCGGCACCACGGCGGCTGCGAGCTCGTCGACGTCGCCGAACGCGCGGCCATCGACCGGGCCAAGGCCCTGTTCGGCGCCGAGCACGCCAACGTCCAGTCCCACTCCGGTTCCTCGGCCGTGCTGGCCGCCTACGCGGCCCTGCTGCGCCCCGGTGACACCGTCCTCGCCCTCGGCCTGCCCTACGGCGGCCACCTCACCCACGGCTCCCCGGCGAACTTCTCCGGCCGCTGGTTCGACTTCGTCGGCTACGGCGTGGACGCCGAGACCGGGCTGATCGACCGGGACCAGGTGCGCCACCTGGCCCGCAACCACCGGCCCAAGGCGATCGTGTGCGGCTCCATCGCCTACCCCCGGCACCTGGACTACGCCTTCTTCCGCGAGGTCGCCGACGAGGTCGGGGCCTATCTGATCGCCGACGCCGCGCATCCGATCGGCCTGGTCGCCGGGGGAGCGGCGCCGAACCCGGTGCCGTACGCGGACATCGTGTGCGCGACCACCCACAAGGTGCTGCGCGGCCCGCGCGGCGGGATGATCCTGTGCGGCGCGGAGCTGGCCGAGCGCGTGGACCGGGCCGTCTTCCCCTTCACCCAGAGCGGCGCCCAGATGCACACCATCGCCGCCAAGGCCGTCGCGTTCGGCGAGGCGGCGACCCCGGCGTTCACCGTGTACGCCCACCAGGTGGTCGCCAACGCGCGCGTGCTGGCCGGTCACCTGGCCGCGGAGGGGCTGGCCGTCACCACCGGCGGCACGGACACCCACCTGATCACCGCCGACCCCGCCCCGCTCGGCGTGGACGGCCGCACCGCGCGCGGCCGGCTGCTGGCGGCCGGCCTGGTGCTGGACTGCTGCGCGCTGCCGCACGGCGACGGCCGCGGGCTGCGCCTGGGCACGGCCGCGGTGACCACCCAGGGTATGGGCGAGCCGGAGATGGTGCGGATCGCGGCGCTGCTGGCGGCCGTGCTGCGCGGCGAGACGGAGCCGGTCGCGGCGCGGGAGGAGGCACGCGCGCTGACCGGCCAGTTTCCGCCGTATCCCGGCTGAACCGGGGTAGCCGACGGGGGTGCACAGCCACTCGTGCAACCATCGTCGCTACCCGGAAGTCCTCATCCATATGCGTCCGTCGCTAGGGTGTGGGGCTGTGATGGCCAGCGAGACCTGTGGGGAAGCCCGTGCGTGAATACCTGCTGACGCTCTGCATCACGGCTGCGGTGACGTACCTCCTGACGGGACCGGTACGGAAGTTCGCGATCGTGGCCGGGGCGATGCCGGAGATCCGTGCCCGGGACGTGCACCGGGAACCCACTCCGCGCCTCGGCGGTATCGCGATGTTCTTCGGGCTGTGCGCGGGTCTGCTGGTCGCCGACCACCTGACCAACCTCAACGAGGTCTTCGCGAAGTCCAACGAGCCGCGGGCGCTGCTCTCCGGCGCGGCCCTGATCTGGCTGATCGGTGTCCTGGACGACAAGTTCGAGATCGACGCGCTGATCAAGCTGGGCGGTCAGATGATCGCCGCGGGCGTGATGGTCATGCAGGGTCTGACGATCCTGTGGCTGCCCGTCCCGGGCGTCGGCAACGTCGCCCTGACCCAGTGGCAGGGCACGCTGCTGACGGTGGCCCTGGTGGTCATCACGATCAACGCGGTGAACTTCGTGGACGGCCTGGACGGCCTCGCGGCCGGCATGGTGTGCATCGCGGCGGGCGCGTTCTTCCTGTACGCCTACCGGATCTGGTACTCGTACGGCATCGAGGCCGCCGCCCCCGGCACCCTGTTCGCGGCGATCCTGATGGGCATGTGCCTGGGCTTCCTGCCGCACAACATGCACCCGGCGCGGATCTTCATGGGCGACTCGGGGTCGATGCTCATCGGCCTGGTGCTGTCGGCCGGCGCGATCTCGATCACCGGCCAGGTGGACCCGGACGCGCTGAACCTGTACGCGGGTTCGGAGAAGGCGGCGGTCCACCAGACGGTCCCGGTGTACATCCCGCTGCTGCTGCCGCTGACGATCATCGCCGTACCGGCCGCCGACCTGGTGCTGGCGATCGTGCGCCGTACCTGGCGCGGCCAGTCGCCGTTCGCCGCCGACCGCGGCCATCTGCACCACCGTCTGCTGGAGATCGGCCACTCGCACAGCCGGGCGGTGCTGATCATGTACTTCTGGTCGGCGCTGATCGGCTTCGGGGCGCTGGCGTACTCGGTCAACTCGGCGTCGATGTGGATCGTGCTGGGCGTGGTCTTCCTGAGCGCGGTCGGTCTGGTGCTGCTGCTGCTCCCGCGCTTCACCCCGCGCGTGCCGGTGTGGGCCCAGCGGTTCGTGCCGCCGCGGTACCGCAGGCGGCGCCGGGCTCCCGAGGCCACGGCGGCGGCGGAGGCCGTCACCGGCACGGAAGCGGAGGCTCCGGGCGGCGAGGAGCGGACCCCGGTCACGGCCGGTGTCTCGGGCGTCAACGGGGCGACCGCGATCGGCGGCAGGTCACGATTCCTCGATCGCCGTTGACGGCCAAGGTAAGAATCTGACTAGAGCATTGCCAACTCGTGGGGGAGCAAACGCCCCTAATACCAGACAAGTGGGCGCGGTTTTTGCACAGACGGGCACTGTCACTCTCATGTGTGACAGCGAGCACACCCACCAGGTAAAGACCTCATCAAATAGTTTGTGATACGGTTCACGAGAACCCCGGATAGAGCCGAAGGACCCGAGTGCGACGGTCCATTGGTGTGAGGTCTCGATCACTCAGCCCGGGACTACGCTCGTCCATGACGACACCTGCCCCCTGTGAAAAGCGGAGTTGCCGCCATGCCGTCCAATGACGTCCGGAACCTTGCGCAGATCGCCGTGCCCACGGCGGCTGCCGGCGTGATCGCCGTCGCCGTGAGCGCCGCGGTCGCGGGGGGCAAGGGCGCGCTCGGCGCGGTCGTCGGCACGGTGCTGGCCATCCTGTTCATGGGAATCGGCCTCTACGTGCTCCAGTGGACGGCGAAAACGCTTCCGCAGCTCTTCCAGGCGATGGGGCTGCTGCTCTACGTCGCCCAGCTTCTGCTCCTCCTGATCTTCGTCGCCGTCTTCAAGGACACCTCGCTCTTCAACGCGAAGACGTTCGCCGTGTCGCTCGTCGTCGCGACCGTCGTGTGGATGGCCGCGCAGGCACGCGCGCACATGAAGGCCAAGATCTTCTACATCGACCCGGACTCCGCGAAGAGTGAGAAGTCCGAGAAGACAGGGCGGAAGCCGTGAGGGGTAGGGGCGGGATAAAGGCTTGTGAGATCTCCTGCTATCGTCCGGTGCCAACTGCGGCATCGCGGGCGCGGGCATCTGAGCTGACGCCTGCTCGATCGCGAGGCTCGATGCCCCCCAGCCGCCCCCACATCCGTAACACCAGTCCGGTGCCGATCCGCGGCCGTGTGCCGCGCCGACACAACGAGGTTGCCGAACCCATGCGTCACGCCGAAGGAGCCCGCGGTGAGTGCTGACCAGACCCAGCTCGCCTTCGACTGGAGTTGTCGGATCATGTCCGACAACGGGTGTGGCTTCCCGGCTCCGGGCCTGCACTCCTTCCTGTTCAAGCCGCTCGCCACGGTCGGCGGCTTCGAGTTCAACAAGGTGATGCTGCTCGCGCTCGTCACCAGCGTGCTCGTCGTCGCCTTCTTCTGGGCCGCCTTCGGCAAAGCCAAGGTCGTCCCGGGCAAGCTCCAGATGATCGGCGAGGCAGGCTACGACTTCGTCCGCCGCGGCATCGTGTACGAGACCCTCGGCAAGCGCGAGGGCGAGAAGTGGGTGCCGCTCATGGTCTCCCTCTTCTTCTTCATCTGGATCATGAACGTGTGGTCCGTGGTCCCGCTCGCGCAGTTCCCGGTCTCCTCGATCATCGCCTACCCGGCGGTGCTCGCCGCGATCGTCTACGTCACCTGGGTCGCGCTGACCTTCAAGAAGCACGGTTTCGTCGGCTTCTTCAAGAACGTCACCGGCTACGACAAGTCGCTCGGCCCGGTGCTGCCGCTGGTCATGGTCATCGAGTTCTTCTCGAACCTGCTGGTCCGCCCGTTCACGCACGCGGTGCGACTGTTCGCCAACATGTTCGCCGGTCACCTGATGCTGGTGATGTTCACCGTCGCCTCCTGGTACCTGCTGAACAGCTGGATGGTCCCGGCCGCCGGCGTCTCCTTCGTGATGACGATGGCCATGATCTGCTTCGAGCTCTTCGTCCAGGCCGTCCAGGCGTACGTCTTCGTCCTGCTGGCCTGCTCCTACATTCAGGGCGCTCTCGCCGAGCACCACTGAGTCGTACCACCGCCCCCAACCCCCCAGTCGTCCGGTGGCCAACCCCCACCGGTCCATGAAAGAGAAGGAAGAACCGGCATGTCCGCTCTCCAGACCCTTGCTGCTGAAACCGGCGTCCACGGCTCCGTCGGCTCCATCGGTTACGGCCTCGCCGCGATCGGCCCCGGCATCGGCGTCGGCATCATCTTCGGTAACGGCACCCAGGCCCTGGCCCGTCAGCCCGAGGCCGCCGGTCTGATCCGCGCCAACCAGATCCTGGGCTTCGCGTTCTGTGAGGCGCTCGCCCTCATCGGCATCGTTATGCCGTTCGTGTTCGGTAAGTAATCAGCGCTTACCCGACACGAATCGACGAAAGGCACTGATGTGATCGCCAACCTGGTTGCACTCGCGGCCGAGGAGGAGCAGAACCCGCTCGTTCCTCCGGGCCCCGAGCTGCTCGTCGGCACCATCGCCTTCGCCATCGTGTTCTTCTTCTTCTGGAAGAAGCTGCTTCCGAACATCAACAAGGTTCTGGAGGAGCGTCGCGCGGCGATCGAAGGCGGCATCGAAGAGGCCGACGCCATGAAGGTCGAGGCCCAGAGCGTCCTTGAGCAGTACAAGGCCCAGCTCGCCGAGGCCCGGCACGAGGCCGCGCGCCTGCGCCAGGAGGCGCAGGAGCAGGGTGCCGCGCTCATCGCCGAGATGCGGGCCGAGGGCCAGCGCCAGCGCGAGGAGATCGTCACCGCCGGCCACGCCCAGATCGAGGCCGACCGCAAGGCCGCCGCCTCCGCGCTGCGTCAGGACGTCGGCAAGCTCGCCACCGAACTGGCCGGCAAGCTCGTCGGCGAGTCCCTTGAGGACCACGCCCGCCAGAGCCGTGTGATCGACCGCTTCCTCGACGAGCTTGAGGAGAAGGCCGAGGCCACGCGATGAACGGAGCGAGCCGCGAGGCCCTGGCAGCCGCACGTGAGCGTCTCGACGCGCTGACGGACTCCACGTCCGTCGACGCCGTGAAGCTCGCGGACGAGCTGGCGGCCGTCACCGCGCTGCTCGACCGCGAGGCCGGCCTGCGCCGGGTCCTCACCGACCCGGCGCAGCCCGGGGAGGCGAAGGCGCAGCTGGTCCAGCGCCTGATCGGCGGCCAGGTCAGCGGCTCCGCCGCCGACCTGGTGTCCGGACTGGCCCGGTCCCGCTGGTCGCAGCCCCGCGACCTGGTGGACGCGCTGGAGGAGCTGGCGAACATCGCCGACCTCACGGCCGCGGAGAAGACGGGCACCCTCGACGACGTCGAGGACGAGCTGTTCCGGTTCGGCCGGATCGTCTCCTCCAACACCGGGCTGCGCGCCGCGCTCACCGACCGTGCCGCCGGCACCTCGGCCAAGACCGAGCTGCTGCACCGGCTCCTGGGCGGACGGGCCAAGCCGGCCACCGAGCGGCTGGTGACGCGCCTCGCGACCGCGCCGCGTGGACGTAGCCTGGAGACGGGACTGGAGTCCCTGTCCAAGCTCGCCGCCGAGCGCCGGAACCGCATGGTCGCCGTCGTCACCTCGGCGGTGCCGCTGAGCGACGGGCAGCGCGAGCGCCTCGGTGCCGCCCTGACCAAGCTCTACGGGCGTCGGATGCACCTCAACCTCGACGTCGACCCCGAGGTCGTCGGCGGGATCCGGGTGCAGGTCGGTGACGAGGTCATCAACGGCTCCCTCGCGGACCGGCTGGACGAGGCCGCCCGCCGCATGGCGAGCTAGCAGCAACTCGATATTTCGAGAAGAGCAGTACGTACTTACGGCCCTGGTTGGGCCGTGCAGAGGATTCCTGGGGGTCGCCCCCAGACCCCCAAAGTGAAACTTCGGGCCCAACAAGGAGAGCAGGGAACCCAGATGGCGGAGCTCACGATCCGGCCGGAGGAGATCCGGGACGCGCTGGAGAACTTCGTCCAGTCGTACAAGCCGGACGCGGCCTCGCGCGAGGAGGTCGGTACGGTCACCGTCGCCGGCGACGGTATCGCCAAGATCGAGGGTCTGCCCTCGGCCATGGCGAACGAGCTGCTGAAGTTCGAGGATGGCTCCCTCGGTCTCGCGCTGAACCTGGAAGAGCGCGAGATCGGTGCGGTCGTCCTGGGCGAGTTCAGCGGCATCGAGGAGGGTCAGCCGGTCACGCGCACCGGTGAGGTCCTCTCCGTCGCGGTCGGCGAGGGCTACCTCGGCCGTGTCGTCGACCCGCTCGGCAACCCGATCGACGGCCTCGGCGAGATCGAGACCGACGGCCGCCGCGCCCTTGAGTTGCAGGCCCCCACGGTCATGCAGCGCAAGTCGGTGCACGAGCCGATGGAGACGGGCTACAAGGCCGTCGACGCGATGACCCCGATCGGCCGTGGTCAGCGTCAGCTGATCATCGGCGACCGCCAGACCGGCAAGACCGCCCTGGCCGTCGACACGATCATCAACCAGCGCGACAACTGGCGCTCGGGCGACCCGAAGAAGCAGGTCCGCTGCATCTACGTCGCCATCGGCCAGAAGGGCTCCACCATCGCCGGCGTGCGCCGCGCGCTGGAGGAGAACGGCGCGCTGGAGTACACGACCATCGTCGCCGCCCCGGCGTCCGACCCGGCCGGCTTCAAGTACCTGGCGCCGTACACCGGTTCGGCCATCGGCCAGCACTGGATGTACCAGGGCAAGCACGTCCTGATCATCTTCGACGACCTGTCGAAGCAGGCCGACGCCTACCGTGCCGTGTCGCTGCTGCTGCGCCGCCCGCCGGGCCGTGAGGCCTACCCGGGTGACGTCTTCTACCTGCACTCGCGTCTGCTGGAGCGCTGCGCCAAGCTCTCCGACGACATGGGTGCCGGTTCGATGACCGGTCTGCCGATCGTCGAGACCAAGGCCAACGACGTCTCGGCGTTCATCCCGACCAACGTCATCTCCATCACCGACGGCCAGTGCTTCCTGGAGTCGGACCTGTTCAACGCCGGTCAGCGCCCCGCGCTGAACGTCGGTATCTCCGTCTCCCGAGTCGGTGGTTCCGCGCAGCACAAGGCGATGCGCCAGGTCTCCGGCCGCCTCCGTGTGGACCTCGCCCAGTTCCGTGAGCTGGAGGCGTTCGCCGCCTTCGGTTCCGACCTGGACGCGGCCTCGAAGGCCCAGCTGGAGCGCGGTCAGCGCATGGTCGAGCTGCTGAAGCAGGACCAGTACCAGCCGATGGCCACCGAGGACCAGGTCGTCTCCGTCTGGGCCGGCACCAACGGCCGCATGGACGACGTACCGGTCGCCGACATCCGCCGCTTCGAGAAGGAGCTGCTGGACTTCCTGCACCGGAAGCACCAGGGCCTGCTCACCTCCATCCGCGAGGGCGCCAAGATGTCGGACGACACGATCCAGGCGATCGACGACGCCGTGGCGGAGTTCAAGAAGCAGTTCGAGACGAGCGACGGCAAGCTGCTCGGCGAGGACGTTCCTGCCGCTGCCGCCAAGTGACGTAAGGAAGGGACCTGACTCATGGGAGCCCAGCTCCGGGTCTACAAGCGTCGCATCCGATCCGTCAGCGCGACCAAGAAGATCACCAAGGCGATGGAGATGATCGCCGCCTCGCGCGTCGTCAAGGCGCAGCGCAAGGTGGCGGCCTCCACGCCGTACGCGCAGGAGCTCACGCGCGCGGTCACGGCGGTCGGTACGGGGTCGAACACCAAGCACCCGCTCACCACGGAGACGGAGAACCCGACCCGTGCCGCGGTCCTGCTCCTCACGAGCGACCGCGGTCTGGCCGGCGCCTTCAACTCCAACGCCATCAAGGCGGCGGAGCAGCTGACCGAGCGCCTGGAGCGCGAGGGCAAGCAGGTCGACACGTACATCGTCGGCCGGCGCGGTGTGGCCCACTACAACTTCCGTGAGCGCAAGATCGCGGAGTCGTGGAGCGGCTTCACCGACGAGCCGACGTACGCGGACGCCAAGAAGGTGGCGGCGCCGCTGATCGAGGCCATCGAGAAGGAGACGGCCGAGGGCGGCGTGGACGAACTCCACATCGTCTTCACCGAGTTCGTCTCGATGATGACGCAGACGGCGCTCGACGCCCGGCTGCTGCCGCTGCGCCTCGAAGAGGTCGCCGAGGAGGCTCACCCCAAGGGCGAGATCCTCCCGCTGTACGACTTCGAGCCCTCGGCGGAGGACGTCCTCGACGCCCTGCTGCCGCGCTACGTGGAGAGCCGCATCTACAACGCGCTGCTCCAGTCGGCCGCTTCGAAGCACGCCGCCACGCGGCGCGCGATGAAGTCGGCCACCGACAACGCGGGCGAGCTGATCAACACGCTCTCCCGTCTTGCCAACGCGGCCCGCCAGGCCGAAATCACCCAGGAAATCAGCGAGATCGTCGGTGGCGCCAGCGCCCTGGCCGACGCGACCGCGGGGAGTGACCGATAAATGACCACCACTGTTGAGACCGCGACGGCTACGGGCCGCGTCGCCCGGGTCATCGGCCCGGTCGTCGACGTGGAGTTCCCCGTCGACGCGATGCCGGACATCTACAACGCCCTCCACGTCGAGGTCGCCGACCCGGCCAACGCGGGCGAGAAGAAGACGCTGACCCTGGAGGTCGCCCAGCACCTGGGTGACGGCCTGGTCCGCACCATCTCCATGCAGCCGACCGACGGTCTGGTCCGCCAGGCCCCGGTCGTCGACACCGGCGACGGCATCACCGTCCCGGTCGGTGACTTCACCAAGGGCAAGGTGTTCAACACCCTCGGTGAGGTGCTGAACGCCGACGAGAGCTACGAGGGCGAGCGCTGGTCCATCCACCGTAAGGCCCCGAACTTCGACGAGCTCGAGTCGAAGACCGAGATGTTCGAGACCGGCGTCAAGGTCATCGACCTGCTGACCCCGTACGTCAAGGGCGGCAAGATCGGTCTGTTCGGCGGCGCCGGCGTCGGCAAGACGGTGCTCATCCAGGAGATGATCTACCGTGTCGCCAACAACCACGACGGTGTCTCCGTGTTCGCCGGTGTCGGTGAGCGCACCCGTGAGGGCAACGACCTGATCGAGGAGATGTCCGACTCGGGCGTCATCGACAAGACCGCGCTGGTCTTCGGTCAGATGGACGAGCCGCCGGGCACCCGTCTGCGCGTCGCGCTGGCCGGCCTGACCATGGCCGAGTACTTCCGTGACGTCCAGAAGCAGGACGTGTTGTTCTTCATCGACAACATCTTCCGCTTCACGCAGGCCGGTTCCGAGGTCTCCACGCTGCTCGGCCGCATGCCGTCCGCGGTGGGTTACCAGCCGAACCTGGCCGACGAGATGGGCCTCCTCCAGGAGCGCATCACCTCGACCCGCGGTCACTCGATCACCTCGATGCAGGCGATCTACGTCCCCGCCGACGACCTGACCGACCCGGCTCCGGCCACCACCTTCGCCCACCTCGACGCGACGACGGTTCTGTCCCGTCCGATCTCCGAGAAGGGCATCTACCCGGCCGTGGACCCGCTGGACTCCACGTCCCGGATCCTGGACCCGCGCTACATCTCGCAGGACCACTACAACGCGGCCATGCGCGTGAAGACGATCCTCCAGAAGTACAAGGACCTCCAGGACATCATCGCGATCCTCGGTATCGACGAGCTCGGCGAGGAGGACAAGCTCGTCGTCCACCGTGCCCGTCGTGTGGAGCGCTTCCTGTCCCAGAACACCCACGTCGCCAAGCAGTTCACCGGCGTGGACGGCTCGGACGTGCCGCTCGACGAGTCGATCGCCGCGTTCAACGCGATCTGCGACGGCGAGTACGACCACTTCCCCGAGCAGGCGTTCTTCATGTGCGGTGGTCTTGAGGACCTCAAGAACAACGCGAAGGAGCTGGGCGTCTCCTGACTTCGGGCACTCGCCTGAGTCGTGAGGGGGCGGGGTGCGTCCCGCCCCCTCACTCACGCCCACTAGAATTGACCCCAACACCCGGCGCCCCTGCCGGGTGGTGACCCGAGGAGCCACCCTTGGCTGCTGAGCTGCACGTCGAGCTGGTCGCCGCCGACCGCCAGGTCTGGTCCGGCGAGGCCACCCTGGTCGTCGCGCGCACCACGTCCGGCGACATCGGCGTCATGCCCGGTCACCAGCCGCTGCTCGGTGTGCTGGAGTCGGGCCCGGTGACCATCCGTACGAGTGAAGGTGGAACGGTCGTCGCCGCGGTGCACGGCGGTTTCGTCTCGTTCGCGGACAACAAGCTGTCCCTGCTGGCCGAGATCGCCGAGCTGTCGGACGAGATCGATGTCCAGCGCACGGAGCGGGAACTGGAGCGTGCGAAGGCGGAGGGCGACGCCGTCGCCGAGCGCCGCGCGGACGTCCGACTGCGTGCTGCGACGGCGCGCTGAACCAGTCGCGCCGTACGTTGACGTCACTCAGCCGCGGCCGGCCCGGAGCAATCCGGTGCCGGTCGCGGCTGAGGCAGATGTGGGTGTTTTTTCCGTTTCATTACTCAGTCGTAGAAGCAGTTCTACCTAGGAGACGAGGAGGTCGGTGCCGATGGTCCTCGCTCTGACTGTGTGCGGGATCGTGGTCGCGCTCGTGGTGGTGGGACTGTTCCTGTTCGGGCTGCGCCGCAGGCTCATCCAGCGCTCCGGTGGCACCTTCGACTGTTCGCTGCGCTGGGACCTGCCCGAGAAACCGGACACGGGCGGCAAGGGCTGGTCCTACGGTGTCGCCCGCTACAACGGCGACCGGATCGAGTGGTACCGGGTCTTCTCCTACGCCCCCCGCCCTCGCCGCGTCCTGGAGCGCGGTCAGATCGAGGTGGCGGGGCGCCGGCTGCCCGAGGGCGAGGAGGAGCTGGCGCTGCTGTCCGACGCGGTGGTGCTGGCCTGTACGCACCGGGGCACGCGCCTGGAACTCGCCATGAGCGAAGACGCGCTGACCGGTTTCCTCGCGTGGCTGGAGGCAGCCCCGCCCGGACAGAGGGTGAACGTGGCGTAGCCACGTTCACCCTCTGGGTGGGGTCCCCCGGACGAAGTCCGGGGGAGCGTCAACGTTGCTTGGGTGCTCTTCTACAGGTTGCTGCTGATCGCGTTCACCAGTTCACCGTTGCTGGTGTCGCCGCTGAACTCCCAGAAGAACGCGCCCCCGAGGCCCTGGTTCTTGGCCCACGCCATCTTCGAGGCGATGGTGGCGGGGGTGTCGTACGACCACCAGTTGCTGCCGCAGTGCGCGTAGGCGGTGCCGGCGACGGTGCCGGTGGCCGGGCAGGACGTCTTGAGGACCTTGTAGTCCTCGATGCCCTGCTCGTAGGTGCCGGTCGCCGGGCCGGTGGCCGTGCCGCCCGGGGCGTCCTGGGTGACGCCGGTCCAGCCGCGGCCGTAGAAGCCGATGCCGATGAGCAGCTTCTTCGCGGGCACGCCGATCGCCTTGAACTTGGCCATCGCGTCGGCGGTGGTGAAGCCCGCCTTCGGGATGCCGTCGTACGAGGTGAGCGGGGAGTGCGGGGCGGTGGGGCCCTTGGCGTCCCAGGCGCCGAAGAAGTCGTACGTCATCACGTTGTACCAGTCGACGTACTGGGCGGCGCCCGCGTAGTCCGCGGCCTCGATCTTGCCGCCGGCCGAGCCGTCGGCGGTGGTGGCCGCGGTGACCAGGTTGTTCGAGCCGAACTTGGCGCGCAGCGCGGACATCACGTTCTTGAAGGCCGCGGCCCCGCTGGTGTCACAGGTCAGACCGCAGGCGTTCGGGTACTCCCAGTCGATGTCGATGCCGTCGAAGACATCGGCCCAGCGCGGGTCCTCGACCAGGTCGTAGCAGGACTGGGCGAAGGCGGCCGGGTTCTTGGCCGCGTCCGCGAAGCCGCCGGACCAGGTCCAGCCGCCGAAGGACCACAGCACCTTGATGTTCGGGTACTTGGCCTTCAGCTGGCGCAGCTGGTTGAAGTTGCCGCGCAGCGGCTGGTCCCAGGTGTCGGCGACGCCGCTGACGGACTGGTCGGCGGTGAAGGCCTTGTCGTAGTCGGCGTAGGAGTCGCCGATCGCGCACTTGCCGCCGGTGACGTTGCCGAAGGCGTAGTTGATGTGCGTGATCTTGGCCGCGGAGCCGGACGTCACCAGGTTCTTGACGTTGTAGTTGCGGCCGTAGATGCCCCACTCGGTGAAGTACCCGAGCTTGACCTTGTCGCCGGTGGGCGGGGGAGTGGTGCCGCCGCCGGTGGTGTGCACCTTGACCGCGCCGCTGGCCGGGCCGGTCTGGTCGGCGGTGTCACGGGCCTGCACGGTGTAGGAGTAGTCGGTGCCGGCGGTCAGGCCCGTGTCGGTGTACGACGTGGTGGTGACCGTGGCGACCTTGGAGCCGTCGCGCAGGACGTCGTAGTTCTTGACGCCCTTGTCGTCGGTGGCCGCGCTCCAGGAGAGCTTCACCGAGGTGTCGGTGACCGAGGAGGCGGTGGGGGTGCCGGGGGCGGAGGGGGCCGCGTCGCCGGGGACCGTCGTGCCGTCGCAACTGTCGCCGTTCAGCTTGCAGTTGGACGGGGAGCCGGAGCCCGCGCCGTTGAAGCCGAAGGAGACGGAGGCGCCCGGGGCGAGGGTGCCGTTGTAGGACTTGTTCTTCGCGGTCCAGTGGGTGCCGGATCCGGTGACGTCCGCGTCCCAGGCGGAGGTGACGGACGTGCCGGAGGGGAAGTCCCACTCGACGGTCCAGGAACTGATGCTGCTGGTACCGGTGTTCTTGATGGTCCACTGACCACCGAAGCCGGTGCCCCAGTCGCTCGTCTTGGTGAAGCCGGCCGTCGCGTTGGCCGCCGCTTGGGCGGGGCCGGCGAGTCCGACCAGGCCGGCCAGGGGGAGCAACAGGGTCGCGAACCCTGCCGCGGCTCTGTGTCTGAAGCGCATGCTGCGCCTCCCTCGTCATCGGGGGTGTCAGGGGCATGACTGAGCCTTCACGCCCACGGTGCTGCGAGGGTAGAAAGGTCTGGACCACCCGTCAATAGGTCTGGACCATTCCTGCGGCAGGCCGCGCTAGACCCCCAACTCCCGGGCGAGCACCGCCGCTTGCACCCGGCTGCGCAGCCCCAGCTTGGCCAGCAACCGGCTGACGTGCGTCTTCACCGTGCCCTCCGCCATGTCCAGCCGGGCCGCGATCTCCGCGTTCGACAGGCCCTCGCCGATACGGCGCAGCACCTCCCGCTCCCGCCGGGTGAGCCCCTCCAGCACGGCCGGGTCGGCCTCCGCCTCCCGCGCCGGGGCCGCGGCGAACTCGGCGATCAGCCGCCGGGTCACCGCCGGGGCGACGATCCCCTCACCGCGCGCCACCGTCCGCACCGCCTCCAGCAGCTGCCCCGCCTCGGCGTTCTTCAGCAGGAACCCGGCCGCGCCCGCCCGCAGCGCGCCGAAGACGTACTCGTCGAGGTCGAAGGTGGTCAGTACGAGCACGTCCGCGAGCCGTTCGGCGACGATCCGCCGGGTCGCGGACACCCCGTCCAGCCGGGGCATCTGCACGTCCATCAGGACCAGGTCGGGACCGAGGCTGCGGGTCAGCTCGACCGCCTGCTCGCCGTCCGCCGCCTCGCCGACCACCTCGATGTCCGGCGCGCTGCGCAGGATCAGGACGAGCCCGGCGCGGACGGCGGACTGGTCCTCGGCGACCAGGACACGGATCATGCGGGGTCTCCTTCGGTGAGCGGAAGCGTGGCGCGTACGGCCCACAGGGCGCCCCGCGGCCCGGCCTCGAACGTGCCGCCGAGCAGCGCGGCCCGCTCCCGCATCCCGGTCAGGCCGGAACCGGAGCCGGGTGCGCGCGGGCCGTCGCCGGGCCGGTAGGGGCTGGTCACCCGGATGTCCAGCCGCCCGTCCCGCTGCCGGAGCGAGACCCGGACGCGCCCCTTCGCCGCGTGCTTCAGGGCGTTGGTCAGCGACTCCTGCACGATCCGGTAGGCGGCGAGCTCCACGGGCGCCGGCACCTTGCCGTGGCCGGCGTCGAGCGTGACGTCCAGGCCGCCCGCCCGAGCCCGGTCGACCAGCGCGCCGAGCCCGTCCAGCGTGGGGGACGCGGCGGGCTCCCGGTCCCCGGAGCTGTCCCGCAGGATGCCGATCAGGCGGCGCATCTCCGCCAGCCCCGCCACGCTGTTCTCCCGGATGACGGCCAGCGCCTCCCGGGAGGTCTTCGGGTCGTCGAGGGAGAGCGCGGCCGTGGAGTGGATGGCGATGGCCGACAGGTGATTGGCGACCATGTCGTGCAACTCCCGTGCCATCCGGGCCCGTTCCGCGGTGACCGCCTGGGTGCGGTCCATCTCGGCCAGCAGCGCGGTCTGTTCCGCGCGCAGCCGGGCGGCCTCGGCGGCGTCGCGGTGGTTGCGCACCAGGGCGCCGGTGGCGGCCGGGGCCAGCGCCACCACCCCGACGCCCACCCCGATCAGCAGCCCCTGCGGATCCCGCCACAGCGCCGCCGGCACGATCCCGCCGACGACCGTCAGCATCCCGGTGATCCACGGGATGCGGCGGGCGGAGGCCGGGGTGCCGTACAGGACGGCCGCGTACACCAGGTCGGTGTACAGCACGATGGTGACGATGCTGCCGAGGGTCACCGTGTCCAGGGCCAGCGCGGCCGTGCCGGCCAGCAGCCCGACGCGCGGGCGGATACGGCGCAGCGGCTCGCAGGCGGCGGTCACCGCCAGTGGCACCAGCGGTGCCCAGGGCGCGTGCCACAGCACCAGGCTGTCGGACGCCAGGCGGGGATGGATCCCGAGCGCCCACAGCAGCACCCCGCCGAGCAGCCCGGCCACGGCGATGCGCAGGTCGTCGCGGTGCGGACGGGGCAGTGCGAGGGGCATGCCCCCATCCAACACGGCCCGGGGGCGGGCCGCCTGCGTCCGGGGGAGGGTCCCGGAGTGCGACTTTCGCTTACCGCGGTCTCCTCTGCGCCGACGACGAAACCGGCGGCCCCGGCCGGGAGCCTGGAAGGGTGGACGAGGGGAGCGAACCGTGATCGTCGGACTGATCATCGCCTGCGAGGTGGCGTTCTGGGTACTGCTGGCGGCCGGACTGGCCTTCCGGTACGTGTTCCGGATGCCGCGCACCGGCCTGGCCCTGCTGCTGTGCGAGCCGCTCCTGGAGATCGTGCTCCTCGCCGTCACCGCGGTCGACCTGAGGAACGGCGCCGAACCGGACTGGCGGCACGGCCTCGCCGCGGTCTACATCGGCTTCACGGTCGGCCTGGGCCACTCCACCATCCGGTGGGCGGACGCCCGGGTGGCCCACCGCCTCGCCGGCGGCCCGCCCCCGGTGAAGCCGCCCCGGTACGGCACGGCCCGCGCCGCCCACGAGTGGAAGGTCGCGGCCCGCTGGATCCTCGCCTCGGCCGTCGCCCTCGCCCTGCTCCAGGGCGCGGTCTGGTACGTCGGCGGTTCCGGGGACACCGGTTCGCTCCGGGCCTGGCAGCAGCGCATGCTGTGGGTGATCGGCATCAACGTGGTCATCGCCGCGAGCTACACGCTGTTCCCCAAGCGGGAGCGGCAGCGGGAGCGCGGGGCTGACGAAAACCCTGTCGACAGCGGGGCGGGCGCCGGGACATCATCGCCGCGATGACACGCACCGACACGCCTCCCGCCTGGGACGAGCGCACCCAGCTGACCACCTTCCTCACCTACGTCCGCGCCACCGCGCGCGCCAAGTGCGAGGAGCTCTCCGACGAGGACGCCGTGAAGGCGATCCTCCCCGGCTCCCCGCTGATGACCCTGAGCGGGCTGATCAACCATCTGCGCTGGGTCGAGTACTACTGGTTCCGGGTCGTCTTCCTGGGGGAGCCGGACGAGGGCCCCTGGACCGACGAGGACCCCGACCGCGAGATGCGGATCGCCGTCGACATCCCGCTGTCCCGGCTCCTCGCCGAGTACGCCGAGGAGGCCGCCCGGCACGACGAACTCGTCGCCGCGCACGACCTGGACACCAAGGCGCGGATGAAGCGGAGCGACGGCAGCGCGGTGGACCTGCGCTGGATCCTGCTCCACCTGATCGAGGAGACGGCCCGCCACAACGGCCACATCGACATCCTGCGCGAGCAGATCGACGGCCGGACCGGCGACTAGACCAGCGGGGTCTAGCGCTCCCCGCCCGGCACCCACAGCACGTCGCCGGTCTCCCGGTTCGCGCTGCGGGCCAGGATGAACAGCAGGTCGGAGAGGCGGTTCAGGTAGGTCGCGGCGAGCGGGTTCATCGTCTCGCCGTGCACCTCCAGGGCCGCCCAGGTGGAGCGCTCGGCCCGGCGTACGACCGTGCACGCCTGGTGCAGCAGGGCGGCACCCGGTGTGCCGCCCGGCAGGATGAAGGAGCGCAGCTTCTCCAGCCGCTCGTTGAAGCGGTCGCAGTCCGCCTCCAGCCGGTCGATGTAGAACTGCTCCACCCTCAGCGGCGGGAACTCCGGCTTCTCGACCACCGGCGTCGACAGATCCGCGCCGACGTCGAACAGGTCGTTCTGGACGCGCGTGAGGACCGTGACGATCTCCTCGTCCAGGCCGCCCAGCGCGATGGCGGTGCCGATCACCGCGTTGGCCTCGTTGGCGTCCGCGTAGGCGGAGATCCTGAGGTCCGTCTTGGGTACCCGGCTCATGTCGCCGAGGCTGGTGGTGCCCCGGTCGCCGGTCCTCGTGTAGATGCGCGTCAGGTTGACCATACGGCCAGCGTAGTGACGCCCCGGCCGTCCGGGACACCCGCGTGCCCGTCGTCACGGCCGCTGCGGCGAAGTGGATCAGCCTGCCGGCCGACGGGGAGGATGCCGGCGGAGCGTCCCCGTCCGCACGGCGGCGACGAACGACGACCAGGACCCGGCCGCGAAGAGGAGTGCGGGGCCGTCGGGGGCCTTGCTGTCGCGGATGGGGAGGGTGGGGGAGAGGTCGTCGGAGACTTCGAGGCAGGCGCCACCGTCGGGGTTGCTGTAGCTGCTCTTGCGCCAGGTCTCAGTGGTCATGTCCATGGCTCGCACGGCACTTCCTCCAGCATCCACAGGATGAACTTGCGCGACTGGGCAGGGGTCAGCGCCTGGTCGGCATCGCATCGTACGCACGTTGCAGCCGCTCAACTGCCGCACCTTCTTCGATCAGTTCTCCGCGGTGTGCGCTCTCCGTGTAGGCCACTGGAGTGCCGCTCGCCAGCCGCAGGAACATGACGGCTGTACTCACCAGGCCGTGCGGTCCCGCACTGTCCAGTAGCACCTGGAGCGTGATGTTCCGGCGCTCCGACACCTCCAGGAGATAGTCCAGTTGCTCCCGTCGCGCACCGGCATCACGTAGCGGTGTGCGCAGCACCGTTTCGGCCATGATGGCGCGGAACGGCGGGGCGGCCTCCCCCTCCGGCACCACCCGCCGCCCTGCGCGGGCGGTGACCTGCCGCTCCAGCTCCTTGCCCTCGTAGCCGCCAAGAGCCAGCAGCTCACGCGCGTAGGCATCCGTTCGCAACAGGCCCGGCAGGATGGTCACTCCGAAGTGCCAGAGACTCACCGCCTCCGCCTCCAGCGTCATGTACCGCCGGTACTGCTCCCTGAACTGCGTCGGGTCCGCCACGGCCATCTCCCACATCGCCAGCAGCAGTCCGGGCGTGCCGTAGTACTGGTCCAGCGCCTCCGCCACCTCCGGCCCGCCCCGTGTCTCCCCTCTGGCTGCGTCCGGTGATCGCCCCGCGCATCGGCATGGGGCACCCCCTTCGTGGTCGCCGTGTGACGGTCCGGACGCGGAGCGTATCGACGCGCGCGACCGCGGTGCCGGAAGCCGTGGCGCCGTACCGGCACGGTTGACGCTCACTCACCGGCCGCGTCGGCCCGGGCGCTTCCGTGAGCGACCCGCACGAGGAGCTGTTGCCGGCATGACCGTCGCTTCCCCCGAGTTCCTCGCCGGCCTGGTCGGTGACGCCCGTGCCGACGGGGTCACCCGCTTCGTGGCCGCCGCCGTCGTCACCGATGCCGACCGCGTGCTGCTGGTGCGGCGCAAGCAGGGTGACTTCATGGGCGGCCTGTGGGAGCTCCCCTCCGGCAAGGTGGAGGACGGTGAGGGCATCCTCGAAGCCCTCCACCGGGAGACCGCCGAGGAGACCGGGCTGACCGTCGAGGCGGTGCGCGACTGCGTCGGCCACTTCGACTACGCCGACAGCCGCGGCGGTAGCACCCGTCAGTTCACCTTCTCCGTCACCGTCGAGAGAACCGCACCGGTCGTCCTGACGGAGCACGACGCACACCAGTGGGCCGACCCCGCCGGTCTGCCCCCGGTCAGCGACGCCGTCCGCGCCCTCATCGGCCGCTGACCGCCCGGCTCGTGGAGCCGTGTCCGCCGCCCCGTACCCCTGCCGGTGTGATCTCCGTCAAATGGGACGTGACGCGCGTTACTTACCGGTCACACAGCGGCGCCGGAGCGCTATGGTCCGCCGAGGGGCAGACCTTTCACCGCGTTCATAGGGAGTCGGAGTGGCACGGAAGCTCGCCGTCATCGGGGCCGGTCTCATGGGTTCCGGCATCGCCCAGGTCGCCGCGCAGGCGGGCTGGGACGTCGTCCTGCGTGACGTCACCGACGAGGCGCTGAAGCGCGGCACCGACGGCATCAAGGCCTCGTACGACAAGTTCGTCGGCAAGGGCAAGCTGGCGGCCGAGGACGCCGAGGCCGCCCTCGCGCGCATCACCTCGACCACCGACCTGGACGCCGCCGCCGAGGCCGACATCGTGGTGGAGGCCGTCTTCGAGAAGCTGGAGGTCAAGCACGAGATCTTCCGCGCGCTCGACAGGCTCGTGCGCGAGGACACCGTGCTCGCCTCCAACACCTCCGCCATCCCGATCACCAAGATCGCGGCGGCCACCGAGCGCCCCGAGCGGGTCGTCGGCGTGCACTTCTTCTCGCCGGTGCCGATGATGCAGCTCGTCGAACTGGTCCGCGGCTACAAGACCAGCGACGAAACCCTCGCCACCGCCCGGGAGTTCGCCGAGTCCGTCGGCAAGACCTGCATCGTCGTCAACCGGGACGTCGCCGGCTTCGTCACCACCCGGCTCATCTCCGCCCTCGTGGTGGAGGCGACCAAGCTCTACGAGTCCGGCGTCGCCACCGCCGAGGACATCGACCTCGCCTGCAAGCTGGGCTTCGGCCACGCCATGGGCCCGCTCGCCACCGCCGACCTCACCGGCGTGGACATCCTGCTGCACGCCACGAGCAACATCTACACCGAGTCCCAGGACGAGAAGTTCGCCCCGCCGGAGCTGATGCGCCGGATGGTGGACGCCGGTGACATCGGCCGCAAGAGCGGGCAGGGCTTCTACACGTACTGAGTCAACCCGATCACGCACAACCACCCCGGGAGCGTCACTCCCCGGGGTGAATTCGGTATCGGTTCGCTTACAAGCAGCAACCGCACCGCCACCCGAACAGTCAGACGTTGCACAGCACCGTCACCGAGTACGCCAACCGCACTCAACGGGGAGCGCATATGCACATCAGGGGCGACCACGCCGAGCTGGTCGTCGGGGGCCGCCTCGACGTCCGCAGCGCGGCGGACGCCCGTACGGCCCTGCACTCGGCCGTCGACACCGGAGTCGGCGACCTGGTGCTCGACCTGTCCGAACTGGACTCCTGGGACGCCACCGGACTCGGGGTGATCATGGGTGCCCACCGGCGGGCCGGCCGTTGCGGGCGCCGTCTGGTGCTGCGGGGCGTGCCCCCGCAGATGCAGCGTCTGCTGGTGGCGACCCGGCTGCACCGCATCCTCGCCATCGAGGGCGGTATCGGGGTGGAGTCGCTGCCAAGGGTGTGAGGTACGCAATCCTCACAAGACCGTGACGTCTCGGACCGCACGGCACCCCGCCCTGTCGGGGACACTGAGGAAAGGTTTAGGGTGCGGTCGCCCGCCGCCTCGCAACCCTCGACCGAGCGGGCCCGGACCAGAAGCGACAGCGCGGTGTGCGACAAGGCCGGGAGGGGCCGCAAACACGGGCACACGACGCTTTTGGGGGGCTTGAACCCATGGACCCGATCGAGCCGGTCAACCCGGTCAACCCGGTCAACCCGGACTCCGAAGAACACGGCCAGGCGCACAGCCGCCGCCCGCCCCGGGACTCCCTCGCTTCCGACTTCGCCGCGGGTCCGGCCGTGCCCGCCCGCATGGCCCAGGTCGTCACCGGCGACCTGCAACTCACCGTCAATCCGGTCGACGGCAGCGAAATAGAGCCCTGCCCGCCGGCCGAGCTCCCCGGCAGGCCCCGCAAGCGCACCGCCGCCGAGCGTGCCGAGACGGAACGCGCCGCCCTGCCGCCCGTGCCGCCCGGCCCCGCCCAGCCGGCGCTCTCCCTGCTGGAACGCCAGGACGAACGCGAACGCCTGGTCCGCCTCCTGGCCCGGGGCCGCTCGGTGCGGCTCACCGGCCCGGGCGGCTCCGGCCGCACCGCCCTGCTCGACCTGGTCGCCGAGGACTGCCTGGACCTCGCCCCCGACGGCGTGGTCCGCCTCAGCGGCTTCCACCGCACGGCCGGCGACCTCCTGCACGACCTGTTCCACGCCGTCCACGACGCCCCCCGGTACCGGCCCGACCGGGACGAACTCCTCGCCTGCCTCCAGGAGATCGGCGCGGTCGTCGTCCTGGACGACCTGGAGTTCGGCGGTGCCGCCCTGGACGAACTGCTCGACGCCACCCCCGAGTGCGCGTTCCTGTTCGCCGCCACCCCCGACGTGCCCGCGCCCTCCGCCGCGTCCGAGGTCGAGGAGGTCTTCCTCGGCGGCCTCGACCGCGCCGCCGGCGTGGAGATCCTGGAGCGCACCGTCGGCCGGGTGCTCACCGAGGAGGAGGCCAACTGGGCCGGCGACCTCTGGTTCGAGTCCGAGGGGCTCCCCCTGCGGTTCGTCCAGGCCGGCGCCCTGCTCCGGCAGCGCGACCAACTGCGCGCCAGCACCGGCGCGGTCGACGAGCACGGCGTCTTCGAGGACGTGCGCCTGCCGGCCGACCCGCCCGTGGACCTGGAGGACGAGGTCCCGCTGCCCTCCCTCGGCGAGGCAGCGGCCCCCGCCCCGCTGCTCGCCTCCCGGCTCAGCGCCTCCGCCCGCGCCACCCTCCGCTTCGCCGTCGCCCTCGGCGGTGAGGTACCGCACCAGGCGCACCTGCCCGCGCTGGTCGGCGACACCCACGCGGACGCCGCCCTCGGTGAGCTGGCGAGCTGCGGCCTGGTCTCCCCGGTCGGCTCCCGTTACCGCCTCGCGGCCGGCGTGCAGACCCAGCTGGAGGCCGCCGGGTACGCCGACGACGCCACCGGCCACGCCGACACCGCCGCCCAGCACTACGCCTGGTGGGCGGGCCACCCCTCCGTCACCCCGGAGCGGGTGTGCGCGGAGGCCGACGCGGTCCTCGCCGCGCTCGCCGCCGTCGGGCCGCGGACGGTGCCGCCCGTCGAAGGCGAGCAGAGCGGCGCCGTACGGCTGGCCCGCACGGCCGCGCCCGCCTTCGCCGCCGGGCTCCACTGGAGCGCCTGGGAGAGGGCCCTGCGGTCCGGCGCGGAAGCCTCCCGGCTGTCCGGCGAGGTGACCGAACAGGCGTACTTCCACCACGAGTTGGGCATACTCGCGCTCTGCACCGGCCAACTCGACCGGGCCCGCGCCGAACTGGAGGCGTCGGGCGGGCTGCGCGGCGCCCTCGCCGACAAGCGGGGCACGGTCGCCGGCCGCCGCGCCCTGGCCCTGCTCGCCGACCGCGCGGGCGAGGCGCTCGGGCTGCCGCCGGTCGCCGTGGGGGAGGAGCCGGCGGAGGTACGGCAGGAGGAGCGGGCGCCGGCGCCGTACGAGACCGCGGTCACCCAGCGGGTCCCCGTGCCCCAGCCGCGGGGCGGCATCCGGCGCCTGGCCCGGCGCAACCTGGTGGCGGCCGGCTCCGGCGCGCTGCTCGCCGCCGTGCTCGGTACGGTCGTCGCGCTCGGCATGACCTCCCCCGACGACGCGGGCCGCAATCCGGCCGGCAAGGTCGACGCCAACCCTTCCGCCGGCCAGGACCTCGGCGACGGCGGCTCGGGCACGGGGCCGACGGACACCGGCGACACCGGCTCGGCCGGCAGCCGGCCCACGTCACCCGGGCCCGACGGCACGTACGGTACGGCGGACGACCCGGCACCGCCCGCGGCCCCGTCCCGCCCGTCGGAGAGCGTCGAGCCCTCCGACCCCGACTCCTCTTCCGGCTCACCGTCCAAGTCGCCGAAGCCGGGAGGGTCGAGCGGCGGTACGACCGGGGGCACGACCGGCGGGTCGACCGGTGGCTCGACCGGTGGCTCGACCGGTGGGACGACGGGCGGTACGACCGGCGGCACCACGGGCGGCTCGGCGACCGGCGGCTCGACGGGCGGCGGCACGGGCGGCTCGACGGGCGGTACGACGACCGGTGGTACGACGACGGGTGGGACCGGAACCGGAGGCTCGACCGGCACGACGGGCGACACCACCGGGAGCACCGGCGGCTCCACGGACGGCACCACCGGGGGCACCACGGGCGGCGACACGGGAGGGACCACGGGCGGCGACGCCGGCGGCACGACGACCGGCGGCTCGACGGACGGCACCACCGGGGGAACGTCGAGCAGCGCCTCGGCATCGGAAACGACCCCGGGCACGACCGACCCGCTGATGTGACCCCGCCGACGCCGGTGCCGACGTCCGCTCCGCCGCGGGCACGTCGAGCGACGCGCAACCCCCTCTCCGCCGAGACGCCGCCGCACCCCGCCGACGCCGTCACGGCGGGAGGAGCGGGGCGGCGCAGAGGGGGCCGGCGGCGGCGAAAGTACCCGGCGCGCCGAGGCCGGCCCGGCACCGCCGGTCCCCCGCCGCCGTGGCTGGGAGCCGTCGCGGCGGGAGGAGTGGGCAGCGGAGCAGGGCGGGTGACTCTCGTGTCGGCCCGGAACCTTGAGTGGTCGGTAACTGCCTCTTCCGCCGCGCCGGCGCGCCCGACCGCGACGACGGTCCGGCGGTGCGCTCGGGCCGGTTGGGTACCGCCGGTCCCCGCCGTGGTGGCTGGGTGCCGGCGGGGCGGGAGGAGTGGGCGGTGGAGCGGGGGCGGGTGACTCCCTTGCCGGCCCGGAACCTTGAGCGGTCGGTAACTGCCTCTTCCGCCGCGCCGGCGGTGCCCGGCGCGCTCGGGCCGGTCCGGCACCGTCGGTCCTCGCCGTCGTGGCCGGGCGCCGTCGCGGCGGAGGAACGGTGCCTGGCCGCGGGACGGGACGGGAGCCGTCGGCTAGAACAGGCGGAGCTTGTCGTCCTCGATGCCGCGTAGGGCGTCGTAGTCCAGGATGTGGCAGTTGATGCCGCGGTCGGTGGCGAGGACGCGGGCCTGGGGCTTGATCTCCTGGGCGGCGAAGACGCCGCGGACCGGGGCCAGGTGCGGGTCGCGGTTCAACAGGTCGAGGTAGCGCGTGAGTTGCTCCACGCCGTCGATCTCGCCCCGCCGCTTGATCTCGACGGCCACCGTCTGGCCGTCCGCGTCCCGGCACAGGATGTCCACGGGCCCGATCGCCGTCATGTACTCGCGGCGGATGAGGGTGTACCCGTCGCCCAGCGTCTCGATGCGGTCGGCGAGCAGTTCCTGGAGGTGCGCTTCCACGCCGTCCTTGATCAGGCCCGGGTCCACACCCAGTTCGTGCGAGGAGTCGTGGAGGATCTCCTCCATCGTGATGATCAGTTTCTCGCCCGCCTTGTTGACGACGGTCCACACGCCCTCGTCCTCGCCCGCGCCCTCCTTCAGCGTGCAGGGCGGCGACATCCAGTTGAGCGGCTTGTAGGCCCGGTCGTCGGCGTGGATGGAGACACTGCCGTCCGCCTTGACCAGGATCAGTCGCGGGGCCGAGGGCAGGTGGGCGGTGAGCCGGCCGGCGTAGTCGACCGAGCAGCGGGCAATGACGAGACGCATGGTCGGCAACGCTACTCGACGCCCGCCGGTGCTCGCGATCCGTCCGCCCAGCTCCCAGTGGATCGCCCCATTTGTCCCTTGAAACTCTTGTTCATCCCTGGCCGATTGTGGGCGTAACGGGATCGGTTCATATACGCATTCTGCTGGTGTGGTCACCGACCGTTGCCTACCGTAGGAACGGGAGGTTGCGGCGCCTGTACTGAGCGTGTTCGAAATCGCGAACTCCCCTATCTGTCCGGCAACCCCTGTTCTTCGGGGGTGCGAGAGGAGAACCCATGTCGCTCGACGTCTCACCGGCCCTACTCGAACAGGCCGAGCGAGGCGAGGTCGACGAAGCAGCATTCGTCGACTGCGTCCGGACCTCCCTGCCCTACGCATGGGAGATGATCAGCTCCCTGGTGGCCCAGCTGAAGGTGGACGGCGGACCCTTCGCCGACAACCAGACGCCCCCGCCGGACGAGCAGGCACGCGGTCAGCTGCTGCGTGCGCTCGCGAGTGACGCGATACGCGGCGCGTTGCAGCGGCACTTCGGTGTGCGGCTGGCATTCCAGAACTGCCACCGCGTGGCGGTCTTCCCGCTGGACGCCTCGGTGGACGAGACGTTGGCCCGCTTCACGTCGGCGCGCAACCAGTTGCTGAACCAGTCGCCGGAGCTCCGGGACTGCTGACGCGCGGTTCCGGTACGGCCGAGACGGACAGCCGCCGGCTTGCCGTTCCACCCGAGGGGGAGGTGCATCGAGGACCGGGGCGGCAAGCCCCCCAGGTGGCTTGCGCGTGGGGGGCCGGTCAGCGCAGCTGGGGCAGCACCTCGGCGCCCAGGCGCCGTAGGTTCTCCTCCGTGGCCGCGAGGTCGCCCGAGCCCTCCACCAGGAGGGCGAAGCGGGAGATGCCGGTGCGCTCCGAGGTCGCCGCGAGCCGGTCGGCGGCGAGCCGCGGGGTGCCCACCGGGTGCAGTCCGCAGAGCAGTTCGGTGTAGGCGTACGGGTCGCGCATCGCGCGCGCCCGTCCGTCCACCGTCACATGGGCGTCCAGGCCCTGCCGCAGCCAGCCGGGCATCGCCTTCAGCAGCGTCTCCGCCGCGTCCGTGCGCCGGTCGGCGAGCTGGCAGACCCCGGCGGAGACATGGGCGGCGCCCGCGATCTCCTCGGCCGGCCGGCCCGCCGCGCGGGCACAGCGCCGCCACAGGGCGACCATCTCGGCCTTCTCCTCGTCCCCGACGTGCATGCCGAGCAGCATGGGCAGCCCGCGCTCCGCGGCCAGTCGTACGCTCGCCGGTGAGGTGCAGGCGAGGACGACCTCGGGGCCGGGCGTGTCCGTCAGGGCATCCGACGGGCGGGGGACGACCGGCACCTCGCGGAAGCAGAACCGCTCCCCGGAGGCCGCCACGGACGGTTCGCCCAGCCAGCGCAGCAGCAGATCGAGCGACTCCGGGAACCCGTGTTCGTACGCCTCCAGTCCCGCGCCGAACACCTCCAGGTCCACCCAGGGGCCACCGCGCCCGATGCCCAGCGTGAACCGCCCGCCGCTGGTCAGGTGCAGCAGCGCGGCCTGCTCGCCGAGGGCGACCGGGTGGGCCGTGGGCAGTACGCTGACGGCCGTGCCGACCCGGATGCGGCGGGTGCGGCCGAGCAGCAGCGCGGCCAGGGTGACCGCGGACGGGCATGTGCCGTAGGGCACGAAGTGGTGCTCGGCGAGCCAGACCGCGTCCAGCCCGGACCGCTCGGTGACCTCCGCCGAGCGGACGGCCCGGTGCAGGGCCTCCCCCGGGCCCTGGCCCGGGAACTGGGCCGCCAGCACAAAACTTCCTACGTGCATCGCATTTCCTGCTTCCTTGGCTCCGACCCGGAGCTCCCCACCCGGCATAACCGTCTGACACGTGCCCAGGACACGGCCCGGCCGAAGGGATTTGCGGATTGTCAGGAGAATGGGTGGCGCGGGAGGGGGACTTGTACGGGTTGGTTCCCTCCGCGTACCCCACGCGTACCCGCCTCGACGGCGCGTAGGCTGGATGGAGCCGTGCTCCCTGTATAGCCCCGAGAGGTGTCCCGTGTCCCCGCGTCGCAACCGACCGAAGGCAGCCGGATCGTCGGGCCGGAGCGCCGAGGACGACCCCGCCGGCCGGTACGGCGGCTGGCAGTCCACGGAGAGCTGGCAGGGCGAGGAGTGGAGCGTGCGCCATGTCGCCGGGGCCAGCGCGGAGGGCAAGACCTACCGCTGCCCGGGCTGCGACCAGCTGATCCCCTCGGGTGTCCCGCACGTGGTGGCCTGGCCGCAGTACGCGGGCGTCGACGACCGCCGGCACTGGCACAAGGCCTGCTGGAACGCGAAGGACCGCCGCACCACGCGGGTGCAGCGGTCCCGTAGCGCGCCGAGGTTCTGAGCCGTACGGCTACCGTCCCGGCTCTCACACGTCCCGGCTCTGGAGCAGCGCGTACGCCCCCGCGTACACCGCCGCCGTCACGCCGATCATGATCCACAGCGGGTCCCAGCCGGACGGGCCGGACTCGGTCAGGGGGTTGGTGTAGAAGACGCCGAGCTGGTTGGGGATCGAGTACTCGAAGAGCCACTGGCGCAGCTTGTCCAGCGACTCCGTCACCATGAACAGCGCGAGCACCAGCGGCGCGAGCAACACGCCGATCATGATGGTGATGGCGCCCGCCGAGTGCCGGATGACCGAGCCGATGAGCAGCGACAGCAGTCCGAGCAGCGCCATGTAGAGGCTGACGCCGACGGTGGCCTTGATCCAGTCGCCGCCGGTCGGGGTGCGGGCTCCGGTGCTCTCCAGCAGGGACGCCTGGACCACGGCCACGAAGCCGGAGGTGACCAGGGTGACGACGAAGGCGACGGCGAAGAACACGATCGACTTGGCGGCGAGCACCCGGGCCCGGCTGGGGCACGCGGTCATCGTCGTCCGGATCATGCCGGTGCCGTACTCCGACGCCGTGGTCAGCACGCCGAGCGTGATGACGCAGATGCTGCCGAGGAGCAGGCCGAAGAGGCCGAACGCCAGCGGGTTGTCGCCGCTCAGGCTCCCGGAGTCGGAGTTGGCCTCGACCAGCGTGCCGATCAGCAGGCCGATGCCGACGACGAGCAGCACGAACACGCCGAGCGTCCACATCGTGGAGCGCACCGACCTGATCTTCGTCCACTCGGAGGCCAGCGCGTGCCCGAGGTGGGTGCGCACGACCGGGATGGGCGAGGTGTAGCCGGGGTACGGCCCGCCGGGCGCCGCGTGCCAGTCAGGCGCGGCGGCCGGGGCCTGCGGCATGGGGGGCTGGTGGGTGCTCATCGGGCGTCCTCGGGCTGGGTCGGGTCGGCGGGGGCGGAGGCGGAGGCGGCGGCCGGGGGAGCCGCCGCGGGTGCCTGCTGCGGGGCGGAAGGGGCGGCGGGGGCGGCGGTGGCCTGCGGGGCGGCGGCGCTCGCCGGGGCCGCCGGCGTCGACTTGGCCAGGGCGGGCGGCTGGTCCTGCGGCGCCGGACCGGCGGAGGGAGCCTGCGGTGCCTGTCCGGCCCGCTGAGCCGGTGCCTGCGGCTGCCCCTGGGCGCTCGGCTGCGCGTACGGGTTGGCCGCCCCCGCCGCGCCACCGGGCGCCGTACCCGGTGCCGCGCCCGGAGCGCCGTATCCGGCCGCCGGGGCGCCGCCGTACGGGCCCGCCGGAGGCATCCCGAAGGGCTGGCCGCTCTGCTGGGGCGGTGGCGGGGCGTACCAGCCGGGCTGGCCCTGGCCCGGTACCGGCATGGGCGGCTGGACGCCGGGCGGCAGCGGCTGCTGGAGGCCCGCCTTCTGGTCGATGGTCGAGCGGTAGTCCACGGCGCCCTGCGTCATCCGCATGTACGCCTCCTCCAGCGAGGCCTGGTGCGGGGACAGCTCCCACAGCCGGACGCCCGACTCGTGCGCGAGGTCGCTGATCCGGGGCAGCGGCAGTCCGGTGACCCGGAGCGCGCCGTCCTGCTCGGGCAGCACGTGCCCGCCCGCCCCGGTGAGCGCGGAGGACAGCTTCTCGCGCAGCTGCGGCTCGGTGTCCGGCGTGCGGACGCGCGCGAAGTCGGCCGAGTTGGCCGAGATGAAGTCCTTCACGCTCATGTCGGCGAGCAGTTGTCCGCGCCCGATGACGATGAGGTGGTCGGCGGTCAGCGCCATCTCGCTCATCAGGTGGGAGGAGACGAAGACCGTACGGCCCTCGGCGGCGAGGGCCTTCATCAGGTTGCGGACCCAGAGGATGCCCTCGGGGTCGAGGCCGTTGACCGGCTCGTCGAAGAGCAGCACCTGCGGGTCGCCGAGCAGCGCGGCGGCGATGCCGAGGCGCTGGCCCATGCCGAGCGAGAAGCCCTTGGAGCGCTTTTTGGCCACATCCTGGAGGCCGACCACGCCGAGCACCTCGTCCACGCGCCGGGCCGGGATGCCGGAGAGCTGGGCCAGGCTCAGCAGGTGGTTGCGGGCGCTCCGGCCGCCGTGCACGGCCTTGGCGTCGAGCAGCGCGCCGACCTGCCGGGGGGCGTTGGGCAGCTTCCGGTACGGGTAGCCGCCGATGGTGACCGACCCGGACGTGGGGTTGTCCAGCCCGAGGATCATCCGCATCGTCGTGGACTTGCCCGAGCCGTTGGGCCCGAGGAAGCCGGTCACGGCTCCTGGCCGCACCTGGAAGGAAAGGTTGTACACGGCGGTCTTGTCGCCGTAGCGCTTGGTCAGGCCGACAGCCTCGATCATGCTCCGCACCCATCGAAAGGTTCAGGACAGCGGGGCACACGCCCCCGTAAGGGTTAGGAGCTTATCGAGGCGCTGACGGTTCCGCCCAAAAGAAAGTAAAGCCAGAGCACTACGGCGTGTGACGGCGGTGCCTACTGGGCGTCCCGGCGTTTGAGGAGGAGGTAGCCGCCCGCCAGCGCGGCGGCCACCCACAGCGCCATGATCCCGAGCCCGGCCCAGGGGCCGTACGGCGTGTCGTCGGCCACGCGCGGCACCACCCGCATGATCCGGCTGCCGGCCTGGTCGGGCAGGAAGCGGCCGATCTTCTTGGTCGCGGGGACGTTGCCGAGGATGTTGGAGATCAGGAAGAAGAACGGCATCAGGATGCCGAGGGACAGCATCGGCGAGCGCAGCATCGCGGCGACGCCCATGGAGAACATCGCGATCAGGGTCATGTACAGCCCGCCGCCGAAGACCGCGCGCAGCACGCCGGGATCGCCGATGGCGGTCCGGTGGGAGCCGAGCATGGCCTGGCCGAGGAAGAACGCGGCGAAGCTCGTCACCATGCCGACGGCGAGCGCGAGCGCGGCGGCCACCGCGACCTTGCCGAACAGGAAGGTGCCGCGCCGGGGCACGGCCGCCAGTGAGACCCGGATCATGCCGGTGCTGTACTCGGTGGAGACGACCAGCACCCCGAACACGATCATCGCGAGCTGGCCGAGGGTCATGCCCGCGAAACTGACGACCGTGGGATCGAAGGAGAGCCGCTCCCGCGCGGGCATGTTCGCGAACTGCCGGTTCGACAGCGCGGAGATCAGCGTCCCGAGGGCGACGGTGACCACCACGGCCAGCGACAGGGTCCACACCGTGGACGTCACCGACCGGATCTTGGTCCACTCGGACCGGATGACCTGTACGGCCGCCATGGTGTCAGGCCCCCTTCCAGCCGGCGCCCCAGTCCTGCGGGACGGGACCGGGACCGGCCTGCGCGTGGTACTCCACCGCTTGTGCCGTCAGCCGCATGAACGCCTCCTCCAGCGATGCCTGCCGCGGGCTCAGCTCGTGCAGCACGAGCCCGTACCGCGCGGCCAGCTCACCGATCTGCTCCGCCTTGCCGCCCTCCACCTCCAGCGCCCCGCCGCCCGCCGCCACGACGGTGATCCCGGCCTGGTGCAGCACGTCGAGCAGCCGCTCGCGCTGCGGGGAGCGGATCCGCACGTACGACCGCGAGTTCGTCCGGATGAAGTCGGCCATGGAGGTGTCCGCGAGCAGCCGCCCCTGCCCGATGACCACCAGGTGATCGGCCGTCAGCGCCATCTCGCTCATCAGATGGCTCGACACGAACACCGTCCGGCCCTCCGCGGCCAGCGACTTCATCAGGTTCCGGATCCAGTGGATGCCCTCCGGGTCGAGGCCGTTGACCGGCTCGTCGAACATCAGGATCCGCGGGTCCCCGAGCAGCGCGGCGGCGATCCCGAGGCGCTGCCCCATGCCGTACGAGAACCCCTTGGCCTTCTTCCGGGCCACGGCGGTCAGCCCGACCGTCTCCAGGACCTCCGCCACCCGGCGCTCCGGGATGCCGTTGCTCTGCGCGAGACACAGCAGGTGGTTCCAGGCGCTCCGGCCGCCGTGCACGGCCTTGGCGTCCAGCAGGGCGCCGATGTACGTCAGCGGGTCCTTGAGCCGGTCGTAGTGCGTGCCGTCGATCCGGACGTCGCCGGCGGTGGGGCGGTCGAGCCCGAGGATCATCCGCATGGTCGTGGACTTCCCGGCGCCGTTGGGCCCGAGGAACCCCGTCACGATGCCCGGCCGGACGGCGAAGGTGAGGTGGTCGACCGCCACCTTCTCGCCGTACCGCTTGGTCAGCCCGTCCAGCTCGATCATGCGGCCACGCTAAGACGGGCTCGGGGCGGCTGCCACTTGAGCGGGCGCGGTATGCTCCAGCCCCCTTCAACGGCGCGGGGGGCGCCGGGGGGCGGGACACGGTGGGGGAGACAGTGGTCCAGGACGGCAGACCGCGGGCGGAGTGGCGTGGAGCGCGGGCGGGGCTCGCGGTGGTGGCCGCCGGTGCGGCGGCCGGGCTCGCGGTGGAGTTCCACGTCCTGGGCTGGACGTCCGTCCCGGGCGGCTCCTGCGGCGGCCGGTACCGGCCCTGCCCGGACGGCACCACACCCACCCTCCTCCTGGCGTTCGCGCTGACCTTCACCGGCTACATCGCCCTGCTGCTCACCATCGGGAAGTTCACCGACCGGCGCCCCGGCAAGGTCCTGCCCGCCGTCCTCGCCGTCACCGGCGTGCTGCTCGCCCTGTGGCCCGGGTGGCAGGCGTACCTGTGGATGCGCGGACCGGTGCTCGACCTCGCCTGGCAGACCGAGAGGGACCGGCCGTCGAGCCTCCGGGCCGAGGGCGTGTGGACCGTGGGCGAGCACGGCTCGACCGTGGTCCGGGTGCGCGGCGACGCGCTGGTCGCCCACGACGCCCACGACGGCGACCGCCGCTGGACACTGCGGGCGCCGGTGCGCGAGTCGGTGTGCGGGATGAGCGAGGGCGTCGCCGACGGCGTCGGCCTGGTCGCCTTCGCCCGCTACGAGAAGCCCTGTGACACCGTGTGGGGCGTCGACACCCGCACCGGCCGCACGCTGTGGGAGCGGAAGATCGAGGGCGTCTCCGCGTTCACCTCCGGCAGCGACAGCCTGCTCGCGACCGACGGCGACGTGGCCCTCGCGCTCACCGACACCGGGGTGCGCGCGTACGGCCTCACCGACGGCCGCCCGCGCTGGACCACCGATCTGCGCGGGACGAAGGCCGGTGGGACATGCGCGCCGAACGTCGTCTCCGCGGCCGGCGGCACCGCCCGGGTCGTGGTCACCTGCGACACCCAGGAGAAGGGCGGCGGACGGGTGGTGACCCTGGACGACGCGACCGGCAGGCGGCGCGGCAGCCGGGCACTGCCCGTGGAGAGCCCCGTCGACACGGCCATGGTGCTCTCCGCCGAACCGTTCACCCTGCTGCTGGCGGAGCGCGACGAGCGCGGTGTCGCGGCCGTCCTCGCCTACCCCGACGGCGACGCCGACCCGGTGAGCGTCCCGCTCTCCACCGAGGACGAGGACCTGATGCTCCGCGAGGTCGGCGGCGACGACTTCAGGGCACGGCCCGCCCTGCCGGCGACGGTCATCGGGAACACCCTCGTCGTCGCCACCCAGAAGCCGGGCGGCTACGACGCCGACCACGTCTCGGCCTACTCCCTCGGCGACGGGCGGCGGCTGTGGCGCGCCGGGGTGGACGGGGTCGCCGCGCTGGTGTCCACCGCCCCCGACCGGGTCGCCGTACTCGGGCCGAACGGCCGGCTGCGGACCTTCGCCACCGCCGACGGGGACCGGATCGGCGAGGACGACGGCGTCATGGTCACCACCAACCGGTTGGCCGGACGCACCCAACTGCTGCGCGCGGACGGCACCTGGATCGTCGTCAACGGCGACGGCACGAAGGAACCGCCCCTGTACGGCCTGCGCTAGCGATGCCGAAGGGGCGGCGGGACCAGGTCCCACCGCCCCTCAAGGGTCGTACGACTACCCGGACCTACCGGGACTGCTGCGCCGGAACGCCCCGGGAGATCGGCTCGTCGTCGGTCGACGTGCCGGCCGCGGCCACCGCGGCACCGGTCAGCGTGGCGAGCATCTCGCGGACGTTCGTCAGCTGGGCGTTGATGCTGTCGCGGCGGTTGGTGAGCGCCGCCAGCTCGCGCTCGGATTCCGAACGGATCCGGTCGGCCTTGGCGTTGGCGTCGGCCACGATGTCCTCGGCCTGGCGCTGGGCGGTCTCCACCGTCTGGCGGGCGCGGCGCTCGGCGTCGGTGCGCAGCTTCTCCGCCTCCAGGCGAAGCTGCTCGGCCCGGTGCTCGATCTCGGCGAGGCGCTTCTCGGCCTTCTGCTGACGCGAGGCCAGGTCGCGCTCGGACTGCTCGCGTCGCTTGGCCAGGTTCGTCTCGAAGTCGGCGGCGGCCTGCGCGGCCTTGGCGCGGGTCTCCTCGAAGAGGGCGTCCGCCTCCTCGCGCTTGGACTGCGCGTCCTTCTGGGCCTCGGAACGGAGCTGGGACGCGTCGGACTTGGCCTTCTCGACGATCCGGACGCCCTCGTCCTCGGCCTTGGCCTTGCGCTCGGCCGCGTACGACTCGGCGTCGTTGCGGACCTGCTGGGCCGCCGACTCGGCGAGGTCGCGGTGCTGCTCGGCCGCGCGCCGGGCCTCCTCACGCAGCTCCTTGGCCTCTTCCTCGGCCAGGCGCAGGATCTTCTCGACCCGCGCGCCGAGACCCGCGTACGACGGCTCGGCGTCCGTGATCTGGGCCTGGGCGTTCTGCGTTTCGAGGTGCAGTTCCTCGATCCGCTTCTCCAGGGCGGTGATGCGGGCGAGAGCGCTGTCACGGTCGGAGACGAGCTTGGAGATACGTTCGTCCACCTGAGCGCGGTCGTATCCACGCCGCACAAGCTCGAAGCCGTAGGGGGAAGTGTCGCTCATGGGGTTCCTGTCGAATGAGACCGGTGAGTGAGGTGATAAGGGGAATCCTAGGGGCCGAAGCGGTGTGTCATCGAGCAGATACGGTTTTGATCCGGAGAATGGCACCCCATTTGGGTGGCTGACCGTCGGACGGCCTGCCGAAGGAGTCGGGCAAAGCCCCCAGGAGACACCCGAACGTACCTCGTACGCTAGCTGTCTGACGACTTGCCACCCGAACGGGGGGCACCGACCGTGGCGCCCGCCTTGACTCCGTTGTCCTTGCCGGCCGCCGGGGCCTCGAAGGACTCCAGCGCCTCCAGCACGTCCTGGACCCGGGAGATCTCGGCGTTGATGTCCTCGCGCCGGCGCACCAGGATCTCCAGCTCCCGCTTGCCCTCCTCGACCGTGCGCCGGGCCTCGCGGATCGCCTCCGCCTTCAGCTCCTCGGCCTCCTTGACGAGGCGAGCCTTCTTCTGCTCGGCCTCCTTGAGCAACCCCTCCGCCTTCTTGACCGCGGCGATCCGCACCTTGCCCGCCTCGGAGGAGGCGTCCGACACCAGCTCCTTGGCCTTCGCCTCGGCCTTCGCCAACTGCTCCTCGGCGGCCTTGATGAGCGCGTCGCAGCGGTCGCCGGTGGACTTCATCGTCTCGGCGGCCTCGCGACGGGCCCGCTCGTGCAGCTCCTCGATCTCGCCGGTGATGCGGTCGCGCAGCTCCTCCGCGCGCTGTCGGATCGCGGTGGCGTCCCGGCGGGCGCCGACCAGCAGCTCGTCCGCGTCCGTCCGGGCCTTCTCCACCAGGGAGTTGCCCTCGATGGTGGCCTCGGAGACGATCCGGTCGGCCTCGCTGCGGGCCGCGCCGACCATCGTGTCGGCCTGCGACTCGGCGTCCGCGGTGGCCTTCAGCGCCTGCTGCTGCGCCTCGGTGAGCAGCTTGTCGGCCTCGGCCGTGGTCTCCGTGATGAGCTTGTCGACCTGCTCGGCCGCCTCCGAACGCCGCTTGTTGGCGTCCTTGCGGGCCTCGTCCAGGGTCCGCTCGGCCTCCCGGCGCGCGGAGTTGACGAGCCGTTCGGCCTCCGCCCGCGCCTCCGCCTTCGCCCGCTCGGCCTCGGCCCGCAGCCGCTCCGCGTGCGTCTGCGCCGAACCGACGGTCTCGGCCGCCTCGGCCCGCAGCCGCTCGGCCTCGTCGGTCGCCTCCCCGAGCAACTGCTCGGCGCTCGCGACCGCCTCGGCACGGACCCGGTCCGCCTCGCTCAGCGCCTCCGTGCGCACCCGGTCCGCCTCGGCGAGCGTCTCGGTCTGGAGTCGTTCGGCCTCGTTGCGGGCCTCGGTGATGAGGGTGTCGGCCTGGGTGGCAGCGTCGGAGCGGATGCGGTTGGCGTCCTGGCGGGCGTCGGCGCGGGTGCGGGCCGCCGCCTCGGTGGCCTCGGTGAGTGTGTCCGCCGCCTCGGTGCGGATGCGCTGGGCTTCCGCGGCGGTCTCGGTCTGGAGTCGTTCGGCCTCGGCGAGCGTCTCGGTCTGGAGTCGTTCGGCCTCGTTGCGGGCCTCGGTGATGAGGGTGTCGGCCTGGGTGGCAGCGTCGGAGCGGATGCGGTTGGCGTCCTCGCGGGCGTCCGCACGGGTGCGGGCCGCCGCCTGGTCGGCCTCGGCCAGCGCGTCC
Organism: Streptomyces canarius; assembly: GCF_014650735.1. NCBI lineage: Bacteria > Bacillati > Actinomycetota > Actinomycetes > Kitasatosporales > Streptomycetaceae > Streptomyces > Streptomyces canarius. Next base: position 62,855 of record NZ_BMVN01000029.1, read on the forward strand.
GACGCCTCGGTGCGCACCCGCTGGGCGTACTCGCCCGCATCCGCGCGCAGCCGCTCGGCCTCCGCGATGGCCTCCGCCATCGTCCGCTCGGCCAGCGCCTTCGCGGCCTCGGACTCCTCGTTCGCCTCGCGCCGGATCCGGGAGGCGTCCTCGCTCGCCCGCTCCCGCTCGGCGTAGGCATCGCTGCGGACCCGGTCCGCCTCCTCCTCGGCCTCCCGGCGGGTACGGTCCGCCGCGTGCTCGGCGGCCGAGCGCAGCCCGGCGATCTCCTCCTGCGCCTGCTCGTGCAGCCCGGCGACGGAGTCCCGCACCTGCTGCGCGTGCTGCTCGGCGGCGGCGACCATCTCGGTGGCGCGCCGGTCGGCCTCCTCCACCAGGCGGGTGGCCTCGGCCTGCGCCTCCTCCACGCGCTTGCGCGCCGAGGCCAGCAGCTCCTCGCTCTGCTCGCGGGCCCGCTGCCGCTCCTGGTCGGCCTCCTCGCGCGCGGCGCCGAGGAGTTCCTCGGCCTCGCGGCGGCGCCGGGCGGCCTCCTCCTGCGCGGCGGCCAGCGTCTCGGACGCCTCGGCGCCGAGACGCTCGGCGGCGGCCTGCGCCTCCGCGCGCACCCGGTCGGCGGAGTCCTGCGCCTCCGCCTTCAGCCGCTCGGCCTCGGCGGCGGCCTCGGACCGCAGCCGTACGGCGATGGCCTCGCCCTCGGCGCGGGAGGCGGACGCGTCGGACGCGGCCTCGTTCCGCAGCCGGTCGGCCTCGGCCTCGGCCTGCTGCTGGAGCGTACGGATCCGCTCGGCGGACTCCGCGCGCAGCCGCTCGGTCTCCTCGGCGGCCTCCCGGCGGATCCGGGCCGCCTCGGCGCGAGCGTCCGCCAGCGCCTGCTCGGCCGACGCCAGCCGCTCCTGCGCCTCGGTCTGGAGCCGGCTCAACTCCTCGGCGGCCTCGGCACGGCGGGACTCGACGGCCTTCTCGGTCTCCTCGCGCAGCTCCCGCGCGGCCTTCTCGGCGTCCGACCGGACCGTCTCGGCCTGCTCGGCGGACTCGGCGCGCAGCCGCTCGGCCTCCTTGCGGGTGCGCTCCAGGGTCTCCTCGGCCTGCCGGCGCAGACCGGTGGCCCGCTCGATGGCCTCGGTGCGGACCTTCTCGCTGTCGGCGGTCGCGGTCTGCCGCAGCTCGTCGGCGTCCGCCTTGGCCTTGGCCAGCAGCTCCTCGGCGGACTTGGCCGCCTCCTCGATCTGCGCCACCGCCTCCCGGCGGGCCTCGGCGCGGATCGACTCACCCTCGGCGACCGCGTCGGCGCGCAGCTGCTCGGCCTCGCCGCGCAGCCGGCGGGCCTCCTCCTGGAGCTCGACCGTCTTGGCGCGGTACTCCTTGGTGTCGTCCTTCGCCGCGCCCTTGAGCTGCTCGGCGATGTCGTGCGCCTCGGCGCGCAGCCGGTCCGCCTCGGCCTCGGCCTCCGAGCGGATCCGCTCGGCCTCCTCGGCGGCGGCCCGGGTGGTCTTCTGGGCGTCCTCGGACGCCTTGTTGAGGACGTCCTCGGCGGTCTTGGCCGCCTTGGACAGCTGGGTGGCCGTCTCCTCGGCGGTGATCGAGCGGGCCTTCTCGGCGGCCTCGGCGACGATCTTCTCGGCCTCGGCGCGGGCGTCCGCGACCAGCTGCTCGGCCTCGGACTTGGTCTGCTCGGCCTCCTTGGTGGCCTCCTCGACCAGCCGGGCGACCTGCTCCTTGGCGGTGCGCGTCCGCGTCTCGTTGGCGGACTCGGCGGTGGCGAGGGCCTTGGCGGCGGCCTCCTTCGCCTCCGTGACCACCTTCTCGGCCTCGGCCTGCGCCTTGCGCAGCGCCTCCTCGGCCGCCGTCATCCGCTCCTCGGCGGCCCGGCTCAGCTCGGCGGCCTGCCGGCGCGCCGCGTCCGACTCGGTGACCGTGGCCGTCCGTAGCTGCTCGGCGTGCTCGGTGGCCTCCTGCGCCTGCGTGGAGGCCGCGTTCAGCAGCCGCTCGGCGTCCGCGCGGGCCCGGCGCAGGATCTGCTCGGCCTCCGCGCGCGCCGACTCGGCCTCGCTCTGGAGCCGCTCCCGGGCCTCCCGGGTCAGCCGTTCGGCCTCCGCGCGGGCGGCGGCCATCGCCTGCTCGGCCTCCGCGCGAGACTCCTCCAGCAGCCGGCGGGCCTGCTGCTCGGTGCGGGCGCGCAGCTGCTCGGCCCAGGCCACGTTCTCGTTGACGTGCGACTCGACGGTGGCCCTGCGCTCGGCCAGCTCCTGGTCGAGCTGCTGGCGCCGGTTCACCGCCTCCTGGTGCAGCTCGGCCTGGAGCCGCGCCGCCTGCTCGGCGTGCTCCTGAAGGATGCGCTGGGTCTGCGCACGGGCCTGGCTCAGCTCGCGCTCGGCGTCCTGGCGCAGCTGCTCGGCCTGCATCTGGGCGTTGCGGAGCAACTGTTCGGCCTGGTACCCGATGTCACCCGCGTCGTAGGCGGGCCGGGTCATGAGGGTGCGCCGCGCCTCGTGCAGCTTGGCGCGCAGCACCTCGACCTGGTAGCCGAGGTCCTCGGCGTGCTGGATCGCCTTCTCGCGCTCGGTCCTCAGCCGCTTCATCTCGGCCTCGAACCGAGAGAGGTGGTCGACGTCAGCCGCCGGCTCTCGCTCCTGGCTCTCGTAGCCCCGCACTGCGCGGTCCCATCCGTCCCCTGGTCAGCTTCTCCAACGAGCTCCGTCCATCCGCCGAACGGGGCCCCCGGGGAATGGTGTCAGACAGACGGCGGAGCACGGGCTGCTGCCCCGACGCTCGTCCCCCGAAACCCGGACCCCGGCATGCGGCCGTCCCCGTTTCGGAGACGACCGCCCCCAACCCTACCGGCCCTTATGTACGCGGGTCAGTGCTCAGGTGACTCAACAGGGGCCGAAGTGACCAGTTCTGTCAGAACGCCATGGCAATCCTTGGGGTGCAGGAAGGTGATCCGCGACCCCATGGAACCGCGTCGTGGCTCGTCGTACAGCACCCGGACGCCCTTTCCGCGGATGTCCGCGGCGTCCGCGTCGACGTCCGCCGTACCGAAGGCGATGTGGTGGACGCCCTCCCCGTTCTTCGCGAGCCACTTGGCGACCGTGGAGTCCTCGCGGACCGGTTCGAGGAGCTGGAGGTAGGAGGCGCCGCCGTCCGAGGTGCCGTTGATCCTGAGCATGGCCTCCCGCACGCCCTGCTCCTCGTTGACCTCGGTGTGGAACACCTCGAAGCCGTACGTGGCCCGGTAGAACTCGACGGTCGCGTCGAGGTCGTGGCAGGCGATCCCGATGTGGTCGATTCGCGTCAGCATGGATTCAGTGCAGCGCTCCCCGGGTGGTTACGCAACGTGCGCGCGATCACACCGGCGGGCCGGTGACGCCGTGTCCAACCGCTCAGTACATTCGAAGTAAACCCTCGTTCACTCCTCGGCTGTGTGCAGCTGGAAGGGGATCGCACCTCATGTCTTCTGGATCTTCTGGAACGACCAGCTCGGTGATCGTCGCGGGCGCCCGGACGCCCATGGGGCGGCTGCTGGGCTCGCTGAAGTCCTTCTCCGGAGCCGACCTGGGCGGCTTCGCGATCAAGGCCGCCCTCGACCGTGCGGGGATCGGCGGCGACCAGGTGCAGTACGTGATCATGGGCCAGGTCCTCCAGGCCGGCGCCGGCCAGATCCCGGCCCGCCAGGCCGCCGTCAAGGCCGGCATCCCGATGAACGTCCCGGCGCTCACCGTCAACAAGGTGTGCCTCTCCGGCCTCGACGCCATCGCCCTCGCCGACCAGCTGATCCGCGCGGGTGAATTCGACATCATCGTGGCGGGCGGCCAGGAGTCCATGACCAACGCCCCGCACCTGCTGCCCAAGTCCCGCGAAGGGTACAAGTACGGCGCGGTGCAGATGCTCGACGCGATGGCCTACGACGGCCTGACCGACCCGTGGGAGAACATTCCGATGGGCGAGTCCACCGAGAAGCACAACACCCGCCTCGGCATCAAGCGCCCCGAGCAGGACGAGATCGCCGCCCTGTCCCACCAGCGGGCCGCCGCCGCCCAGAAGAACGGCCTGTTCGAGGCCGAGATCACCCCGGTGGAGATCCCGCAGCGCAAGGGCGAGCCGGTGCTGTTCAGCAAGGACGAGGGCATCCGCGGCGACACCACCGCCGAGTCCCTGGCCAAGCTGCGCCCGGCCTTCGCCAAGGACGGCACGATCACCGCCGGCTCCTCCTCGCAGATCTCGGACGGTGCGGCGGCCGTGGTCGTGATGAGCAAGGCCAAGGCCGAGGAGCTGGGCCTGACCTGGCTCGCCGAGATCGGCGCACACGGCAATGTGGCCGGCCCGGACAACTCGCTCCAGTCCCAGCCGTCGAACGCCATCCAGCACGCCCTGAAGAAGGAGGGCCTGGAGGTCTCCGACCTGGACCTCATCGAGATCAACGAGGCCTTCGCCGCCGTCGCCGTGCAGTCAATGAAGGACCTCGGCGTTTCCACGGAAAAGGTGAACGTCAACGGTGGCGCGATCGCGCTGGGTCACCCGATCGGCATGTCCGGCGCCCGGCTCGTGCTCCACTTGGCGCTGGAGCTCAAGCGGCGCGGCGGCGGCATCGGCGCGGCGGCGCTGTGCGGCGGCGGTGGCCAGGGTGACGCGCTGATCGTGCGGGTACCGAAGGCCTGAGAGACCGCAGGTCTGATTCCGGTACGTCAGGTCTGATTCCCGGTACGTCGGTGAAGTGAACGGAGCTGTGATGCAGGACGTCTCCTCTCTGGTGGCCCAGGCCAGGGAAGGCCGGCCGCGGGCCGTGGCCCGGCTGATCTCCCTCGTGGAGGGGGCGTCCCCGCAGCTGAGGGAGGTCATGGCGGCACTGGCCCCGCTGACCGGCAACGCGTACGTGGTCGGTCTGACGGGCTCGCCGGGTGTCGGCAAGTCCACCTCCACCTCCGCGCTCGTCACCGCGTACCGCAAGCAGGGCAAGCGGGTCGGCGTCCTGGCCGTCGACCCCTCCTCGCCGTTCTCCGGCGGCGCGCTGCTCGGCGACCGGGTCCGGATGTCGGAGCACGCCTCCGACCCCGGCGTCTACATCCGCTCCATGGCGACCCGCGGCCACCTCGGCGGCCTGGCCTGGGCGGCCCCGCAGGCCATCCGGGTGCTGGACGCGGCCGGCTGCGACGTGATCCTGGTCGAGACGGTCGGTGTGGGCCAGTCGGAGGTGGAGATCGCCTCCCAGGCGGACACCAGCGTGGTCCTCCTGGCCCCCGGCATGGGCGACGGCATCCAGGCGGCGAAGGCCGGAATCCTGGAGATCGGCGACGTGTACGTCGTCAACAAGGCCGACCGGGACGGCGCCGACGCCACCGCCCGCGAACTGAACCACATGCTGGGCCTCGGCGAGGCCCGGGGCCCCGGCGACTGGCGCCCGCCGATCGTGAAGACGGTCGCGGCGCGCGCGGAGGGCGTCGACGAGGTCGTGGAGGCCCTGGAGAAGCACCGGGCCTGGATGGAGGAGCGCGGGATCCTCGCCGAGCGCCGGAAGGCCCGCGCGGCCCGCGAGGTGGAGACCATCGCGGTGACGGCCCTGCGCGAACGCATCGGCGACCTGCACGGCGACCGCCGCCTGAGCGCCCTCGCCGAACGCATCGTCACCGGCGAACTGGACCCGTACCGCGCGGCGGACGAACTCGTCGCGGGGCTGACGGAGGGCTGACCGCGGCGGCGGATCGGTGTCGGCGGGTCGGACGCCTCTGGCCTCTGGTGCGGGGGCGGGGTACGTGCGGGGCAAACCCCTCTGGTGCGGGGGACGGGTATGCGCTGGGCGGGCCGGACGGTGAGCCGAAGGCGCCGAGCGGATCGTCGCCGGCGGGCCGGACCCCCGGTGCCGTGCGGCGGACGGGGTGGTTATGGGCTGGGGGCCGCGGGTGGATCGTTGCCGGCGGGCCGGATGCCTTCGGTGCGGGGGACGAGCTGAGGGCGGGCGGCGAGGTGAGCGCTGTGACGGGATGGGTGTCGCGGGGCTGGACTCCTCCCGTACGGCGGATGAGCTGTTCGGAGGGCTGACCGCGGGCGGAGGGTCGCGAGTGGACCGTCGTCGGTGCACTGGGCGGGCTTGTAACGCGTCGGTGCACTGGACGCCGGTGCCGCGCGGCGGACGAGGTGGTCGTGGGGCTGGCGGAGGGCTGCGGCGCGTGAGTGGACGGTCGTCGGCGGGCCGGACCCCGGTGCTGTGTGGCGGACGGGGTGGTTGTGGGCTGAGGGCGCGTGCGGATCGTTGCCGGCGGGCTGGACCTCGGTGCTGTGCGGCGGACTCGGTGGTGGTGGGACTGAGGGCGCGTGTGGACCCTTGCCGACGGGTCGGACGCCCGACCGTGCGGCGGATGCGCTGGTCGTGGGTTTGGCCGATTGCTGAGGGTCGTCGGTGCGGTGATCGTGCTGCTACCTTGACCCGCATGTTCCTCTCCTTGGCGTAGAGCGCACCCGGGATCGCGCCGTCGGACTGACGGCCGCCGCGCCCTTCGGTGCCCCTCTTTCCGCCTCGCCCAGAGGAACCCCGCGTGTCCACGCCCCTTTCGCGGCCCTCGTACGCCGCTGTCCTGCGCGTCCCGCACGCGCGCCGCACCTTCACCGCCGCCCTGACGGCCCGCCTGTCCTACGGCATGGTCTCGCTTGCGGTGCTGCTGTCCGTCACCCACGCCACCGGCTCCTACGCCGTCTCCGGCACCGTCCTCGCCCTCTTCGGCGCCACGACGGTCTTCCTGATGCCGCTGCGGGCCTCCCTGATCGACCGCCACGGCCCGCGCCGGGTCCTGCCGCCCATGTCCGCGCTGTACGGCGCCCTGCTGAGCATCCTGGCCGTCCTGACCTGGCGTCCCGGCGCACCGGCGGCGGCCATCGGCCTCACGACCGCCCTCGCGGGCTCCTGCGCGCCCCCGCTGGGCCCGACGATGCGCGCCCTGTGGTCCGAACTGGTGACGGACCGGGACCTGTTGCGACGCGCCTACAGTCTGGACGGCGTCGCGGAGGAACTGCTGTACGTCTCCGGCCCGGCCCTGATCGCCACGCTCGGGGGCTTCACCCCACCGGCCGCGGGAATCCTCCTCAGCGCGGCCCTGAACGTCGGCGGCACGTGCGCCTTCGTCACGTCCCCGGCGATGACCCGTCAGAACCCGGGGCCTGGCGAGGAGGGGTCCGCCGGGGAGGAGCCCGTCCGGGACCGGGGCGCCTCGCTCCGGAGGCTGTGGCCCCCGGTCGTGGTCGCCCTGGGGGCGGGGCTGGCTCTCAGCGCCGTGGAACTGCTGGTGATGGCCTTCGCCACGGACCGTTCCTACGAGCCCGCCCTGGTCCCCTGGGTCCTGGGCGCCCTCTCGGCGGGGAGTGCGCTGGGCGGTCTGGCCAACGGGGTGGTGCGGTGGCGTACGAGTGCCCGGACCCGGCTGTGCCGGTTCGCGGCGGGGCTCGGTCTCGTGCTCGCGGCAGCGGGCCTGGCCCCCGGCCTGGGAACCCTCGCGGCGACCTTGGCCTGCGCGGGAGCGTTCATCGCCCCGGCCCTGACGACGGCCTACCTCCTGGCCGACGAATCGGCCCCCGAGAGCGCCCGTACGCAGGCCGGGGCATGGGTGAACATGGCGGTGAACGCGGGAAGCTCGGGCGGGGCGATGGCGGCCGGGCTGGTGATCGGCCGCTTGCCGCTGCCCCTGTGCTTCACTCTGGCGGGCGCAGCCGCCCTGGTGGCCGCGGTGGCCGTGGGCAGCCGCACCGCCGGGACGGCACGGGTGGGCGCAGCGTCCGTTCGGCGCCGGTGAGCGCACCCACCCCCCGCCCGGTTACCGCGCCCCGGGCCGGCAAGTCCGGCTCAGAGACGCCCGCGCTGCCCCCGCAGATGCTCGGCGATGGGCTTCAGCGCCTTGTCCAGTTCCATCAGCGCGTCCTGCGACAGCAGATCGATGAAGTGCCGACGCACCGACGCGACATGGTGCGGCGCGACCTTCTTCATCGTCTCCATGCCGTGCTCCGTGAGCACGGCGTACAGCCCTCGCCGGTCCGTGTCGCAGTTCTCGCGGCGCACCAGGTTCGCGTTCTCCATACGCGTGATCTGGTGCGAGAGCCGGCTCTTGGACTGCATCGTCGCGGAGGCGAGGTCGCTCATCCGCATCCGCACGTCTTCCGACTCGGACAGGTTCACCAGGATCTCGTAGTCGTTCATTGTCAGGCCGAACGGTTGCAGATCCTTTTCGAGCTGGTACGTCAACAGCCTGTTGACCTCCAGGTGGGTGCGCCAAGCGCACTGCTCCGCATCGGTCAGCCAGCGCGTGGCCGTCTCGGTCTCCATGAATGAAGTCTACCTAAGAAGTTGAATGGCGAACTACTTCGGGTGGTGTGACGGTGCGCACGCGTTCGACGTCACACTCCGCAGACTACCGCTCACAGCCCGAAGCGACGCTGGAGGTCCCCCAGCTGTCCGGGAAGGCGCGGTGCGCCCGACGATTGCGGACCGTGTCCGCCCGGTGCCGTTCCGCCACCGCCCGGCACCCCCGGTTCGGGAGGAACCGCCCCCGTGGCCGCGTCGGCCATGAGGGTCTCCGTCGACTGGAGCAGGACCGTCCCGGCGCCCACGAACTCGAACTGGTGCTCCTCCCCGGAAACCCCGCCGAGGCCCGTCATCGCACGTAGACCGCCCAGCACACCCGTCAGATACCCGTGGTCGTAGTGATGGCACGGGGACGGGCAGTCGGCCCACCCGACGAGCGCCTGAGGGTCGACCCGGATCGGGGGTTCCAGGAACACCACCGGTCCGTTGGATGCCGCCACGAACTTTCCGGTACCGATAAGGGTCAGAAAACCCGGCACGATCGACTGCTTGAGCGCGAGACTTGGCTGAAAAGCGAGCAGGTTGCCCGCGCGAATGGTCAAGTTCCCGTCGTCCAGGTCATAGGAGTTGACGTCGAAGGCCCGGTCGGCCAGCAGCATCTTGCCGGAGCCCTCGGCCACGACCCAGTCGCTCGCGTGCAGTGGCGAATGGAACGACGTACGGACAAGCCGGTCGAGTCGCCCGTGCCCGATGCCGTTGAACTCGATCGCCCCGTAGTAGGCGATCATCTTCCCCTTCTGGAGGAACCACTGCCCGCCCTTGAGCTCCACACAGAAGGTGTACTTGTTCACGTTGTCGTCGGCGGGCAGCGTCATCGGGTCGTGCACGACCGGCCCGGCGCCCGGAGTGACGTAGGTGCTCACAGCTTCTCCTCCGAGGCCTGGACGTACACCGTGCCGTTGCCGCTCAGCTCCAGCTGGAAGGCCTCGCCGGAGCCCCGGCCCACCATGTCGCGCCAGCCGAGCGCGGTGGACAGCTTGTTGCGGACGTCGCCGTGGTGGGCGACGTACGCCTGGGGGTCGACATGGACCGGGCGCTGCGGGGTGACCGGGATCTCGAAGACGCCGCCGTGCGCCATCACGGCCACCGCGCCCTGTCCCTGGAGCGTCGTCGTGAACAGGCCCTGGCCCGTGACCTGTCCGCGCACCATGCCCATGACCCCGCCCTGGGAGCCCATGAACATCGTCCCCTGCCGCAGCGTGCCCTCGAAGGCGAGCAGCCGGTCGGCCTCGACGTAGAGCGTGTCGCCGGCGAGGGTGATCACATGGACGTGGTGGCCGCCGTGCCCGAAGAACACCGTGCCGCTGCCCTCGACGGTCATCAGCGGGGTCGCCTCGCCGGCCACCCGGCGCCCGATCATGGACATCAGCCCGCCCTGTCCGCCCTGGACGTTGGGCGTGAAGGACACGTCCCCCCGGTAGGCGAGCATCGCGCCGCGCTGGCTGAACAGCCGCTGCCCCGGCGCCACCGTCGCCTCGACCATCTTGGAGTTGATCTCTCGGAAGGTCATCTCACAGGTCCCCCGCGATCGTGTTCCGCTCGCTCGGCTGCACGTACACCAGTCCGTCGCCCTCGAAGCGGATCTGGAAGGCCTCGCCGCCGCCCTCCCCGAGCAGCGTGCGGAACGTCACACCGGACTGGAAGGACTGCCGGACGTTGCCCTGATGGGCCACATAGGCGCCCGGGTCGACGGTCAGCGGGTACTGCGGGCTGACCCGGAGCACGACCGCCGGCCCGTCCGAGACGATCGCCGCCTGGCCGTGTCCCTCCACGGTCGTCGTGAACAGGCCGTTGCCCTGCGAGGCCCCGCGCAGCCCCGTGAACGTCGTGCCCGTTCTGAGCGCCGCGTCCGTGGCCAGCAGGTTGCCCGCCTCGACGTAGAGCTTGTCGCCCTGGAGGCTCACCAGATTGATCTCGGACGCCCGGTCCGCGAACCAGCAGGTCCCGTGTCCCTTCACCTCCATCACCGTCATCTGCTCACCGGTGAGCCGCCGGGTCACCATCCCGCGCAGCCCCTCGCCGCCACCGCTCAGCTTCTTGAAGGCCATCCGCCCGTCGTACGCGACCATCGAGCCGTTCTTCGCCTTGACGGCGTCCCCGGTCATGTCGACGGCGAGGACCTTGCTCCCCTGGAGCCGGAACATCGCCACGCTGCGAAAGTAGCGGCCGGGCGGGTGGACGGAACAGGGCCCATGGGTGGAGACCCACCCTGAGCGGACCCCTAAGGGCGCGGTTTGCCACAATGGGGGAACGCTTGTGCGTGCGTTCACAAACGACTCTCCCACCGAAGGTGACCCGTGGACATCAAGACCGCCACCGCCCTCCGCCGTCTCCGACTGGTCTCGGCCCCGGAAGCCGTGTCCTTCCTGATCCTGCTCCTGTGCTCGGTGCTGAAGCGGACCACGGACTTCAACGCGGTCCCCGTGATGGGCGGGGTCCACGGCGTCCTCTTCATCCTCTACGTGATCTTCTGGGCGGACGCCTGGAACCGCGCCAAGTGGCCGCTGAAGACGGCGGCCCTCTACTTCGTCCTCTCGGTGCTGCCGACCGGAGGCTTCTTCGCCGAGCGCAAGCTGCGCCGCGAGGCCGAGGACGCCGTCATCGCCGCCCGTGCCCGCAAGGAAGGGGTCGTGAACGCATGATCGTCGCCTTCTCCGTGACGCCCCTCGGCGTCGGTGAGGACGTGGGGGAGTACGTCGCCGACGCCGTGCGCGTGGTCCGCGAGTCGGGCCTGCCCAACCGCACCGACGCCATGTTCACCTCGATCGAGGGCGAGTGGGACGAGGTCATGGACGTCGTCAGGCGGGCCGTCGCCGCCGTCGAGGCGCGCGCCCCGCGCGTCTCGCTCGTCCTCAAGGCGGACATCCGCCCCGGAGTGACCGACGGGCTCACGTCCAAGGTGGAGACCGTCGAACGGCACCTCGCCCAGTAGTCCCGCCCGTCCGCGGAACCCCGAGACCCCGGTCCCCCAGGGCCGGGGTTTTGTCGTACCACCTCTTTGAGCGACCGCTCAAAGAGGTGTACGTTCAGCCCCAGCAGATTTGAGCAGTCGCTCAAACTCCGTGCTCACGTGGGGGAACACATGGGTCTCTACAGAGAGACGCACATCCGCGCCGACCTCGACGAGCTATGGGCCCGCACCCAGGACCCCGCCCGCCACCAGCGCTGGGACCTGCGCTTCACCGAGATCGAGTACCTCCCGCGCGCGGAGGGCGAGCCGCAGCGCTTCCGGTACGCCACGCGCGTGCTGCCGTTCCTCACGGTCTCCGGCACCGGCGTGGCCGCCGGCGAGAAGGAACGCCCCGACGGCACCCGCACCTCCGCCCTGCGCTTCGCCTCCCCGCACCCGCTCTCCCTGATCGCCGAGGGCAGCGGCTACTGGCGCTATGTCCCCGACGCCCACGGCGTCCGCTTCCTCACCGGCTACGACTACCGCCCCCGCTGGGGAGCCCCCGGCGCCCTCGCCGACCGCCTGCTGTTCCGCCCGCTCATGGGCTGGGCCACCGCCTGGTCCTTCGACCGGCTCCGGCTCTGGCTGGAGCGGGGCATCACCCCCGAGCGGGCCCTGTACCGCTGGCTGACCGAACTGACGGCTCGGGCGCTCCTTCTCGCCCTGTGCCTGACCGGACTGGGCCGGGGCTCGCTCCCCGGCCCGTCCGGCCCCTTCGCGGACTCGCTGGCCTACCTCTGCCCGCTCCTCCTCCTGCTCGGCATCTCCCTGGCCCTGTTCAAGGCACCGCTCGCCGGTACCCCGGCCGCCCGCCGCTGCCTGCGCGCCCCCGCCACCCGCACCCGCGCGCCCCGCCTCCTGCGCACCCTGGAGAAGCACGGATGACCTCGATCTTCCAGACCGCCATGGGAGCGGAGTTCCAGCGCCTGCACCCCGCCCTGCGGCGCCGCTTCTCGGTGGGGCTGGCCGGTGGCGAGGCCTGCACCGGCCGGGGTGTGATGGACCGGATCTGGCACGGACCGGCCTTCGTGAAGCCGTTCCTCGCCCTGGGCGCCACCCGGAACATCCTGGTCCCGAGACCCGGCCGGAACGTCCCCTTCGTGATCGAGAACGTGCCCTACAGGGACACCTTCGGGCGTGAGACGGTGAGCTTCGTGCGCACCTTCCACCTGCCCGGCCGCGCCCGCCGCTTCGACGCCCAGATGGTGCTCGGCCCCCGGGGCGACCGCGTCCTCGACTACCTCGGCACCCACCAGCATCTCGCGACCGACCTGCGCTTCCGCGCCGAGCCCGACGGCTCCCTGCTCATCCGCTCCGGCACGCACCGGTTCCGGGAGGGCCCGGTGGACGTCCGCGTCCCCGCGCTCATCGGCGCGACGGCCGAGGTCCGGGAGTCGTACGACGAGACGACGGGGCGCTTCCGCGTCCGCGTGCGCGTGGTGAACCGCTGGTTCGGCCCGCTCTTCGGCTACGAGGGCTCCTTCACGGCGTCGTACACCGACGTCCGCGCCCGTGGCGTGCGGCCCGGACTGCGCCCGGTGCGGGAGGAGGCGCGCGCGTGAGCCCGGAGACCGCCAAGGCGCAGGAGACCAAGACGAGGCTGCTGGAGGGCGCCCTGCGGACGCTCACCGAGCAGGGCATCGCCAAGACGTCGGCCCGTACGGTGGCGGCGGCGGCCGGGGTCAACCAGGCGCTGGTCTTCTACCACTTCGGATCGGTGGACGAGCTGCTCGCCGCGGCCTGCCGGTACGGCGCGGAGAAGGCCGTGGCCCGGTACCGCGAGCGCCTCGCCGCGGTGGACTCGCTCGCCGAGCTCCTCGCCGTCGGCCGCGAGATCCACGAGCACGAGCGGGCCGGCGGCCATGTGGCCCTGCTCGGCCAGCTGCTCGCCGGCGCCCCGACGCACGCGGCACTGGGCCCGGCGACGGCCGACGGGCTGCGGCTGTGGATCACCGAGATCGAGCGGGTGCTCCGGCGCGTGCTGGCGGCGACCCCCTTCGGCGAGTTCGCCGACCCGGCGGGCCTGGCGCGGGCGGTGGCCGTGTCGTTCGTCGGCATCGAGCTGTACGAGGGAGTGGACGAGACGGGGGCGCACGCGGCGCTGGACGCCCTGGAACAGCTCGGCGCGCTGGTGGCCGCGGTGGAGTCCCTGGGCCCGGTCGCCCAGCGGGCCGTCCGGCACCATCTGCGGCGGCGGGGACGCGGCTGACCGCCCGGACGGCCGGGGTGCGCGGGCGTGACGGCTTGCCGCGCCCCTGGTCCGCCACCCCGCGCGGAGCCGCCGGCACGCGCTCGTGAGCGGCAGGGGACCGAAAGGCGAGACGGAGCTGACCGGCATATGACCGGCCGGTAGGGTCTGAAGACGTGCCGAAGCCTCTCAGCCTCCCGTTCGACCCCATCGCCCGCGCCGACGAACTCTGGAAGCAGCGGTGGGGCAAGGTGCCGTCCATGGCCGCGATCACCTCGATCATGCGGGCCCAGCAGATCCTGCTCTCCGAGGTGGACGCGGTGGTCAAGCCGTACGGGCTGACGTTCGCCCGGTACGAGGCGCTGGTGCTGCTCACCTTCTCCAAGGCCGGTGAGCTGCCGATGTCCAAGATCGGTGAGCGGTTGATGGTGCACCCCACGTCCGTGACGAACACGGTGGACCGGCTGGTGAGGTCCGGGCTGGTCGCCAAGCGGCCCAACCCCAACGACGGGCGCGGCACGCTGGCCGTCATCACCGACAAGGGGCGCGAGGTGGTCGACGCGGCCACCCGGGACCTGATGGCCATGGACTTCGGGCTCGGGGCGTACGACGCCGAGGAGTGCCAGGAGATCTTCGCGCTGCTGCGCCCGCTGCGGATCGCGGCACACGATTTCGACGAGTGACCCGGGGCAAGATCTCCCGGAACGGGTGGTTACGCTCGCTCCATGAAAAAAAGCGTGCTGACCCGCTACCGCGTCATGGCCTACACCACCGGCGTGCTGCTGGTGCTGCTCTGCCTGAGCATGATCGCGAAGTACGGGCTGGACGTCGACGGTGCCGCCGACTTCACCCGGGTCGTCGCCATCGCCCACGGCTGGCTGTACGTCGTCTACCTGATCTTCGCGTTCGACCTGGGCTCCAAGGCCAAGATGCCGGTCGGCCGCCAGCTCTGGGTGCTGCTGGCGGGGACGATCCCGACCGCCGCGTTCTTCGTCGAGCGGAAGATCAGCCGCGAGCTGGAGTCCCGGGTCGCCGACGAGACCCCGGCCGTCGCCAAGGCGTAGCGGGTACCGCCGTACGGATGCCGTGCGGCGGTCTGCCATCGACATTTACTAGGACGTCCAAGTAAATTCGAGGGTATGGACGCTCACGCCATCGAGGAGGGCCGCCGACGCTGGCAGGCCCGTTACGACGCCGCGCGCAAGCGCGACGCGGACTTCACCACGCTCTCCGGCGACCCCGTGGAGCCGGTGTACGGGCCCCGGCCGGGTGACACGTACGAGGGATTCGAGCGGATCGGCTGGCCCGGGGAGTACCCCTTCACGCGCGGGCTCCATCCAACCGGCTACCGCGGTCGCACCTGGACGATCCGGCAGTTCGCCGGGTTCGGCAACGCCGAGCAGACCAACGAGCGGTACAAGATGATCCTCGCCGCCGGCGGCGGGGGCCTGTCCGTCGCCTTCGACATGCCGACGCTCATGGGGCGGGACTCCGACGATCCCCGCTCCCTCGGCGAGGTCGGGCACTGCGGGGTCGCCATCGACTCGGCCGCCGACATGGAGGTGCTCTTCAAGGACATCCCACTGGGGGACGTGACGACCTCCATGACCATCAGCGGGCCCGCCGTGCCCGTCTTCTGCATGTACCTGGTCGCCGCCGAGCGGCAGGGCGTCGATCCGGCGGTGCTCAACGGGACCCTCCAGACCGACATCTTCAAGGAGTACATCGCCCAGAAGGAGTGGCTCTTCCAGCCCGAGCCGCACCTGCGGCTGATCGGCGACCTGATGGAGCACTGCGCGGCGGGGATCCCGGCGTACAAGCCGCTCTCCGTCTCCGGGTACCACATCCGGGAGGCCGGGTCCACGGCCGCGCAGGAACTGGCGTACACGCTGGCGGACGGGTTCGGCTACGTCGAGCTGGGGCTCAGCCGCGGTCTCGACGTCGACGTCTTCGCGCCCGGCCTGTCCTTCTTCTTCGACGCGCACGTCGACTTCTTCGAGGAGATCGCCAAGTTCCGGGCGGCGCGCCGGATCTGGGCGCGGTGGATGCGGGACGTGTACGGCGCGAAGTCCGACAAGGCGCAGTGGCTGCGGTTCCACACGCAGACCGCGGGTGTCTCGCTGACCGCGCAGCAGCCGTACAACAACGTGGTGCGCACGGCGGTGGAGGCGCTGGCGGCCGTGCTCGGCGGGACCAACTCGCTGCACACCAACGCGCTCGACGAGACCCTCGCCCTGCCCTCCGAGCAGGCCGCGGAGATCGCGCTGCGCACGCAGCAGGTGCTGATGGAGGAGACCGGGGTCGCCAATGTGGCCGATCCGCTGGGCGGCTCCTGGTACGTCGAGCAGCTGACGGACCGGATCGAGGCGGACGCGGAGAAGATCTTCGAGCAGATCAAGGAGCGGGGGCTGCGGGCTCACCCGGACGGGCGGCACCCGATCGGGCCCATCACGTCCGGCATTCTGCGCGGGATCGAGGACGGCTGGTTCACCGGGGAGATCGCGGAGTCCGCCTTCCGGTACCAGCAGGCGCTGGAGAAGGGGGACAAGAAGGTCGTCGGCGTCAACGTCCACACCGGATCCGTCACCGGGGACCTGGAGATCCTGCGGGTCAGCCATGAGGTGGAGCGGGAGCAGGTGCGGGTGCTCGCCGAGCGGAAGGCGGCGCGGGACGAGGCGGCTGTGCGGGGGGCGTTGGACGGGATGCTCGCCGCGGCCCGGTCCGGGGCCAACATGATCGAGCCGATGCTGGAGGCCGTGCGGGCCGAGGCGACGCTGGGGGAGATCTGCGGGGTGCTGCGGGACGAGTGGGGGGTGTACACGGAGCCGGCCGGCTTCTAGGCGCCCCTGGCCGGGCCGGCCGCCGGGGGGCTCCGCGCCCCCTGGCCCCGGTCTACGCCCGCTCGTCACCCGACTCGGCCGGCTGGGACGCGAGGCCCAGCAGCAGCAACCGCGTGAAGCTGCGGACCCAGTCCCCGTCCGCCGGTTTGCCGCTGACCAGGGTGCGGTGGACCACCGCGCCCGCGACCACGTCGAAGATGAGGTCCACCGTGCGGGCGGACTCTCCGGGGTCCGGCTCCGGGGGGAGTTCGCCGCGGCACTGGGCCCGGGCGCGGCCCTCCAGGACCAGCCGCATCTGCCGGTCCACGATGGAGGCGCGGACGCGTTCGCGCAGGGCCTCGTCGCGGGTGGCCTCGGCGACCACCGCCATCAGGCCGCTCTTGGCCTCCGGGCGGGCCAGGATGGCCGCGAACTGGAGGACGACGCCCTCGATGTCGGCGGCGAGGCTGCCGCGGTCGGGGAGTTCCAGCTCGTCGAAGAGCTCCGCCACCGCGTCCACGACCAGTTCGTTCTTGCCCGCCCAGCGGCGGTAGAGGGTCGTCTTCGCAACCCCGGCCCGCGTGGCGACGTCTCCCAGGGTGAGTTTCGACCATCCGAGTTCGACCAGAGCCTCCCGGGTCGCGGCCAGGATCGCGGTGTCCGCGGCGGCGCTGCGCGGGCGCCCGGTACGGCTGGCGGGAGTGCGGCTCTGCATTCCCCGACCATAACCGGCGGGTTCTGTGCGGTCGTGAGGGAGATCACCGGGGTGTGGTGCCGCGCGGTGCCCTCATGGCATTACGCTACGGGTCGTAGCGAAAGCGCGTGAGGGACGTGCGCGAGCGACGACCACCAGGCGTGGGGTGGGGACCCGGCGCCGCACATCGTTTTTTTCATCAGACGCGGGATCGGGGGAGGATAGACGCATGCAGCCACGGAACATGTCCATGAGCGGTGTCGTCGACCTCGCCGCGGTGAAGGCGGCCCAGGAGGCCAAGGCCAAGGCGGAGCAGGCGCGCGCCGAAGCCGCCCGGCAGGGCGGGACGGGGGCCGTCTCCCCGGCCGATCTCGTCATCGACGTCGATGAGGCGGGCTTCGAGCGGGATGTCCTCCAGCGCTCCGCCGAAGTCCCGGTCGTCATCGACTTCTGGGCCGAGTGGTGTCAGCCCTGCAAGCAGCTGAGCCCGGTCCTGGAGCGGCTGGCCGTCGAGTACGACGGGCGCTTCCTCCTCGCCAAGATCGACGTCGACGCCAACCAGATGCTGATGCAGCAGTTCGGGATCCAGGGCATCCCGGCCGTGTTCGCCGTCGTGGCGGGCCAGGCGCTGCCGCTCTTCCAGGGGGTGGCCGGCGAGCAGCAGATCCGGGAGACCCTCGACCAGTTGGTGGCGGTCGCGGAGCAGCGCTTCGGGCTGACCGGTCTGACCGTCGACCCGGACGCGGAGCCGGGCGGCGCCCCCCAGGCCGCGGCGGCCGAAGGGCCGTACGACGCCGCGCTGAACGCCGCCGCGCAGGCGCTGGACGCCGGCGACCTGGGCGGGGCCGTCCAGGCGTACAAGAACGTGCTGGCCGCCGACCCGGCCCACCCGGAGGCCAAACTGGGCCTGGCGCAGGCCGAGTTGCTCCAGCGGGTGCAGGGCATGGACCCGCAGAAGGTGCGTCAGGAGGCCGCCGAGAAGCCGAAGGACGCGCGGGCGCAGATCGCCGCCGCCGACCTGGACCTGGTGGGCGGGCACGTCGAGGACGCCTTCGGGCGGCTCATCGAGACCGTGCAGCGCACGGCGGGTGACGACCGGGAGGCGGTACGGCTCCGGTTGCTGGAGCTGTTCGAGGTCGTGGGCCAGGAGGACCCGCGGGTGGTGGGGGCACGCAGGGCGCTCGCGCGCGCCCTGTTCTGACCAGTCCCTAAACGCCCCGGCTTGTGATGCCGGGGTGAAAGGTTTGCCGAGACGCGTCACGGCGGCTGCGCTTTACCAAATCTTGGTAATCGCGGCCGCTGTTACTCCGAGTAAATCGAGGCCGTTGGTCTGTCTGGATTCGTCCAGGGATCAACGGCTTTGCTCTGCCCTACGGTGCCACCGAGCGTCGCAAGCCGAGACCGGTCGGTCGTCCTCCGGTTATCCCGCCGTTACTAGCCAGTAACGAACCCCCTTGTGCCCGGGCCGAGAATGCACCACGATCGGCGACGCTCGGTCCATTCCCGTACCCCGGCAGCCGGTCGGGTCACCGGGAGACTCTGGGTCCCCACCGAGCAGAGCCGGCGGCAGTGGCGCCGGGTCTAGGGCAGGGGGGTCTTCGCCGGACGGCGAAGCCTGTCCAGCAGGGTTGTGCGTGATGCGTGTCAGGCGCGACCAGTGGTTGTCGCTCGGGGGTGATCGCCGGTGATTCGGGCGCTGTTCGCGCCGCCGAGCGCGGGCGCTCTCCTTCCCGAGGACGTAGCACTTCTCCCATCCCTGCTCGGCTGAGCCGCTGATACGGGGCGAGTCCGGGCCAGGAGATGTACGTCCGAGAAGGAGGAAATATGGAGTCCCAGGTGCGTGGCGGGACCAGATGGAAGCGGTTCGCTGTGGTCATGGTGCCCAGCGTTGCCGCCACGGCGTGTATAGGTGTCGCGCTCGCGCAGGGCGCTCTCGCCGCCTCGTTCAGCGTGTCCGGCCAGTCGTTCAAGGTGTCCGCCGACGAACTCGTCGGCACCGGCTTCTCCCAGTACGGCGCCATCGACAGCGGCTACACGCTGGACGGCAAGAAGACGGCGCACCCGGTGGCCGTCTCGGCGTTCAAGCACGCCGAGATCACCAACCTGTGCCAGTCCGTGGTCACGCCCGACGTGCCGATCTTCGGCAACGTCAGCCTGATCCTGCGGGCCGGCGGCGCGGGCGCCGAAAAGGTGCAGGCCGACAACATCTACATCGACGTTGCCGACCTCAACGCCGACGCGACGTTCGAGAACATCGACATCGGTGTGGCCGCCAAGGACGCCTCCAAGGGTCCGGGCATGAAGGGCGGCGGCGAACAGGCCAACCCGTACGGGTTCGCCCAGCAGGCCGACAAGGCCACGCTGGTCGGCGTGAAGCAGACGGCGTGGGCGACCACCGCCGGAACCTTCAAGCTCAGCGGCCTGAAGATGTCGCTGTCGACGGGTGTCAAGGAGTGCTACTAAGCACTCGCTGACGGGCGGGGGAGCCGATGGCGCCCCCGCCCGTCCACACTCCGGCCGCGTCCTCACACGCGGCACACATCACCACCACAGCAACGCCGCACCAGGGAGCTGTTTTCCATGAGCGCCGAGACTCCTGCCGCCGCACCCGGCCAGTTCACCCGCCGGAGGCTGCAGTTCCGCGCCTGGCGGGGTACGCGGCCGTTCTGGGCCGGTCTGTTCGTCATGCTCGGCGGCTTTCCGATCATGTACTTCCCGTACGCCCACCTCCAGCTCGGACACCTGACGCTGGCCATGGCGACCACCGCGGGAGCCGGGTCCCTGATCATCGGTGTGCTGCTCATCGTCCTGGGCATCAGCCTCTGGTTCCAGAAGCACGTGCGGACCTTCGCGGGCGTCGCCGCGATCCTGCTCGCGCTGGTGTCCATCCCGGTGTCCAACTTCGGCGGCTTCGTCGTGGGCTTCCTGCTCGCCCTGGTCGGCGGAGCGCTGGCCGTGGCCTGGGCGCCGGGCACGCCTCCGCAGGAGCAGCCGCCGACCGAGGCCACCCCGGGCGAGGGCGGTGCCCCGGGCACGGCTCCGCTGCCGCACCAGGGCACGACCCCGGCGGCCGACGCCGGCCCGGCCGGGCCGTACAAGGCGCCGTGGGAGAACGACCTGTCAGGAACGAGCCCGGCCAACGGGGCGAACGGGAGGCACAGTGCCGGCTGACGAGGTGACCCGCGGGACCGACGCGAACGGGTCTCGCGCGAGAACCGGGCCCCGCCACGCGGCCCCCAGAAAGCCGCTGTTCACCAGGTTCCACATGCCGGCCGGCAAGGCGATAGCCTCGGTGGCCATGCCCACGGCGGTCCTCATGGGCATGGGCTTCACCTCCACGCTCGCCCTCGCCGACAACAACGGCGGTCCGTCCCCGTCGACGTCGGCGAAGAGCCTGACGGCCGACGAGTACAAGGACTGCGTGAAGGCGCTGGACGACGGCTCCAAGGACCCCTCGGCGTCACCGTCGCCGTCCGCGTCCCCGAGCACGCCGGCCGAGCCGTCGCCGTCGCAGACCACCGGGAGCGGGAAGACGCAGGACCCGGGCGGTACCTCTTCGTCGGATTCAGGTTCCGACGACAAGGACACGCCCGAGCCGACCGCGACCTCGGGGTCCTCCGACTCCGGTTCGTCCGGCTCCGGTTCCTCGGACTCCGGTTCGTCGGGCTCCGGTTCGGGTTCCGGTTCCTCGGGCTCCGGTTCGTCGGGCTCCGGGTCGGGCTCGGGCTCCGGGTCGGGCTCGGGCTCCGGTTCGGGTTCCGGCGGTGACACCACCACGCCGACGCAGTCGCAGCCCCAGAGCGGCGGCGGGAACGTCCTCGACACCATCGGCGACACGCTCGGTGACCTCCTCACCGGCGGCGACAAGGACTCCGGTACGCCGGCGCAGACGCCGGCCCCGACACCGTCCGCGTCCCAGTCGCCTGCCGCGGACGCCACGGACGCCGCGGACTCCTCGTCCACGGACACCTCGTCCGGCGGCGGCAAGGAGTCCGGCTCAGGTGCCTCCGACACCGTCAAGGACACGGTGAAGAAGGCCGCGGACACCGCCAGGGACACCGTCGACGGCACCACCGGCACCGTCTCCAAGACGGCCGGGGACGCCACGGAGGCGGCCGGTGGCGCGACCGGGTCGGCCACGCCGGACCCGTCCGCGAGCGAGTCCGCCTCCGCCGACGACTGCCCGGTGGCCACGGACGACGAGGGCGGCGTCGACAACAAGGTGCCGGTGGCGGACGACCCCTGGTACCTGAACGCCAGCTCCCTGCTCCTCAAGGGCGCCGACTACCAGGGCATCGTCGAGGTGAAGACGGCGGGCGGCACCACCAAGAAGGTGCTGAAGTACGTCATCTCCGGCGGCACCGACATCGGTGACCTGCACCAGACGGTGAAGGACGCGCAGGCGAACAAGACGTACCACGTCCAGGCGGCCAAGGGCTCGACGTCCACCATCACCGGCGGCGACACGGTGATGTACACCGAGAGCATCTCGGGCAACCTGTTCGGGCTGATCCCGGTGACCTTCAGCCCCGACAGCCCGCCCCCGCTGAACATCCCGCTGATCTACTTCACCAACGCCAAGGTGACCCAGGCGGCCCAGTTCGGCGGCAACCTGCACGTGCCCGGCATGCACGTGTACACGACCGACTGAGCGGTCGTACAAGCCAGTCCGGGAGCCGCACAACACCGAGGGCGCCCCCCGTCGCGGGGGGCGCCCTCGGTGCCGTTCAAGACCCTTGCCGGATCGGTCAGTTGCTCTGGGTGCCCAGGTGGTGGACGCGGAGCATGTTGGTGGTGCCGGGGACCCCGGGGGGCGAGCCGGCGGTGATGATGAGGGTGTCGCCCGTCTCGAAGCGGCCGAGCCGCGCGATCTCCTGGTCCACCAGGTCGACCATCTCGTCGGTGGTGTTCACGAACGGCACGACGTGCGACTCCACGCCCCAGCTCAGGGTGAGCTGGTTGCGGGTGCCCTCGTCCGTGGTGAAGGCGATGATCGGCTGGATCGCGCGGTAGCGGGAGAGACGGCGCGCGGTGTCACCGGACTGGGTGAAGGCGACCAGGCCCTTGCCGCCGAGGAAGTCGGCGATCTCGGCGGCGGCACGGGCCACCGAACCGCCCTGCGTACGCGGCTTCTTGCCGGGGACGAGGGGCTGGAGGCCCTTGGAGAGCAGCTCCTGCTCGGCCGCGGTGACGATCTTCGACATGGTCTTGACCGTCTCGACCGGGTACGCGCCCACGCTGGACTCGGCCGACAGCATGACCGCGTCGGTGCCGTCCAGGATCGCGTTGGCGACGTCGGAGGCCTCGGCGCGGGTCGGACGCGAGTTGGTGATCATCGACTCCATCATCTGGGTCGCGACGATCACCGGTTTGGCGTTGCGCCGGCACAGCTCGATCAGGCGCTTCTGCACCATGGGGACCTTTTCGAGCGGGTACTCGACGGCGAGGTCACCACGGGCGACCATCACGCCGTCGAACGCCATCACGACGTCCTCCATGTTCTCCACCGCCTGCGGCTTCTCCACCTTGGCGATGACGGGGACGCGGCGGCCCTCCTCGTCCATGACGCGGTGGACGTCGTGGATGTCCTTGGCGTCCCGGACGAAGGACAGTGCGACCAGGTCGCAGCCCATGCGGAGGGCGAAGCGCAGGTCCTCGACGTCCTTCTCGCTCAGCGCGGGCACGTTGACGGCCGTGCCGGGCAGGTTGATGCCCTTGTGGTCGGAGACGACACCGCCCTCGATGACGATCGTCTTCACCCGCGGGCCCTCGACGTCCAGGACCTTCAGCTCGACGTTGCCGTCGTTGATCAGGACCTGGTCGCCGCGCGAGACGTCACCCGGCAGCCCCTTGTACGTCGTACCGCAGATGTGCTTGTCACCCGGCACGTCCTCGGTCGTGATGACGAACTCGTCACCGCGCTCCAGCTCGACCGGGCCCTCGGCAAAGGTCTCCAGGCGGATCTTCGGGCCCTGGAGGTCGGCGAGGACGCCGATGGGGCGGCCGGTCTCCTTGGAGGCGGCCCGGACGCGGTCGTACCGCGCCTGGTGCTCGGCGTGGGTGCCGTGGCTGAAGTTGAACCGGGCCACGTTCATGCCCGCCTCGATCATGGCGACGAGCATCTCGTGGGAGTCGACCGCGGGGCCGAGAGTACAGACGATTTTCGAACGGCGCATGGGGCGATCCTATCGGTTTGTTTCGCTACGGAATATTCCGTCTGGCGGAAGATACAAATGAGTGCCACACCGCTCAGGTGCTATTCAGTTGTTCTTTCCGACCAGTGCGTAGGTCTGCGTTGCGATCTCCAGTTCTTCATCCGTCGGCACCACCGCGACCGCCACCCGGGCGGACTCCGGCGAAATCAGCCGCGGTCCGCCGCCGCGTACGGCGTTCCGCTCCGGGTCGACCGCCAGGCCCAGGCCCGTCAGCCCCGCGATCGCCGCCTCCCGCACCGGTGCCGCGTTCTCGCCGACCCCGGCGGTGAAGGCCACCGCGTCCACCGTGCCGAGCACGGCGTAATAGGCGCCGATGTACTTCTTGATCCGGTGAATGTAAATGTCGAAGGCGAGCGCGGCCTCTTCGTCGCCCTCGTCGATCCGGCGGCGGATCTCCCGCATGTCGTTGTCCCCGCACAGACCGAACAGACCGCTCCTCTTGTTGAGAAGAGTGTCGATCTCGTCCATGGACATATCCCCAACCCGGGCCAAATGGAAGATGACGGCCGGATCCAGATCACCGGATCGCGTACCCATCACGAGCCCCTCCAAGGGGGTCAGTCCCATGGAGGTGTCCACGCAGCGGCCCTTCTCCACCGCGGAGGCGGAGGCGCCGTTGCCCAGGTGCAGCACGATCACGTTGACCTCGGACGGGTCCTTGCCCAGCAGCCGCGCGGTCTGCCGCGAGACGTACGCGTGCGAGGTGCCGTGGAAGCCGTAGCGGCGGATGCGGTGGCGGTCGGCGATCTTCGGGTCGATCGCGTACCGCGCCGCCGGCTCCGGCATCGTCGTGTGGAACGCGGTGTCGAAGACGGCGACCTGGGGCAGGTCCGGGCGGAGCGCCCGCGCGGTGCGGATGCCGGTGAGGTTGGCCGGGTTGTGCAGCGGGGCGACCGGGATCAGCCGCTCGATCTCGGTGAGCACCGCGTCGTCGATGACGGTGGGCTCGGTGAAGAACATCCCGCCGTGCACCACCCGGTGGCCGATCGCGGCCAGCTCGGGGGAGTCCAGGCCCAGGCCGTCCCGGGTCAGCTCCTCGGCGACCGCCTTGAGGGCGGCGTCGTGGTCGGCGATCGGCCCGGTGTGCTCACGGGTGTCGCCGCCGGTGAGGCAGGTGTGCTCGATCCGGGAGGTCTGCTCGCCGATCCGCTCGACCAGGCCCACCGCGAGCCGGCTGCTGTCCCGCATGTCCAGCAGTTGGTACTTCAGGGACGAGGAGCCGGAGTTGAGGACGAGGACACGGGTGGGGGAGGTCACTGCTGGGACGCCTTCTCGCTGGGGTTCCGGGCGGGGCCCTGGGCCTGGATCGCCGTGATGGCGACGGTGTTGACGATGTCCTGGACGAGCGCGCCCCGGGACAGGTCGTTGACCGGCTTGCGCAGACCCTGGAGCACCGGGCCGACGGCGATCGCGCCGGCCGAGCGCTGCACGGCCTTGTAGGTGTTGTTGCCGGTGTTGAGGTCGGGGAAGATCAGCACGCTGGCCTGGCCGGCGACCTCGGAGCCGGGCAGCTTGGTCGCGGCGACGGTCGGCTCGACGGCCGCGTCGTACTGGATCGGGCCCTCGATCTTCAACTCGGGCCGGCGCGAGCGGGTCAGCTCGGTCGCCTCGCGCACCTTGTCGACGTCGGCGCCCGATCCGGACGTACCCGTGGAGTACGACA
Source organism: Streptomyces canarius (assembly GCF_014650735.1). Taxonomy (NCBI): domain Bacteria; kingdom Bacillati; phylum Actinomycetota; class Actinomycetes; order Kitasatosporales; family Streptomycetaceae; genus Streptomyces; species Streptomyces canarius. The sequence goes on from NZ_BMVN01000029.1 coordinate 87,725, forward strand.
GCATCGCGATCCGCGGTTCCACGCCGAACCGCGCGGCCGTCGTCGCCGACTGGATGGCGATGTCCGCGAGCTGCTCGGCGTCGGGGTCCGGGTTGACCGCGCAGTCGCCGTAGACCAGCACCTTGTCGGCCAGGCACATGAAGAACACGGACGAGACGATCGACGCGTCCGGCTTGGTCTTGATGATCTCGAAGGCGGGCCGGATGGTGGCCGCCGTGGAGTGCACCGAGCCCGACACCATGCCGTCGGCCAGGCCCTCCTCGACCATCAGGGTGCCGAAGTAGTTCACGTCCGACACGACGTCGTAGGCCAGCTCCACCGTGACGCCCTTGTGGGCGCGCAGGGCCGCGTACTTCTCGGCGAAGGCGTCGCGCAGCTCGGAGGTGGCCGGGTCGATCAGCTGGGTGTCGCCGAGGTCGATGCCCAGGTCGGCGGCCTTCTTGCGGATCTGGTCGACCGGGCCGAGCAGGGTCAGGTCGCACACGCCACGGCGCAGCAGCACCTCGGCCGCGTGCAGCACCCGCTCCTCGGTGCCCTCCGGCAGCACGACCCGCCGCTTGTCGGCGCGGGCCTGCTCCAGCAGCTTGTGCTCGAACATCATCGGGGTGACCCGGTCGCTGCTCGGCGCCGAGACCCGGCGGGCCAGGCCGGTGGTGTCGGCGTACCGCTCGAACAGGCCGAGCGCGGTCTCCGCCTTGCGCGGGGTGGCCGCGTTCAGCTTGCCCTCCAGGGAGAAGAGCCGCTCGGCGGTGGGGAAGCTGTTGCCGGACACCGAGAGCACCGGGGTGCCGGGGGCGAGGCGGGCGGCGAGGGTGAGGATCTCGTCGCTCGGCACCTCGTCCAGGGTCAGCAGCACACCGGCTATCGGCGGGGTGCCGGCGCTGTGCGCGGCGAGCGAGCCGACGACCAGGTCGGCACGGTCGCCCGGGGTGATGACCAGGCAGCCCGGGGTCAGGGCGCCGAGGAGGTTCGGCAGCATGGCACCGCCGAAGACGAAGCCCAGCGCGTCCCGGGCGAGCCCGGAGTCGTCGCCGAGCAGCACCTTCGCGCCGAGGGCCTGGGCGATCTGGGAGACCGTCGGGGCGGACAGGGCGGGCTCGTCGGGGACCACGTACGCCGGCACCGGCAGCCGGTCGGTGAGCCGCTCGGCGATCTCGTCGCGGTCCTCGCGGGCCACCCGGTTGGCGACCATGGCGAGCACGTCGCAGCCGAGGCCCGCGTAGGCGCGGTAGGCGTTGCGGGTCTCGGCCAGCACGGACTCGGCGGACTGCCCGCGGCCCCCGACCACCGGGATGACGGAGGCGCCGAACTCGTTGGCGAGCCGGGCGTTCAGCGACAGCTCGTCCGGCAGCTGGGTGTCGGCGAAGTCGGTGCCGAGGACGAGGACCACGTCGTAGTCCCGGGCCACCAGGTGGAAGCGGTCGACCAGGGCGGAGACCAGCTCGTCGGTGCCCTGCTCGGCCTGGAGCGCGGACGCCTGGTGGTAGTCCATGCCGTAGACGGTCGCCGGTTCCTGCGCGAGGCGGTACCGGGCCCGCAGTAGCTCGAACAGGCGATCCGGGCCGTCGTGGACGAGTGGACGGAACACGCCCACCCGGTCGACCTGCCGGGTCAGGAGTTCCATGACCCCCAGCTCCACCACCTGGCGTCCGTCACCGCGGTCGATCCCGGTCACGTACACGCTGCGCGTCACGTGTCCACTCCGTTCCTCATGTCGCCTTCGTCGCCACTTCGGCATAAAAATCGCTCACCGAGGTGAGCAGAACCCTCTTGACAATACCCCTGTCGACGGATAAGGCGCCCGTCAGGATCTCATTGGCGCGATGGACGTGAAAGAATCGACACCGGCTCACCGGCACACGACAGCGAGCAGGAGACACAGCACGATGCGCATCGGAGTTCTCACCGCAGGCGGCGACTGCCCCGGCCTGAACGCCGTGATCCGGTCGGTCGTGCACCGGGCGGTGGCGCAGTACGGCGACGAGGTCATCGGCTTCGAGGACGGCTACCGGGGTCTGCTCGACCGCCACTACCGCAGCCTCGACCTGGACGCGGTCAGCGGCATCCTGGCCCGCGGCGGCACCATCCTCGGCTCCTCCCGGCTGGAGCGCGACCGGCTGCGCGAGGCCTGCGAGCGGGCCACCGACATGGTCGAGGAGTTCGGCATCGACGCGCTGATCCCGATCGGCGGCGAGGGCACCCTGACCGCGGCCCGGATGCTCTCCGACGCCGGCCTCCCGGTCGTCGGCGTGCCCAAGACCATCGACAACGACATCTCCTCCACCGACCGCACCTTCGGCTTCGACACGGCCGTCGGCGTGGCGACGGAGGCCATGGACCGGCTGAAGACCACGGCCGAGTCCCACCAGCGGGTGATGGTCGTGGAGGTCATGGGCCGGCACGCCGGCTGGATCGCCCTGGAGTCCGGCATGGCCGCCGGCGCCCACGGCATCTGCCTGCCCGAGCGTCCCTTCGACCCCGCCGACCTGGTCAAGATGGTCGAGGAGCGGTTCGCCCGCGGCAAGAAGTTCGCCGTCATCTGCGTCGCCGAGGGCGCCCACCCCATGGACGGCACCATGGACTACGGCAAGGGCGACATCGACCAGTACGGCCACGAGCGCTTCCAGGGCATCGGCACCGCGCTGGCGTACGAACTGGAGCGGCGCCTGGGCAAGGAGGCCAAGCCGGTCATCCTCGGTCACGTCCAGCGCGGCGGCGTCCCCACCGCGTACGACCGTGTCCTCGCCACCCGCTTCGGCTGGCACGCCGTCGAGGCCGCCCACCGCGGCGATTTCGGCAGGATGACCGCGCTGCGCGGCACCGACATCGTGATGGTGCCGCTCGCGGAGGCCGTCACCGAGCTGAAGACGGTGCCGAAGGACCGGATGGACGAGGCGGAGTCGGTCTTCTAGCCGGTCCGCTCCTCAGGTCACCGCGCTGGGCGGCGGGCCGGCGGGTTCGGCGTGCGCGGATACGAGCGCACGCCCGTGCCGACGGCACGGACGGCAGCGCCCTTCCGGTTCACCCCTTGACCGCGCCGCCGAGCGCGAAGCCGCCGCCCAGCCGCCGTGCCACCAGGACGTACAGCAGGATCACCGGCGTCGAGTAGATCACCGAGAACGCGGCGAGCTGGCCGTACGCCACCATGCCCCGGTTGCCGAAGAAGTCGTTGATGCTCACCGAGGCCGGCATCTGCTCCGGGGTGAGCAGCAGCATGAACGGGACGAAGAAGTTCCCCCACATCATCACGAACGAGAACACGGTCACGACGGCGAGCCCCGGCCCCGTCAGCGGCAGCACGATCCGGACGAGGGACTGCGCGGCCGAGGCCCCGTCCGTCCAGGCCGCCTCCTCCAGCTCCGTCGGCACGCCGTCCATGAAGTTCTTCATCAGCCAGATCGCGAACGGCAGTTGGGAGGCGGCGAAGAAGAGGATCGTGCCCTGGAGGGTGTCGATGAGGTTCACCCGGACGAACAGGGCGTACACCGGCACCATGATCGCCGTGATGGGCAGGCTCGTCGCGAACAGGATCGTCAGCAGGAACGGCCGGTTCAGCCGGGACCGGAACCGGGACAGCGGATACGCGGCGAGGGCGGCGCAACCGACGGTCAGCGCCGTGGCGCCCCCGCACAGGACGAGGCTGTTGAGCAGCGGGGTGTAGGTGATGTCGGGGGTCAGGATCGCGTGGAAGTTGGCCAGGGTGAGGCCGCCCGGGACCTTGACCCGCAGGTTCGCGTGCGGGTCCACGGCGGACAGCAGCACCCAGGCGAGGGGCACCGCGAAGGCGGCGGCCACCGCCAGCAGCGAGACATCGGCGGCGAGCCGCCGGGAGGCACGGTTGCGGGCCATCAGACCTCCGTCCGCAGCAGCCGCAGATAGACGACGGAGAACAGGGAGCCGACGACCAGCAGGAGCAGGGCGACCGCGGTGCCGTACCCGATCATGCTGTTCTGGAAGGCCTGCTCGTACATGAACAGCGGCAGCGTCTGGCTCCGGTCGCCGGGACCGCCCTGGGTCATCACCCAGATCAGCCCGAAGACGGAGAGCGTCTGGAGGGTGTTGAGCATGAGGTTGGTGCCGATGGAGCGGCGGATCATCGGCAGCGTGATGTGCCACAGCCGCCGCCAGCCGCCGGCCCCGTCCACCTCGGCGGCCTCCGTGATCTCGGCGGGGATCTCGTCCAGCGCGGCGGAGTACACCAGCATCGAGAACGCCGTCCCGCGCCAGACGTTGGCGAAGGACACCGCGAGGATGGGCAGCGTGAACAGCCAGTTCTGCCGCGGCAGGTGGAGCCAGTCCAGGATGGCGTTGAGGGTGCCCTCGCGCCGGAAGAACGCGTAGAGCAGGAACCCGGCGACGACCTCCGGCAGCACCCACGCGGTGACGACGACCGCGCCGGTGAGGGTGCGGACGGGCTTCGACGCACGCTTCATCAGCGCGGCGAGGGCCAGCCCCAGGGTGTTCTGCCCGACGAGCGAGGACAGCACCGTGAACACCAGGGTCAGCCAGACGGCGTTCAGGAACGCGTCGTCCCGGAACGCCCGGCGGAAGTTGGCGAAGCCCACGAAGGAGGAGTGGGCCTGGCCGGTGAGCTGGAGGTCGGTGAAGGCGATCCAGACGCAGTAGGCGATCGGCCCGGCGAGGAACAGGAGCAGCAGGACCAGGGCGGGGGCGACCGGGAGGACCCGGACGGCCGGGTTCGGGCGCCTCACCCGCGGACCACTTGGCCGCCGGTGACGTCCTTGACCGTGGCGTCGTACTCGCCCGCCGCCTTCTCCACGGACAGGTCACCGGTCGTGACCGCCTCCATGGCCTCCTGCACGGCGGTCGACACCTTCGGGTACGCCGGGTACGCGGGCCGGTAGTGGGTGCTCGCCACCAGGTCGGTGAAGAACTTGATGCCGGGCTGGGCGCCGACGTACTTCGGATCGGCGGCGACGTCCTCGCGGACGGCGATCCCGGAGTTGGCGATGTACCACTTCCGCGCGTTGTCCTTCGTCTGCATCGTGCGGACGAAGTCGAAGGCGAGGTCGGGGTTGGCCGCCTTGGCCGGGATGGACCAGGTCCAGCCGCCGGACATGCTCACCTTGCCGGGCGCCTGCCCGTGTTGCGTCGGCATGGCCGCGAGCCCCAACCGCCGGGACCAGTCCGGCCACTCGTGCCCGCTGCCCGGCAGCCAGGCGTACGGCAGCCAGGAGCCGTCGAGGGCGATGCCGAGTCTGCCCTGGGGGAGCAGTTCGCCGTTGACGGTGGTGTTGAGGTTCGGGTCGAGGGCGTCGGAGACGTCCGGGCCGAGTTTTTCCTTGTAGACCGTCTCCACGAAGCCGAGGGAGTCCTTGAATGCCTGCGACCCCGTGATCCACTTCTTGCTGCCGCTGTCGTACAAGGGGTCCTGCGTACCGTCGCCCGTGCCGTACAGCAGCATCTCGAAGCCCTGCATGGTGGCCCGCTCACCGGCCGGCTTGCCGGTGTAGACGTTGAGCGGGATCACGCCGGGCACCTTCCGCTTGATGGTGCGGGCGGCGGCGAGGACGTCGTCCCAGGTCTTCGGCTGCCAGTCCAACGGCAGCCCGGCCTTCTCGAACACCCGCTTGTCGAACCAGAGCCCGCGGGTGTCGGTGCCGTCCGGGACGCCGTACGTCTTCCCGTCCTGCCCCTGGGCCGCCGCCTTCGCGGTGTCGATGAACCGGCGCCAGTCCGGCCACTTGGCGAGGTAGGGGTCGAGCGGCTTCAGGTACCCGCTGGTGATGTCGGAGTTGATGAGGAAGGTGTCCTCGTAGACCAGGTCCGGGGCGGTGCGCGGCGAGCGCAGCATCTGCTGGAGCTTGGTGTAGTACTCCGAGTCCGGGGCCTTGATCGGCACGAACTCGACCTTCTTGCCGGGGTACTTGTGCTCGAACTGCTTCTTGATGCCGGCGAGGTAGGTGTCCATCACCTTGACGGAGTTGTCGGTGGACTGCTTGTACGACACCTTGATCGTGTCCGGACTGCTGCCGGAACCGCTGCCGCAGGCGGTGAGGGCGGTGGCGGCGAGAGCGGCGGTGAGGAGGAGGGGGAGGGGGAGGGGGCGGGAGTGGGAGTGGGCGGCGGTGAGGCGCACGGGCATGACCTCCTGAGCACACGTGGGGGTGGCGCGGAGATGACTGCCGTGTGAAGGTAAGAGGAGTGGTCTAGTCAGGTCAATGTGTCTGCGCGGGATTGGCAGCGGGCGGCCTCGGCGGGGGCGTCGGCCCGCGTGTAGGCGTCGGCCGCCGCGAGGAAGGCGGCGCGGGCCCGGACCGGGTCCCCGGTGGCCGCGTGGACACCGGCCAGGTTGCCGAGGGTCATGCCGGCGCCGAACCAGTCCCCGAACTCCCGCTGCAACTCAAGGGCGTTGTCGTACGCCCCGATGGCCTGGGCCGTCAGACCGGCCGCCTCCCAGGTGCGGGCCAGGTTGTTCCAGGCGATGCCCGCGCCGTGCCGGTCCCCGATGGCCAGGTAGAGGTCACGAGCCCGCACATGGGCGTCGATCGCCTCCTCCGTGCGGCCCACGGCGTGCAGTGACAGCGCGAGGTTGTTCCACTCGTCGGCCTCCGCCTGGACATGACCATGGGCCTGGTGCAGGGCGCGGGCCCGCAGGTGCGCGTCGATCGCCTCCTCGGGGCGGCCCGCGACGAGCAGCGCGTTGGCGAGGTGCCCCCACTGGACCGCCTCACCGCTGCGGTGCCCTTCGGCCCGGCTCAGGTCGAGGGCGCGCAGATGGGCGTCGATCGCCTCGTCGGTACGGCCCGCGTGCCGCAGGGCCAGGCCCAGGTAGTCCCATCCGACGAACTCCCCCCGGCGGTCGCCCGTGCGGTGCGCCGCGTCCCGGGCGGCACTGGCGACGGTGATCCAGTCGTCGAAGTACCGCCGCCATTCCAGGTACTCCGCCAGATACTCGGCGAGTTGCACCGACAGACGCGCGTACCGGTCCTCCGCCGCCCACCGCACGGCCGCCACCAGCGCGGTCCGCTCCCGGTCCAGCCAGGCCAGAGCCCGGGCCCGGTCCGCGAACAGCTCGGGCTCCGGCTCGCCCGGCAGCCAGCGCAGCCGGGCGTCGGCCATGTGCGCGCACAGGACGTAGAACCCCAGTGCCCGCTCGCGCGCCTCCTCGCCCTCCTCCCGCAGGTCCGGGCGTGCCGCGACCACCCCGGTGGCGAAGGCCCGCACCAGGTCGTGCACCAGCCACCGGGGGTCGGCGTCCCCTCCGGTGCCGCGGACCCGGGTGACCAGGCAGGTGGCGGCCAGATCCTCCAGCAGGGACAGCGCCTCCTCCCGGCCGAGACCGGTGAGCGCGGCGATGGTCCACGTAGCCGTTTCGGTGCCCGGGGCGAGGGCGAGCAGCCGCAGCAACCGGGCCTGGCCGGGCGGCAGCCGGCGGTACGACGTCTCCAGCACCGGGCGCAGGACGAGCGAGCGGCCGTACTGGTCGGTGCCGACCGGCCCGCCGTCCAGCAGCGGCGTGCGGTCCGTGGTCCTGCGGATGTCCCGGACCAGCGAGGCGATGGCGCGCGGGTGCCGACGGCGCAGCATCGCGGCGGCGATCTGAAGGGCCAGGGGCAGGTGCCCGCACAGGTCCGCCAGCTCGCGCAGCGCCTCCGGCTCCCGGGCCGGACGGTCGTCGCGCTCGTCCGCGTCCAGCAGGGCGCGCGTCACCAGGGCGACGGACTCCGCCGCGGCGAGCGGGTCGAGGTCGATCCGCCGCACCGGCAGCGCGTCCGGCCGCTCCCGGGACGTGACCAGCACCCGGTGGCGGTCCGTGCCCGGCAGCAGGGGCAGGAACTGGCCGGGGTCCGAGACGTTGTCCAGGATCAGCAGCGTCCGGTCACACCGGGCGGCGAGCAGGGCGCGATAGGTGTCGTACTGCCCCGTCGCCGTCGCCGGCAGGTCCGGGCCGCGCACCCCGAGCGCGTCCAGCAGCGCCAGCACCGCCTGGTCGGCGGTGACCGGGTCGTCGTCGTACCCGCGCAGATCCACGAAGAGCGCGCCGCCCGGGAACCAGCCCGCCGCGCAGGCCCGGTGCGCTGCCTCCAGCGCGAGCGCGGTCTTGCCGATGCCGCCCATGCCGGTCAGGGCGGAGATCAGCACGGGCGGCGCGCTGTCGTTCTCCGGGATGGGCGCGAGACACGGCAGCAGGCGGTCCAGCGCTTCGGTACGGCCGGTGAAGCCGAGGGGGCGGGGCGGGAGGGTCGCACTGGCCCGGGGCGCCGGCCCGTGGACCGGGCCCCTAGCGGGTTCCGGTCCGCTTCCCGACGACGGTCCCGTGGAAGACGCCGCCCCGGAAGTCGATGTGGTCACCGTCGTGGCGTCCTTGGGGATCCTCCTCGGAGTCGGCGGAACGGCCGCGCGGCAGGTGTTTGCGCAGCACCGCCACCGTCACCGAGGCCGCGTGGGCCGCCGCCCGCTGCTGCGAGCCGCCGGCGTCCGCCTGGGCCTTCCGGGCGTTCGCCCGGTCGCTGACGCCCCGGACGACGAGCGCGTCCAGATGCCCGCTGAGGTGCGCCGCGTTGGCCGCGCCGGAACCCTCCATCTCGATCGCCCCGGCGTCGTTGTAATGCGTCTCGATGTGCCGTGCGATGTCGGACCCGGAGTCGGCCAGCACCACGTCGCCGGTGGCGATCGGCGCGAAGTGCACCCGCACGTCCGCCAGGTCACGCGCCGCCGACCGGGCCGCCTGCTCCAGCGCGTGCGAACTGGGCAGGGCCTTGGGGCGGACCTTGAAGCCCTCGTCCGTCTGCTTCCCGCCGTGGATGTCGTACACCTGGGTGCCGACCACGACGTCACCGAGGGGGATGTCGTCCTTCAGGCTGCCGGCCACGCCCGTGAAGAACACCGCCTCGGGCTTCAGCCACTCGATGAGCCGGGTGGCCAGCGCGGCGGCCCGCTCGGCCCCCACGCCCAGCTCACTGACCGCGACCTGCCAGGGGCTGCCGGGCAGGCTGCCGACCTCCACGCGGGTCCCGTTCGGGTGGACGCGTTCCTTCCGCCCCTCGATGTACGGCCGCACGGCCGCGTACTCCACCGGGAGCGCGGTCAGGACGAGAACGATGGGTCGAGTCTCCGGCACACTCATAAGGTACTGCCGGTACTGCCGGGGGAAGGGGCTTACGTGCCGGAACGAGACGTCACCGTGGGGCAGTTGCTGCTCGCCGAGTACCAGACCGTCAAGGACGAGCAGAAGACGCGGATCGGCTTCCGGGACAACCTGCTGTACGTCACCCTGACCGTGGTGGCCGCCGTCATCGCCGCCGCGGCCCAGGCCAGACAGACGGCGATGCTGCTCGCGCTGCCGCCGGTGTGCGTCGTCCTCGGCTGGACGTACCTCGTCAACGACCAGAAGATCTCGGCGATCGGGGCGTACGTGCGGGGCGACCTGGGACCCCGGCTCGCGGAGCTGGCGCAGGCCGGGGGTGACGCGGCGTTCCGCTGGGAGACCGCGCACCGGGGAGACGCCCGGCGCGTCTCCCGCAAGGTCGTGCAGTGCGTGGTGGACCTGCTGGCCTTCTGCGTCGTGCCGTTGAGCGCGCTCGTCGTGTACTGGGTGGGCGGTGACGTCCCGGCCGGGCTGGTGGTCGTGTCCGTGCTGGAGGCGGTCGCGGTCGTGGGGCTGGGGGTGTGCGTGGTGCAGTACGCCGTGCCGTTCGGGGCGGGGGGCGGGGCCGGGTGAGCGATGTCGTCGACTTCCGGGGCGGGGACTTCCGCGGGACCGTCATCGGCAAGGCGGAGTACCGGCAGCAGGCACCGGCGCCGACCGCGCTGGACGCGCTGCCGCCGCCGGCTGCCGGATTCACCGGCCGGGACGAGGAGTTGGACCGGCTGCGGGCCGCGCTCGGTCCCTCGGGCCCCGGTGGCGGACAGGCCGTCCTCGTCACCGCCGTCTCCGGACTCGGCGGCATCGGCAAGACGGCGCTCGCGGTGCGGGCGGCGTACGCGGCACGGGAGGCCGGGTGGTTTCCGGGGGGCGTGCTCTTCGTGGACCTGCACGGCTACGACGACGCTCCCGTCACGGCGGACCAGGCTCTGGAGTCCCTGCTGCGGGCGCTGGGTGTGGAGCCCGAGCACATTCCGGCCACGGCGGACGAACGGGCGGGACTGTACCGGTCGGTGCTGGCCGAGCGGGAGGCGGTCCTGATCGTCGCCGACAACGCGTCGTCGCCGGAGCAGGTGCGGCCGTTGTTGCCAGGGACCCCGCGGCACCGGGTGCTGGTCACCTCGCGGGATCGGCTGGCCCCACTGGGGGCGCGGCTGGTGCCGTTGGATCAGTTGACGCCGCAAGCGGCGTACGAACTCCTCGACCGGGCCCTGCGGATCGCCGACCCGGAGGACGACCGGGTCGTGGAGGAGGCGGAGGCGGCGTCACGGCTGGCGGAGCTGTGCGGGTACCTGCCGCTGGCCCTCCAGATCGCGGTGGCGTTGCTGGCGGAGGATCCCGGCAAGTCGGTCGAGGAACTCGCCGACGAACTGGGCACGTCGTACGGCCGGCTCGCCGCGCTGGATGACGGTGACCGCAGTGTGCGTGCCGCGTTCGACCTCTCGTACCGGCGCCTTTCCGCCGGTCAGGCACGTCTGCTGACCCTGCTCGCCATGGCGCCGGGGCCCGAGGTCAGCGAGGAGGTGGCCGCCGTGCTGGCCGGGACCGAGGAGGCCCTGCTGCGGGACCTCAGGGCTCTGGCGCGGGTGCATCTGGTGGAGCGGGGGAACCACCGGGGGTGCTGGCGGATGCATGACCTGGTGCGGGTGTTCGGGGCGGACGTCGCGGCCGGGGACGCGGGAGCCCGGCAGCGGTTGCTCACGCACTACTACCGGTGGGCGGGCGCGGCCGACGACCGGCTGAGGTGGTTTCCGGGGGAGCCGGAGCCGGAGCGGTTCGCGACGCGGGCCGAGGCGCTGGCCTGGCTGGACCGGGAGCGCGCGGGGCTGGTGGCCGCGGTGCGGTGGGAGTGGGAGGAGCGTCACCGGCATACGGCTGTGCGGCTGGCCCTGTGTCTGTGTGCATACCTTCGGTGGCGCCGGCACTTCGACGACATGGTCGCGGTCGCCGGTGCCGCCCAGCAGACCGCCCTCAGCAGCGGCGATCGTGAGGGTGAGGCCATGGCGTCGAACAACCTCGGGATCGCCCTGCGCGAGACGGGCCACCTCCAGGAGGCGGTCGACGCGCATGTCCGCGATCGCCACCTCTGCCAGGAACTCGGATACCGCGATGGCGAGGCGTTGGCATGGAACAACCTGGGCGGCACCCTGGTGCTGGCGGACCGGGTCGAGGAGGCCATCGACGCCTTCCTGCGCGCACGTGACCTGTACCGGGACGTCGGCTACCGGACCGGCGAGGCACAGGTGTGGAACAACCTCGGCGCGGCCCTGGCGGAGGCGGACCGGGTCGAGGAGGCCATGGACGCCTTCGTCCGCTCCTGCGACCTGCACCAGGCCCTCGGCGACCGCCACGGCGAGTCGTCGGCGTGGAACAACCTCGGCGTCGCCCTGACGAAGTCGGGGCAGACGGACGACGCCACCGAGGCGTACGGCAAGGCTCTGGCCATCCGGAGGGAGTTCGAGGACTGGTACGGAGTCGGGCAGACCCTCGAGAACCTGGCGATCGAGCACAGGAGGACCCACCGCCCGGCCGAAGCCCGTGCCCACTACCTCCAGGCGGCCGACGCCTACACCCGGGCCAACGCCCCGGCCGACGCCGCCCGCGCCGCAGCCGCCGCCCTCACCGCCCCTGAGGAACCCACCGGTACACCAGCTCGGGCCGCCCCACCTGCCCGTACAACGGACTCCGCCCGGCCCTCCCCGCGTCCACCAGATGCTCCAGGTACCGGCGTGCGGTGATCCGGGAGATGCCCACCGCCTCGGCCACCCCGGCCGCCGTGAGCCCCTCCGAAGCCGCCTCCCGCAGCGCGGACGTCACCCGTTCCAGCGTCGGCCCGCTCAGCCCCTTCGGCAGGGCCGCCGGCGTCGGGGCGCGCAGGGTCGCCAGGGCGCGGTCGACCTCGTCCTGGCCGCTCGCCTCGCCCACCGCCGCGTGGAACTCGGCGTACCGGACCAGCCGGTCGCGCAACGTGGCGAACGTGAACGGTTTCAGGACGTACTGGACGACCCCCAGGGAGACGCCTTCCCGTACCACCGCCAGGTCGCGCGCCGACGTCACCGCTATCACGTCCGCGTGATGCCCGGCCGCCCGCAGGGACCGGGCCAGTTGCAGGCCGTGGACGTCGGGGAGGTGCAGGTCCAGCAGCAGCAGGTCCACCGGCGTGCGGTCCAGGAGGCGCCGTGCCTCCGCCCCCGTGTGCGCCTTCCCGACCGCGACGAACCCCGGCACCCGGCCGACGTACATCACGTGCGCGTCGGCGGCGACCGGGTCGTCCTCGACGACGAGGACGCGGATGGGCTGCTGCTCGTCGGTCATCCGGCACCGCCCGTGGCCGCGCGCAACGGCAACCGCACCTCGAACACCGCTCCGCCCTCCTCCGCCTCGGCCACCGTCAACGTGCCCTCGTGGCGGTTCACCGCCTGCCGGACCAGGGCCAGCCCGAGCCCCCGTCCGCCGGGTTCGGCCGGCTTCGTGGAGAACCCCCGCTGGAACACCAGGCCGGCATGGGCGGGGTCGACTCCCGGGCCGGTGTCCGACACCCGGAGCACCACTTCGGCGGCCGTAGCGTACGCCGTCACGGTCACCCGGGCCCGCGCGCTGCCCTGCGCCGCGTCCACGGCGTTGTCGATCAGGTTGCCGAGGATCGTCACCAGGTCGCGGGCGGACAGGCTCTGCGGGAGCAGGCCGTCGTCCAGCCGGCTGTCCGGTGAGACCACCAGCTCCACGCCCCGCTCGTTCGCCTGCGCGGTCTTGCCCAGCAGCAGCGCGGCCAGCACCGGCTCGCCGACCGCCGCCACCACCTGGTCGGTCAGGGCCTGCGCCAGCTCCAGCTCGGCCGTGGCGAACTCCACCGCTTCCTCGGCCCGCCCCAGTTCGATCAGGGAGACGACCGTGTGCAGGCGGTTCGCGGCCTCGTGCGCCTGCGAGCGCAGCGCCTGGGTGAAGCCCCGCTCCGAGTCCAGCTCACCCATCAGCGACTGGAGTTCGGTGACGTCGCGGAGTGTCACGACCGTGCCCCGGTGCTCACCGCCCGACACCGGGGACGTGTTCACGACCAGCACCCGGGACGCCGTCAGGTGCACCTCGTCCACGCGGGGCTCCGAGGACAGCAGGGCGCCCGTCAGCGGGGCGGGCAGGCCCAGGTCGGCCACCGAGCGGCCGACCACGCCCTCCTCCGGGCCCACTCCCAGCAGCTCCCGGCCGCCGTCGTTGATCAGCGCCACCCGGTAACCGCCGTCCAGCATCAGCAGCCCCTCGCGGACGGCGTGCAGCGCCGCCTGGTGGTAGTCGTGCATCCGGCTCAGCTCGGTGGCGTTCATGCCGTGGGTGTGGCGGCGGAGCCGGGCGTTGACCACGTACGTGCCGACCGCGCCCAGCAGCAGGGCCACGCCCGCCACCCCGAGCAGGGCCGCGACCTGGTCCTGGACCCGGGCGCTGATCGTCTCCACCTTGATGCCGGCGCTCACCAGTCCGACGATCCTGCCGTTGTCCGAGATGGGGGTCACCGCCCGGACGGACGCGCCGAGGGTGCCGGTGTAGGTCTCGGTGAAGGTACGGCCGTGCTGGGCGGGGCCGATGTTGCCGAGGAAGCGTTTGCCGATCTGGTTCTGGTCGGGGTGGGTCCAGCGGATGCCGGACGGGTTCATGATCGTCACGAAGTCGACGTTGGCGTCCCGCATGACCTGGAGGGCGTACGGCTCCAGCCGGGCCGTGGGGTCGGGGGTGCGGATCGCCTCGCGGACCGAGGGGGAGTCGGCGATCGACCGGGCCACCGCCGTGGCCTGCCGGGCGGCGGCGTCCTCGGCCTGCCGCTGGTCGCTGACGTAGGTGAACAGCGCGTACCCGGCCACGACCACCGCTATCAGCACGGCCTGCATGGCGAACAGCTGGCCGGCCAGGCTCCGGGGCCGCGGGAGGGTGGGGACGCGCATGTCAGCAGTGTGCCTCTCCGGTTAAGCGTGAACTAAATGAACGGAAGGGTGACCACCCTCACAGGCCGGGAGATAGTCACGGCATTCCCCAGAAACGCCCGGACGTGAGCCGCACGCCGGTTGTTCGCCGACGAAGACGTCAAGGAGGGCAGTCGTGGCCGCCAGCACTCCCGATACGGCACCTGCCGCACCCCGCGTGAAGCGGGACCGGACCCATTACCTGTACATCGCCGTCATCGTGGCGGTCGCGCTCGGCATCGGCGTGGGCCTGATCTGGCCCGATGCCGCGGTGGAGCTGAAGCCGCTGGGCACCGGGTTCGTGAACCTGATCAAGATGATGATCTCGCCGATCATCTTCTGCACGATCGTGCTCGGCATCGGATCGGTGCGGAAGGCCGCCAAGGTCGGCGCCGTCGGCGGTATCGCCCTCGGCTACTTCCTCGTGATGTCGCTCGTCGCGCTCGCCATCGGGCTCGTGGTCGGCAATGTGCTGCACCCGGGTGACGGGCTGCACCTCACCAACGCCATCAAGGCGACCGGGCACGACCAGGTGTCCGCCGACGCGCTGCCGCCCGTCGACTTCGTGCTGTCGATCATCCCGACCACGTTCGTCTCCGCCTTCACCGAGGGCCAGGTGCTCCAGACGCTGCTGGTGGCCCTGCTCGCCGGGTTCGCCCTCCAGGCCATGGGCTCGGCCGGACAGCCGGTGCTGCGCGGCATCGAGCACATCCAGCGGCTCGTCTTCCGCATCCTGTCCATGGTGATGTGGGCCGCGCCGATCGGTGCGTTCGGTGCCATCGCGGCGGTGGTCGGTTCGGCCGGCATCGACGCGCTCAAGAGCCTCGCCGTGCTGATGCTCGGCTTCTACGTCACCTGCTTCCTGTTCGTCTTCGTCGTGCTGGGCGCGCTGCTCCGGGTCGTCGCGGGTCTGAACGTCTTCTCCCTGTTCAAGTACCTCGCCCGGGAGTTCCTGCTGATCCTGTCGACCTCGTCGTCGGAGTCCGCGCTGCCGCGGCTGATCGCGAAGATGGAGCACCTGGGTGTCAGCCGGCCGGTCGTCGGCATCACCGTGCCGACCGGGTACTCGTTCAACCTCGACGGCACGATGATCTACATGACCATGGCGTCGCTGTACATCGCGGACGCGCTGGGTACGCCGATGTCGGTCGGCGAGCAGATCCCGCTGCTGCTGTTCCTGCTGCTGGCCTCGAAGGGCGCGGCCGGTGTCAGCGGTGCGGGCCTCGCCACCCTGGCCGGCGGTCTCCAGTCGCACAAGCCGGCGCTGGTGGACGGGGTCGGGCTGATCGTCGGCATCGACCGGTTCATGAGCGAGGCGCGGGCGCTGACGAACTTCGCGGGCAACGCGGTCGCGACGGTGCTGGTCGGCACGTGGACCAAGGAGATCGACACGGTCCGGGTGCGGCGGGTGCTGGCCGGGGAGCTGCCGTTCGACGAGACCACGCTGTTGGACGAGGGCGGGGCCGAGGTGAAGGAGGTCCCCGAGCCTCGGGAGGACGGCGAGAAGGAACTCGCCAAGGCCTGATCCACTCCGAAGTTCCGGACGTCCGGCCCCGCCTGAACCCGGGCCGGGCGTCCGGGTACCGCCGCCGGGCGGCTGAGGCTCCCCCGTGACTCAGCCGCCCGGCCCCTTCGTGCGGGACTTCCTTTGGCTACGACACCCCGGCCACCAGCTCGGTGGCCCGTGAGGCGGGTACGCCCGCCGCGGTCAGAACGGCGACCGTGGCGGAGCGGCCCGCCTCCTGCGCTGACAGGAGCCCGTCGTTCACCGCCTCCATCACCGCGAACAGCATCTGCTCGTGCACGTACGCGAGGGCCGGCGCGGGCAGCGGGGAGCTGAAGACGCCTTCGTCCAGGCCGCGCTGGAGGAGGCGGATCCTGTTCTCGCGCAGGGGAGCGAGGCGTTCGCGGATGCCCTGCACGGTGACCGTGCGCTGGGCCAGGGCGATCAGCAGCCGGTAGCGGTCGGCGACCGGCCACAGGGCGAGCACCGAGCGGGCCACCGTCTCCGCCGGGTCGCTCACGTGGGCGCCCGCCCGGGCGTTCGCGTCCGCCAGCGCCTCCACGGCTCCGTCGACCAGGGTGCTGATGAGCGCCTCCCGGCTGGGGAAGTGGCCGTAGACCGTCCGTCGTACGACCCCTGCCGCGCGCGCGATCTGGTCTATCGAGGCGTCCGGATCGCGCAGCAGTTCGGCGAGGGCGACATCGAGGATGCGGCGCCGGTTGGCATCGGCGCGGCTGGTGTTACCCGTGGTCATGGCGGTCATTGTGCCTCCCCGGAGGTTTGCCGGGCGTTTTCCGGTCGACTTGCACAGTGTTGTGCAGCGTCGTACATTGCACATGGTTGTGCAATTGCACGCCACTGTGCAAGTCCTGTCGCGTACCCGAGGAAGGCGACCCCTGCCATGCGACTCGTCATGACCGAACCGGTCGAGAGGACGGACCGCCCCTACGCCCGGCGGTGGTGGGCGCTGCTGGTGCTCTGCCTCAGCCTGCTGATCATCGTGATGGCGAACACCGCCCTCACGGTCGCGGCGCCCGACATGACCCGGGACCTGGGGCTCTCCAGCGCCGACCTCCAGTGGGTGATCGACGGCTACACCGTCCCCTACGCGGCGCTGATGCTGCTGCTCGGCGCGATCGGCGACAAGTACAGCCGGCGCGGGGCACTCGTCCTCGGCCTGCTGGTGTTCGGCGGCGGGGCCGTCTTCGGGTACCTCGCCGACAGCGCGGCGACCGTCATCGCGGCCCGCGCCGTGATGGGCGTCGGCGCCGCGCTGATCATGCCGGCCACGCTCTCCCTGCTGGCCGCGACCTTCCCGCGCGCCGAGCGGGCCAAGGCGATCACGCTGTGGACCGCCACCGCCGGGCTCGCCATCGCCGCCGGACCGGTCGTCGCCGGCGCCCTGCTGCGCGACCACGGCTGGTCCTCGACCTTCCTGATCAACGTGCCCGTCGCGGCCGTCGCGATCGTCGCCGCCCTCGTCCTCGTCCCGCCGTCGCGGGCCGGTCACCACGACCGCATCGACTACGTCGGCGGGCTGCTGTCGGTGCTCTGGACCGGCGCGCTCGTCTACATGATCATTGAGGGCCCGCACTTCGGCTGGGGCACCAAGGCCGTCGCGGCGGCGGTGGTCGCGGGCACCGGCCTGGTCGCCTTCGTGCTGTGGGAGCTGCGCCACCCGCGCCCGATCCTGGACGTGCGCCGCTTCACCGGCCGCCGGTTCGCCGGCTCCAACCTCGCCGTCGCCCTGTTCTTCCTCGCCGTCTTCGGCGCCTTCTACTACCTCACCCAGCACCTCCAGTTCGTCCTCGGCTACGACGCCCTGGAGACCGGTGTGCGCATGCTGCCGCTCGCCGGCGCCGTCTTCGTCGGCTCGGCCCTGACCGGCTGGCTCACCCCGCGCGTCGGCATGAAGTGGACCGTGAGCGCGGGCATGGTCGGCGGTACGACCGCCCTCGCCCTGCTCACCCGGGTGGACGCGAACTCCGGCTACGGCGACTTCGTGGCACCCCTGATCATCCTGGGCCTCGCCATCGGCCTCGCCCTCTCGCCCTGCACCGACGCCATCATGGGCGCGTTCCCGGAGTCCGAGTTGGGCGTCGGCGGTGCCGTCAACGACACCTCGCTGGAGCTGGGCGGCTCGCTCGGCATCGCGATCCTCGGCTCGCTGCTCGCCACCTCCTACGGCGACCACCTGAGCGACGCCACGGCCGGCAGCAGGCTCCCGGCGAGCGCCCTGGACACCGCACAGGACTCGGTCGGCGCCGGGTACGCGGTCGCCCAGGGCATCGGCGAGAAGGCGCAGCAGGCCGCCGCGCGGGCCCAGCAGGCGAGCGACCCGCAGCAGGCCGCGCAGCTCAAGCAGCAGGCCGGTGAGCTGGCCGCCGGTGCCCGGCAGATGGCCGACGCGGTGGGCTCGGCCTTCTCCGACGCGGTCGCCCACACCAGTATGGTCGGCGCGGTGATCCTCGGTATCGGCACCGTCCTGGTGGCCGTGCTGCTGCCGGGCCGCGAGGCCGGCGCGCCGGAGACCGCGACCGAGGAGGAGGAACTGGTGGACAGCACGGCCGGCTGACCGGCTCTGTCTCGTCCGTGCCGTTCCGGATCAACCGGAACGGCACGTTCGTCTACGGCGTCCGTACGGGTGGTGTCCATACGAGTGCGGAGGCATGGGGGATGAAGATCGACTGGGACCGGCGGACCTGCGCGCGCAAGGGTCATGCGACCTACGCGCCGGACGACCCCCGGCTGCGGATCAGGCTGCACGCGCGGACCGCGCTCGGGGACGCCTGGCGGTGTCTGCGCTGCGGTGACTTCGTGCTCGGCGAGCCGCACGGCTCGGGGCCGGCCGCCGAGGCGCCGCTGGTGCCGCGCGGCAAGGTGCTCCGGGACCTGTTCGTCCTGCGCTTCCTCGCCGTCGAGCGGGCCGTGCGCGGGGTGTTCATCGTGCTGGTCGCGGTCGCGGTGTGGAAGTTCAGCAACAGCCAGGACGCGGTGCGCCGCCTGTTCGACGAGTACCTGGACGTCTTCCGGCCGGTCTTCCGGCACTTCCACTACGACCTGGACCACTCGCCGGTCGTCGGTTCCGTGCAGAAGGCGTTCGGTTACCGGCACTCCACCCTGGTGCTGGTCGCCGGGCTGCTGCTGGCCTACGCGCTGATCGAGCTGATCGAGGCGGTCGGCCTCTGGTACGCCAAGCGCTGGGCGGAGTACCTGACGGTGGTCGCGACGGCCGCCTTCCTGCCGCTGGAGATCTACGAACTCACCGAGCACATCAGCTGGCTGAAGATCGCCACGCTCGTGCTGAACATCCTCGCGGTCCTCTACATCGCCCTGGCCAAGCGGCTCTTCGGGCTGCGCGGCGGACGCCGGAAGTTCGACGAGGAACGGCACAGCGCCTCGCTGCTGGAGGTGGAGGAGTCGGCGGGCGTGGCGCACGCACCGCTGTAGACCGGA
The DNA here is from genome assembly GCF_014650735.1 of Streptomyces canarius. NCBI lineage: Bacteria > Bacillati > Actinomycetota > Actinomycetes > Kitasatosporales > Streptomycetaceae > Streptomyces > Streptomyces canarius. The sequence goes on from NZ_BMVN01000029.1 coordinate 106,743, forward strand.
CCCGCCCAGCAAAAAATCCCCTGAGCAATTGCGCTCGGGGGATTGCTGTGCGTATATTCAATGATTCGTGACTTCGATTCGTACTGCATTTCTGCACTTGGTTTCGAAGAATCACGAAGCAATTTACTGAGCACAGTATATCCGGGCGGGAGCGGAATTGTCAAACACCGACTTTCCTGACGATGAAATCCGGCACGAGCAGGAATTCATCGACGGACTGTACGCGCGCGTGGACGTGCTGCGCGGCGAGGCCGAGACCTCCGTCGCCGACGCGCTCGCCCAGGGCGACAAGCCCATGCAGGCCCGGCTGGAGCGGGACATCCTGGTCGCCGAGCGCTCCGGGCTGCTCGCCGCGCTGAACGCGGTGGACGGCTCGCTCTGCTTCGGCCGGATCGACCTCGCCGACGGCACCGAGCACCACATCGGCCGGATCGGGCTGCGCGAGGACGACGCCGAGCGCACGCCGGTCCTCATCGACTGGCGGGCCGACGTCGCCCGCCCCTTCTACCTGGCCACCGGCCACACCCCGATGGGCCTGCGCCGCCGCCGGCACGTCGCCTCCGAGGGCCGGACCGTCACCTCCCTGCACGACGAGATCCTCGACCTCGGCGACGCCACCCGCACCGGGCACGAGGACCCGAGCGGCGACGCCGTCCTGCTGGCCGCCCTCAACTCGGCCCGCACCGGCCGGATGAGCGACATCGTCCAGACCATCCAGGCCGACCAGGACCGCATCATCCGGGCACCGCACCAAGGCGTGCTGGTCGTGGAGGGCGGCCCCGGCACCGGCAAGACCGCGGTCGCCCTGCACCGCGCGGCCTACCTGCTGTACGAGCACCGCGAGCTGCTGGCCCGCCGCGCGGTCCTCATCGTCGGCCCGAACCCGGCCTTCCTCGGCTACATCGGCGAGGTGCTGCCCTCCCTCGGCGAGACCGGGGTGCTGCTGGCCACGGTCGGCGAGCTGTTCCCCGGGGTGAAGGCCACCGCCGCCGACACGCCCGAGGCCGCCGCCGTCAAGGGCCGCGCCGGCATGGCCGACGTGCTCGCCGCCGTCGTACGCGACCGGCAGGCCCTGCCCGACCCGGTCATCGCGATCGAGCACGACCGCGAGGTGCTCATGCTGGACGACGGCCTGGTGAACGTCGCCCGCGAGCGCACCCGCGCCGCCAAGCTGCCCCACAACGTCGCCCGTGAGTACTTCGAGGGGCACATCCTCAACACGCTCACCGAGCTGTACGCCGAGCGCGTGGGCACCGACCCCTACGACGGCAGCAGCCTGCTCGACGCCTCCGACATCACCCAGATCCGCGACGAACTCGCCGAGAACCCCGAGGTCTGGGACGCCATCGACCAGCTCTGGCCCCGGATCACCCCGCAGCGGCTGGTCGCCGACTTCCTCGCCGAGCCCGACGGCCACCTGCCGAAGGAGGACGCCGACGCGATCCGCCGCCCGGTGACCCGCGCCTGGACCGTCGCCGACGTCCCGCTGCTGGACGAGGCGGCCGAGCTCCTCGGCGAGGACGACCGGGTGGTGCGTGCCCGCGCCGAACGCGAACGCGAGACGCAGGTGGCCTACGCCCAGGGCGTCCTGGACGTCTCCTACGCCTCGCGGACCTACGAGTTCGAGGACAAGGAGGACGACGACCCGGACGCCTCCGAGGTCCTGGCCGCGCACCACATCATCGACGCCGAGCGGTTCGCCGAGCGGCACGAGGAGGCCGACCACCGCAGCGCCGCCGAGCGGGCCGCCGCCGACCGCACCTGGGCGTTCGGGCACATCATCGTGGACGAGGCGCAGGAGCTGTCGCCGATGGCCTGGCGGCTGCTGATGCGGCGCAGCCCGACCCGCTCGATGACCCTGGTCGGCGACCCCGCCCAGACGGCGGAGGCGGCCGGCGTCGGCTCCTGGGCGGACATCCTCACGCCCTACGTCGAGGACCGCTGGGAGCACACCCGCCTGGGCGTCAACTACCGCACCCCCGCCGAGATCATGGACCTGGCGGCGGCCGTGGTCCGCGCCGAGAACCCGGACTTCGCACCGCCGAGCTCCGTCCGCTCCACCGGCGAACGCCCCTGGGTGCGGCGGGTGACCGACGATCTGCCCGGCGCGGTCGCCAAGGCGGTCGCCGAGCTGACCCCGGCGGAGGGGCGGCTCGCGGTGATCGCCCCGCGCGGCCTGCACCGGGCCCTGGCCGCCCGCCTGGACGGCGTCACGGCCGGCGCCGAGCCCGACCTGACGCACACGGTCGTCCTGCTCGACCCCCGGCAGTCCAAGGGCCTGGAATTCGACTCCGTCCTGGTGGTCGAGCCGGGCGCCTACGGCACGAGCGACCTGTACGTCGCCCTGACCCGGGCCACCCAGCGGCTCGGGGTGCTCTCCACGGACGAGCTCCCGACGGCGCTCGCCACGGGCGTCACCGCGCCGTAGCGGCCGGGCCGGAGCTGCCACCGGCCGTCGGCGAGGCCGACGCCGGTGGCTGGCTCGGGTGCAGCGTGGCGGACAGCGGGGCCAGCTCCGCGCACAGGGCGACCGGGAATCGAGGGACCTGGCGGCGGACCGCCCCGCAGCCTCCGGCAGCGCTCTCGAAGACCGGCTTCCAGCCGGAGGGTTCGGCCCGGAAGAACCAGCGGTCGCCCAGCCGGGAGGAGCAGGCGGGGTCGCCGTCGTCGGAGCCGCACGCCGGGCCGGTGCGCCAGGAGAAGTCCAGGACCAGCCACCTGCCGTCGCAGTGCTCGGCGTCCCGGTAGGTGTGCATGGGCGCGCCGGCCGCGATCAGCGCCTGGTCGTAGGAGGCGGGGGTGCAGCCGGTGGCCGGCGGATGGCAGCCGAGCCGGCCGCACATCCGCAGGGCGGGCGGCTTCGCGCCGTCGGCGGTGAAGACCGTGCGGTTGTCGACCACCAGCTGCCGCCCGCCCAGCGGCTCGGGCAGCCGTACCCGGGCCGTGGCCGTCGTCTCCCCGACGCACCCGGAACGCCGGTCGCCGGACGGGGAGGTGAAGGTGACCTGCACGTGGACGGTGCCCGGCACGGCGCCGTACTCGGCGTCGGTGTCGACCGCCTTGAGGTTCCGCACGCAGGGGTGCTCGCCGCTGGGCACGTCCACGTCGATGCTCAGCGTGCGGTGGTCGGCGCCGATCCGGGCGGCGGTGACCCGGGAGGGCTCCCCGAGGGTCCACGGGACCGGCCCGGTCGCCGTGGGAGACGCTTCCCCGCCCCGTCCTGCCACCAGGGTGCCGCAGCCGCTCAGCAGGAGAGCGGCCACGGCACACAGCAGGGCCGTCAGTGCTCTGTAGTGCCGCACGTACCTCAGTCCCCCCGTGCTCCGCCGAAGACGTGCGGTCACTATAGGGCGCGCACCACCCGGTCAGGCCGGGCGCAGCCACACCGTCGCCAGCGGGGGCAGGGTCAGCCGGATGCTCGCCGGGCGGCCGTGCCAGGGCTGGGGCTCGGGCTTGACGACGTCCGGGTGGGTGAGGTCGCCGCCGCCGTAGCGGGCCGCGTCGGTGTTGAGGACCTCCACCCAGGCCGGCACCTCCTCCGGCACCCCGAGGCGGTAGTCGTGGCGGACCACCGGAGCCAGGTGGGAGACCGCGAGGAGCGGGGTGCCCTCGGCGTCGTGGCGCAGGAACGCGAAGAGGTTGTCGTCCGCCGCGTCCCCCGTGATCCACTCGAAGCCCGCCGGATCGGTGTCCCGCTGCCACAGCGCCGGAGTCGCCCGGTACACCGCGTTCAGGTCACGGACGAGGTCCCGCACACCCCGGTGGTCCGCCTCGGCGCCGTACGCCGGGTCCAGCAGCCACCAGTCGGGGCCGTGCGCCTCCGACCACTCGGCGCCCTGGGCGAACTCCTGCCCCATGAACAGGAGTTGCTTGCCCGGATGGGCCCACATGAAGCCCAGGTAGGCGCGCAGGTTGGCGCGTTGCTGCCACCAGTCGCCGGGCATCTTCGACACCAGGGACCGCTTGCCGTGGACGACCTCGTCGTGGGAGATCGGCAGGACGTAGTTCTCGCTGTACGCGTACACCATCGAGAACGTCATCTCGTGGTGGTGGTACGCGCGGTGCACCGGGTCGTGGCTCATGTACTGGAGCGAGTCGTGCATCCAGCCCATGTTCCACTTCAGGCCGAAGCCCAGCCCGCCGAAGCCGCTCGGCCCCGTGTGGTGGGTGGGCCTGGTGACGCCGTCCCAGGCCGTGGACTCCTCGGCGACGGTCACCACGCCCGGGCAGCGCCGGTACACCGTGGCGTTCATCTCCTGGAGGAAGGCCACCGCGTCCAGGTTCTCCCGGCCGCCGTGCTCGTTCGGCGTCCACTGGCCCGGCTCGCGCGAGTAGTCCAGGTAGAGCATCGAGGCGACCGCGTCCACGCGCAGCCCGTCGATGTGGAACTCCTCGCACCAGTACACGGCGTTCGCGACGAGGAAGTTGCGCACCTCGCGCCGGCCGAAGTCGAACTCCAGCGTGCCCCAGTCGGGATGGGCGGCCCGCAGCGGGTCGTGGTGCTCGTACAGCGGACGCCCGTCGAACTCCGCGAGCGCCCAGTCGTCGCGCGGGAAGTGGGCCGGCACCCAGTCCATCAGCACCCCGATGCCCGCCTGGTGCAGTTTGTCCACCAGGTACTTGAAGTCGTCGGGGGTGCCGAGCCGGGCCGTCGGCGCGTAGAACCCGGTGACCTGGTAGCCCCAGGAGCCGCCGAAGGGATGCTCGGCGACCGGCATCAGCTCGACATGCGTGAAGCCCATCTCCTTGACGTAGGCCGGGAGTTGCTCGGCCAGCCGGCGGTACGTCAGCCCCGGCCGCCAGGACGGCAGGTGCACCTCGTAGACCGAGAAGGGGGCGTCGTGCACCGGGGTGTCCGCCCGGTGCGCCAGCCACTCCCCGTCACCCCACTCGTGGTGCGAGGCGTGCACGATCGAGGAGGTGGCGGGCGGGACCTCGGTACGGCGGGCCAGCGGGTCGGCGCGCAGGGTGCGCGAGCCGTCCGGGCGGGTGATCTCGAACTTGTACAGCTCTCCGTCGCCGATCCCCGGCACGAACAGCTCCCAGACCCCGGTGCCGCCGAGCGAGCGCATCGGGAAGCCGGTGCCGTCCCAGAAGTTGAACCCGCCCGTGACCCGCACGCCCCGCGCGTTCGGCGCCCACACCGCGAACCGGGTGCCGGTGACGCCCTGGTGGGTGGTGACGTGCGCGCCGAGCGCCTGCCAGAGCTGCTCGTGCCGGCCCTCGCCGATCAGATGCAGGTCCAGCTCGCCGAGGGTGGGCAGGAAGCGGTAGGCGTCCTCGGTCTCGTGCACCGCGCCGTCGTACGTCACCAGCAGCCGGTAGACGGGGACCTCGGTGAGCGGGAGCAGGGCGGAGAAGAAGCCGTCGCCGTCGTCGTGCAGCTCCGCCCGCAGCTCGCCCGAGACCACGGTGACCGCCCGCGCGTACGGGCGGAACGCGCGGAAGGCGACCCCGCCCGGCACCGGGTGCGCGCCCAGCACGGAGTGCGGATCGTGGTGGGTGCCGTCCAGCAGCCGTGCGCGGTCCCCGGCGTCGACGGCCGGGGACACGGCGACCTCCGCACGGGGTACCGCCGCCTGTGCGGGGACCGGCGCGGCGGGCGCCGGTGCCCGCGGCGGGACGTCCGCGGCGGGCGGCGGCGCCTGCGCGGGGACCTCCTGCGCCGGCGGCTTCCGGGCGGCGGTCTTCCTCCTGGCCGCGGCTTCCTTCTTGGCCTTGGATTCCTTGTGTCCCTTGGGGGTCACGGACGAGCCTCCTGGTCGGGCAGGGCGAGGCGACGCACCGCGTTCAGCGGTACGGGGAGCCAGTCGGGCCGGTGCCGGGCCTCGTAGACGACCTCGTAGACCGCCTTGTCGGTCTCGTAGGCCCGCAGCAGCACCGGGTCGGTACGCGGATCGCGGCCGGCGACCTCCGCGTATCCGGAGCAGTAGGCGGCCCGGCAGGCGTGCGCCCAGTCGGGGGCGGGCGGGGTCGCCGAGTGGGCCGCGTAGTCGAAGGAGCGGAGCATTCCCGCGATGTCCCGCACCGGCGGCTGCGGCATGCGCCGCTCGGCCAGCGGCCGGGCCGGTTCGCCCTCGAAGTCGATCAGCGACCAGGCGCCGGACGGTGAGCGCAGGCACTGGCCGAGGTGCAGATCGCCGTGGACGCGCTGGGCGGTCCAGATGCGGCCCTCGGCGGCGAGCGTGCCGAGCGCCTCGTACGCCGAGCGCAGCCCGCGCTCGTACGGCCGCAGCGCCGGCACCGCCTGCACGGCCGCCGCCAGCCGCTCGGTCATGCCGTCGACCAGCAGCCCCAGCTGGGCGTGGCCGAGGGTGACCGTCGGCAGGGCCCGGGCGAGCGCGGTGTGGACCTCGGCGGTGGCGCGGCCCAGCGCGCGGGCCTCGGCGGCGAAGTCCTCGCCCTTGGCCAGTTCGCGCAGCGCCAGCTCCCAGCCGTCGGCCGCGCCGCTCACATACGGCTGGAGCACCGCCAGGACGTAGGCGTCCGCCGCCACCTCGGCGTGCAGCCAGGCCGTCGGCGCGGGCACCCTCGGGCAGCCCTCGCGGGCCAGGGCGAGGGGGAGCTCCAGGTCGGGATTGACGCCGGGTACCACCCGGCGCAACAGCTTGAGGATAAACGTATCTCCGTAGACCACGGACGAGTTGGACTGTTCGGCGGTCATCAGCCGGGGCACGAGCCCGGCCCGGATCTCCTGCGCCGGGTCCCGCTCGAAGCGCAGCCCGCCGATGCGAGCCTGGGTGCGCAGGGCCTCCAGGAGCACGTCGGCGGGCCGGGTGTCGTACAGGGCCTCGTACACCGTGCGTCCGGCGAGCGGGCCCTCGGTCACATGTCCGATCAGCGCGGGCGCCAGCCGGGGCGGCAGCGCCTCGCGCACGCCTATGAGGAGCTGGTAGCAGTCACCGGGGTGCGGCGGGGCGCCGGGCACGGTGGGCTGGTGGACGCGTACCAGCAGGTGGTAGAGGCCCAGCCGGCCGTCGGGCGGCAGCAGTTCGGTGACGGACACGGGGGTGAACCCGGTGATCGGGCGGCCCTTGCCCGCGAACCAGCGCTGCCGGGGCAGCCAGGTGCGCAGCAGGGGATCGAGCGAGGCGAGGAGTGAACCGGTGGTGCCGGAAGAGGTGACCGTTTCCGCCATGGGCGTCACGTCCTTTCCCCGGGGGGCGTCGGGGTGTTACTGATGCGTGCCCCGGGTGGGACGGTGGAAACGCCGCACCGTCCCGCCCGGGCCCGCGCTATACGGGTTCCCGGCGCAGCCGGAACCAGTAGAAGCCGTGTCCCGCGAGGGTGAGCAGGTACGGCAGTTCGCCGATCGCCGGGAACCGGACCCCGCCGAACAGCTCGACGGGGTGCCGCCCGCCGAACCGGCTCAGGTCCAGCTCCGTGGGCTGGGCGAAGCGGGAGAAGTTGTGGACGCACAGCACGAGGTCGTCCTCGTACTCGCGCAGGAAGGCGAGCACCGCCGGGTTCGACGACGGCAGCTCGGTGTAGGACCCCAGTCCGAAGGCAGGATTCTGCTTGCGGATCTCGATCATGCGGCGGGTCCAGTGCAGCAGGCTGGAGGGTGAGGCCATGGACGCCTCGACATTGGTGACCTGGTAGCCGTAGACCGGGTCCATGATCGCGGGCAGGAACAGGCGTCCCGGATCACAGGACGAGAAGCCGGCGTTGCGGTCGGGGGTCCACTGCATGGGGGTGCGGACGGCGTCGCGGTCGCC
>NZ_BMVN01000030.1:0-112935 GCF_014650735.1 Streptomyces canarius
CGCGCGGTCTGCTCCGCAGACACGACGCGCCGCCGCTACGACGGCGGCAACTCCCCGGCTCCGCCGGGGAGTTGATACCCCGAAACTCCGTTCCGGGGTATGGAATTGCTCCGCAATTCCAACCAGGAATTCGCTCCGCGAATTCCTGTAAAGCGCGGCTAAGCGGTGCCGGCGGGGTCGGATCGAAAGGATCCGCAGAGAAACTGACAGCCCCTCAGAAACCAGGTAACTTCACGGAGACCGAATTCTTCGATCCCCCTCTCGCCCTGAATACGCCCGACACAACATTCCCGACAACCCATGGCCACAGTCCACGCCTAGCGCGGTACGAACCCAGCTCCACCCCATCAGCAGCCCCACGGGCCTATCCGGGCCCACCTAAGCCCCAGCCCAGCGCGGCGGCGGAGCCGACGCGCAACAGCCACCCAGGCCGCCCCGATCCCCGAGCCGCCACCGCACCCGCACCCGCCCTCATTCCTCACTCATCCTTCAACCCGCGTGGGAGAAGTGGCAGCAGAGGGGATGCCAGCAGGCCGACCACGGGCCCGCAGGGCCTTTACCTGGGGTGACGTAGAAGCCGGCCACCAGGCCGCGCAACCTCCAGCGCAACACCTGACGCAACATCAGGCGCAACGCTGTACGCAACACGGGGCGCAACAGGTCTTCCAATCACTCTTCACATCCACTATTATTTGAAGTCCTGGGGGAGGCGACCCCTGGGAACCGCAGAAGTCCGACGAAGGGGAAGACGTGGAGATCCAGATCTCTGATGGAATCGTCCGCCGGGTGCACGGTGGTAAGGACGCGCCCATGACCGGCCTTGCAATTCAGGCCCGTACGGTCGCAAACTTCCTGCCCCTGCTTGTTCAGCGGGTGGGCGCGAACATCGTGCACAACTCCGACGCCAATTACACGGGAATTCGGTTCGACACCAAGGTTGGCCCGGTGGTGCTGGAAATTCCGACGGGTGACCGTCCTTACCGGCTCGTTCACGAACTCCCGGAGCCGGACAAGAACGGGCGCACCGAAGTGGAGATGCGGCGATTTCCGCAGATCTACAAGCCGCAGGGAATTGCGCACATCACGGCCGAGTTCCTCCGGTCGCGTGGGTTCCTGAAGTAATCCACTCGGGGGTGCCCCGACTGGGGGCACCCCCTCCAACCGGCATCATCGAGAAGAGAGAGGGACAACCGTGGAGAGCACGCGGATTGCGGGGCAGCCCGAGGAGACCAGAGCGCCGCTCACGGACGCGGAGCGGGAGCAGGCGGCTTACGCGCTGCTGGACTTGGCGCGCAGCGAGAGTGCCCCGGACGCGCTGAGGGTGCCGAGTGAGCAACTGGAGTTGATCCGGCCGTTCTTCGAGTTGGGTTGGGCGATGGGTGTGCGCACCGGTCACACGGGCCCAGCCATGACTGACGTACTGGTAGACCGCACCACGGTCGCGCGCGCGTTCGTCCTGCTGATGTCCGAGCGCGTGGCGGATCCACTGGTGATCGCGGTTGCGCGGAGTCTCGACCCGCAGCACGCCGGACCGGTGCTGTGGCAAAGGGTCCAGTACCACGGCAGTATGAGGCATCGTCACGGGGCCTACTGGGTGAACGCGATTCACGCCCACGCCGACCCGTTCGGCGAGGCCCCGGAACTGCGCTACGACCTGTGCGAGATGCACGGTGTCACGCCAGTGCCGATGGTGACGAACGTGCGCCGAACGAGCCTGACGCCGTTGCCTGCGTACCGCATGGGCTAGTGCGCTGGTCAGGGGTGGATTCACTCACCCCCGAAACACACTATTATTGAACTTGTTCGGGGGGTGGTGGCCCGCCCCCCGAACCGCAGAAGCCAACACGAAGGGGAGAACACCACATGACTCAGCAGTTCGCCGAGCGCGCCACGAACGTGGCCCCCACCGGTGCCCGCAACGCCGACCTCTCCGACCTGGTCCGCATCCTGGAGGACCAGAACCGGCGCAAGCTGGACGTGATCGCCCCCGCGTCCGCGCTGCGGTTCCGGGAGGGAAGCGTGCACGTCGAGGGTGTGGAGTCCCTGATCACCGAGGACGGTGTCACGGACGTGGACGGCATCTACCGGCCCACCGCCGTGGCCGATGAGGGGATCGCGGACAAGCTCCGTATCCCGCTCGCCTACCTGCGCCGCATGCGCGCCGAGAACGTCCCGCTGCTGGACGAGAATGTGAACGCGTGGCTGCGTGAGGAGCCGCAGCGCCGTTTCATGCTCCGCGCGTTCCGGGGCGAGGGCGGCCCCGGCATGCCGCCGGCCGAGGGCGTGGCCCGCGCGCTGTTGTCCGACAGCTACAAGCTGATGGACAACTTCGACATGCTGCTGGCCGCCCTGGACGGGGTGCGGCAGTCCGGCCACCCCACGCGCGTCACGGGGTGCGACCTGACCGACCGGCGCATGTATGTGCGCGTCGAGTCCGAAGCCGTCGCCATCCAGGCCCCCGAGTTGCTGCGTGGCTACCGCTCGCCGTTCGACGACCGCAGCGGTGACGAGCTGCCAGTGATCTCCGCAGGGTTCGTCATCACCAACAGCGAAGTCGGTTCCGGGGCGTACACCATCACCCCGCGCGCCGTCATCCAGGTGTGCCGCAACGGCCTGACCGAGACCAAGGACGTCATGCGCGCCGTGCACCTCGGAGGCAAGCAGGACGAGGGCGTTGTGTCGTGGTCCGGGCAGACCCAGCGCAAGACGCTGGAGCTGATCACGTCCAAGACCGCTGACGCCGTGCGCACCTTCCTGTCACGGGAGTACGTCGAGGCCAAGGTTCGCCAGGTGGAGGCCGCCGCCGGGAAGACGCTGGACGAGCCGACCAAGACCATCGAGCACGTCACCAAGACGCTCAGCATCGGTGCCGAGGCCAAGGACATGATCCTGTCGCACTTCGTGCGGGGCGGTCAGATGACGGCCGGGGGCGTGATGCAGGCCGTCACGTCGACCGCGCAGACCCTCACCGACGCCGACCAGGCCGCCGCCCTGGAAGCGCTCGCGCTGCCCGCCCTGACGGCCGCAGCCGCGCACGGCTGACAGACCCCCGTGCGGGCCGGGAACCTCCCCGAGCCCGGCCCGCACGGGCCCCACGCCCCGCTCAAGCGGCGGGCGGGCTTCCTCCCGGACCGCCCGGGGGTGCCCGCCCGGCCCCAGAGCGCGGAGCGCTCCCCCAACCCGGCCATGGAGCGCGCCCGCCCCACCGTCTGCCGCGTAGCGGCAGCGCGACGCGTCTGCGGAGCAGACCGCGCGCCCAGAAGAAGCCCCGCCGCGCCACGAGACACGTGCGCCGGCCCCGGTGCTCACCGCCCCGTCCGCAAGGAGTACCCGCATGCCCGCACGCCCGGAGCTCACCCGCCCCGACGACGCCGCCATAGCGGCCGCCATGAGCCGCACCCTGACCGCGCTTGCCGCCCTGCTCCAGGCACTCGGCGACGGCGAACACACGCTCAATCTCGTGGCCGAGCGCACCGACGACACGTTCGTCTGGGCTCAGGCCGACCTCTCTATCGGCACCGCCCCGCTGCGCCTGGCCGTGCTGGACGAAGACGACTACTGCGCGCTGCGCACGCTGCTGGTGTTCGCGCTGGAGGGCAGCACCGTACGCAGCGCCGTCCTGATCGCCACCACGGCCACCGAGCCCCACCCCCGCGCGTGCGGCTGGACCGTGCGGAACGGATGGCTGCACCCCATGGACACGGCCGAACTCCGGCAGGCCGTCATCCCGTGCCCCGGCGTCCCCACCGTACGACGGGAGGTCTACGACGCGCCGGTCCTGCCCCAGATCACCGACACCGACGAGGAGGGCCCCCGTGGCTGACACGCCCGCCGTCACCGCCAACGGCTACTGCACCAACACCACCCCGGTCCCCGGCACCATCCGCACCGTCAACGCCAAGAACACCGGCCCGAAGTTCTTCCACCTGCACGGCCGCCGCTACGGCGAATGCCCGTGCGGAAAGGAAGTGTCCCTGACCGAGCGGGACAACCTGCGCCGCCACAAGCCGCCGCAGGAGTAACCCACAGACGCCGTCCGCCGCCCCCGTCCCCCCGGCGGCGGACGGCCCGCCCCGGCCAGAGCGCCACTGGCCGAAGACCTGCCGCCCCGCCGCCCGCGCCCTCCCCTTCGGCGAGCGCGGGGCGGCAGGCCCCCGCTCACCGAACCGAACCGCCGAGGAGCCGCAGCCCATGACCAGCCCGAGCCTGACCGTCGACACGCCCGCCGGCACCGTGCGCGCCACCGCCGGCCCCCGCCAGGACGACGCCGTCGTCTTCGAGCTGGGCGGGGCGATGCGCGGCAGCGTGCACGTCACCGGCACCCACCACCCCCACCACTGGGACCAGTTCACCGCCGTACGCGCCTGCCTCGGTCCCGTCAACGCCTACCAGACCACCGCCCCCGACGACGCCCTACCGCGGCTCACCCGCTACCACGGCAGCCTGACCCTCTACCCCGACGACTACGCCGACCGCCCCCAGGTCAGCGTGTACCCGATGACGTCCGCCGACGGACACGAGCCGCCCGAGAAAACGGCAGCGACGCTCACCGCCGTCCTGCGCGCCTGCGCCGCCCATGTCGCACAGCGCGACGACCTGCCCGTGATCCTGGACGTCTCCCGGCAGCGGGACACTGCCGCCCTGCTGCGCTTCCTCACCTGGTCGGCCGCCCACCACCAGGCCGAAGCCGCCCGCTTGGAGCGGGAGGCACGCGCAGCCCAGCCCGCGCGGCGCGCCGCCGTGGCCGCCTGGTGGACCGTCGCCCGCTGGTTCCTCGCTTCCCCACACCCGGTCCTGCTGCTGATGCTGGCCGACCTCCCCTACTCGGTACTCCCCAACTCGCTGGCCCGCACCGTCGCCGTGAAGCAGTGGTGGGCCCCGTCCTGCCTCACCGCGGCCGCCCGAGAGCACGAGCACGCCCGCCGCGCCCAGGCCGAAGCCGACTCCCTGCGTGCCCAGCAGCGCTCACGGCGCCCGGCCCGCCGCCCGCAACTGTCCGCGCACGCTGCCCCGCACGCGGCGCGCCTGGAACTGGAGATGTCGTGACGATGCGCTGGTTGATGACCCTTGGAGAGCGCACCCGCCCCGAGACGCCCACTTACGCCGAGTGCCCGGGCCCGAACGAGGCCCGCGCCGTCGCCCTGGTCGACGACTGCGGCCAGCTCTTCCCCGTCCTGCTGGCGTGGCGGCGGGCCCTCGGCTGCGAAGTGACCGGCTGGGCCGAGCAGGTCGAGGCGGACGACGTCGAGAACCTCCCCCAGGACGTGACCGACGACTGGGGGCCCGGTCTGCGGCTGGACACGATGCCCGGCGGGTACGTGAAGGTCTCGGACTACCGCGACCACCAGCCGCCCGACGCGGTCACCGCCGGTCCCCGCATGCTCATGCGTTGATCTCGGCCTCAAAAGCCGCAGGTCAGGGGCGGGTTCACACCACCCTAGATCACACTATTATGGATGTTGCGGGAGGGGGGTTTTCTCCCCCACACCGCCCCCTCCCGCACCCAAGCGCCGACCGAAAGGGCCGCGATGCCCGAGGAGTTCACGTTCCCCCGCAACACCGGTTCGTACGGCTACCAGGTCCTCGACCGCCAGGACCCGAGCACCAGTTACGGCGTCGTCTGGCACGACCCGGAAGTGTGCCAGTGGGTCGCCGAGTATCCGTGCAACCGCCCGGGCAGCGGCGGCGGGATCCCCGGATTCGCCAGCCGGAAATGGGCCGCGCGCTTCCTGTACCGCTACCGCAAGCCCCAGCCGTCCGGCCGCACCTGACCGGCCGCCCGCCCGCCGCACACCGTCGCCAGCCACAGAAGGGACCGCGCATTGGCCACCTTCGGTCACATCACCCGCGAGCGCTGCGCCCAGCTGGGCCGCGCCCTCACGGCCGCCGGCCTTTCCTGGAGGGACAACGGCCGCCAGGACAAGCCCGAGTTCCTGACCTACACCGCCACCGACGCGCACGGCCGCGAGTGGAGCATCAGCCCGGCCACCAGCAACCAGATCACCCCGTCCCGGCCCGCGAGTATCTGGCAGGCCCGGTGCACCGAGCCGATGCACCGGTCTCCGGTCCTGTCCGCCCGGGCGGTCGTCGACCACATCCGGGCGTTCCCCGCGTGACCGGCCCGCTGCGGCCGTGGCGCCCCGAAGACTTCGACGACTGGTGCGAGACGTGCGGCGCAGCACCGGGCCAGTTCTGTAAGCCGGCGTGCGACACCGGCTACACCGCCGAGGACTTCCGCCGAGACGCCGAGCCCCGCGACCAGGACGCGCCCGCGCCGCCCGAGCCGGGCACCCACCACCCTCCCGAAGGAGTGAAGACGCCGCCATGCCGCAGGAGTTGACCACCCAGGAGCAATTCGACGCATTCGCCGACGATGTGGCGCGGGAGCTGGGCACGCACTGCCGGACCGCCCCGCTGCCCGAGTACTCCCGCGGTCTGGCACGGCTCATCGTCGACGGCGACGGCCGCGCCGTACGCCTGTGCCAACCCGACGACGAGCAGCCCAGCAGACTCAAGGTCTACGCGGCCCTCCCGGACGAGGCCCAGGTGCAGACCCCGTCGATCAGGGTCACAGCGATCAGCGCCCGCCATGTGGCACGCGAGATCACCCGGCGGCTCTACCCGTTGCACGCCGAGGCCGCCGAACTGGCCGCCCAGATCGCCGCCCGGCAGCAGGCGGAGGCCAGCGCCCGCGCCGCAGTCGCCGAAGCCGTGGCCGGCGCGCTCCCCGGCGCCCGCATCGAGGAGCAGTACCGGCGCACACGGATCATCTGGCAGCACGACGCCCGCCCGCCCGGACAGCAGGGCCCCGTCCAAGTGGACAGCGTGTGCGTAATCGTCGGAGCCTCCGGGGAGTCGGTGACCGTCGAAGTATCCGGCTGCCCCGCCCGAGTGATCTCCATGCTGGCTGCGTTCGCCCAACCCACGCGGGAGTGAACAACCAGGTCAGGGGTGGGTTCCCAGCCCCACTAAACACACTATTATTGAATATGCGAGCCCCGGGGGCCCCATCCCCGCAGGGACCGCCGCCCGCCCGCCGCACGCCCCCGACGACCGGCCAACGCGAGCGGGCCGCTCCTGCCATCCGTCCCCGCAGAGGCGGTCCGCTCAACTCACCCACGAGAAAGGCGCGCACGTGACCTACACACCCCCGCCCTCCGAGTGCCACCCGAACGAGCCGGACGTCGACCGATCAAGCACGGGAGGAGACGCGGCGCGTACCGACCGCCAGACGATGCGCCGCGTTCTGCGCCGCGAAATCTCGGGCACCATCGGGCTGCTCACCGATGAGCACGACTTCCGCGCCATGCGGCACTACCGCAGCTTCGCCTTCGACGACTACGCGACCTACCTGGCAGGGGTTGAGGACCTTCTCAAGGCCCGCGCCTCGCAGGGCATGCACACCATGCTCGCCCTCTTCGACCCCGAGGAGTACGCCGACTTCTGCGCCGACACCGGCCTCGACCCCGACAGCCCGTCCAGCCGCGCCCGCTTCACCGCCGAGACCGCCACCACGGGCCCCACCATCCCGTACGACGGCGAGCCCCTGGCCGACCTCGTCCCGGCCCTGATCGACGAAGCCGTCCGCAAGGCCACCTGGGAATACGCCTCCACACTCCTGGCCCGCCTCGGCGCCTGCGCCGCCTGCGGAAAGGACGTCGGCCACGAGGCCTTCGCCCGAGCCCGAGACCCCCTCGTCCGCATCCTCGACACCGCCGACCCGGGCCACCGCCACTTGGTATGCAGCGTCTCGGCCACGCCGGAGACGCTGGTCTCCGTCCTGCACGCGGACACGGACCCCGACGGTGCTACCCACCTCGACGACACCGAGGCCCTCGAATTCACCACGGTCCTCGCCCTCGGTCTCGCGGCCCTGCCCGGCGCACTCGTCATGAGGACCCGCAGCCCAGGCGCCCCGGACCGCGTCTACGGCTGGCGGCTGCGAGCGGGAGACCTCGAACCCCTCACGGCCGGAGAAGTCTTCGACGCCTACTGCACCGACATCGACTCCGGCGACCCCATCTCCCCGGAATCGGACGTCGACTACTGCGCGCCGCCCGACCTCAGCCCGGACGGCCCGACGCCGGGCCACCACCACTGAACGAGCCGGGCCGCCGCCGGCACTCGCCCGCCAGGGCGACGGCCCCAGTTCTCAGGAGTACACCAGGGCGGCGCCCAAATCCCTGGCGTCGCACACACGCCGAGGCTCTGACCTCGCGCACTCCCCTCGTTTACGCAGGTCAGGGGTGGGTTCACACGCTCACAACTCACACTATTATTAGTAGTGAGGTTCCGGGGTCGTCACCTCACTCATTCCGTGGCGACCCCCTCCCCCTTCCAGCCCCAGGAGTTGCCATGCTTCGAACGCTGCGCCGCGCCCTGCGATCGGCACGCCTCCGGATTCCCGCCCGCCGGTTCAGCGCCGGGATCGCGGCGCTGCCGCCCACCGCACGGGAAGCGCTCGGCACCGACGTCACTGCCGAGGAAGCCATCGCCTACAACCGCAGCCGCGTCGCCACCGCAACCGCCGTCGCCCTCTACCGCAGCGGATACACGCCGCCCATGCGCGACCTCGACCTGGACGACGCCGTGCACGCCCTGGACTTCCCCCACTCGGTACCGAGCCAGGAGACCCGCGCCGCCATCCGTGCCGCGCTCGCCGTCCTGGACGCCGACTACACCGTCACCGTCACTCACTGACCAGCCGTCAGCCCTGACCTGCGGGCCGCCCCGTCCGGGTGGCCCGCGCCGGAAGGAGACCCGGTGTTCCTGGTCGTACCCGACCATGCCCACGGACTGGTCGCCGCCCCAGGTCCTCTGACGACCTCACGCCCGGCACCGAGGAGACCCTCACAGCCCAGGGATTCGCCTGGAACAGCGAGATCGAGGCGTACACCCGCCCGACCGACAACAGCCCCGCGGCCGTGGAACTCACCGCCGGCGCCCTGCGCGAACTGGGCCACTACGTCTTCTCCTCCTACACGCCGCTGCCCACCGCCTGACCGGCGGCCCTCCCCGGCCGGGCAACTGCCCCGACCCCGCAGGCCCCTTGCACGGATGGAGTTCCGTCATGCCCCGACGCCGCCCCCAGCCGCCCGTCCGGTACGCCGTCACTGGGCACGAGGGAGCCCACCAGGTCGTGGACCAGCTCCACGGGTACACGCTCAGCAGCCACACAACCCGCCCGGCCGCGGAGGACGCAGCGCGCGAACTGGCCTGCAACCCCACGGCCGCCATCGCGGCCGTGGAGGCACTCGACGCCGCCCAGAACGGCCCGGCGGCCACCGAGCGACGCATCCTGCGCCGGTACGGGTACGCCTGGAGCCTGCGCCAGGACGAGATGCTTTCCCTGATGCGGGAGTTCAGCCACCGCCGCCTGGAGACGCTCGTCTCCAACGGCCACCTGTCCATGGTGTTCACTCCGGCCGGCCAGCCGTACTACACCACGCCCGAGCGCTTCGATGAGCTGTCACCGCGCTGGGTGCGCGACGGGGACGAGTCCTTCCCGGCCGCCGAGCCCGCCCGTCTCGAGCGCCCCCGCCCAGCCCTTGAGCTGCTGCCGCAGCGCAAGCGCTGGGAACTGTGCGAGCTGCACGGGATCGCCCTTGGGCGCTGCCTGCTGTGCGGGCCGCGCGAGGACTTCGAGTGCCAGTGGGGCGAGTGCACCGCCAACCGCGTAACGGCGTACTGCGAGCGGTGCGTGCGGCTCGACCCCCGGCGCAGCTTCCCGCTGCCGCCGCACGGGGACCGCGAATAGCAACAAAGCAGCACGTCAGGGGCGGGTTCACATCCGCCGTAACCACACTATTATTGACGTTGTTGGAGCTCTGATGGCGAGCACGGCCACCCAGCCGCATTCGAGGAAGGACACCGCCGATGAAACCCCTCGATCTGGCCCAACTGCTGGCCGCGCCGACCGATCCTCCGGTGCGCGACGCGCTCCGCCGTCTTGCACCCAGATCCCTGGATGCGCTGATCATCGAAGCCCTCTCAGCTACCGAGGAGGCGTGGCGGCAGGTCGCCGTCGACCGAGTCCTGGAGTTCGTGGCGGAGCAGCCCGGCGACGGCCGCCCGGTGGTCGCCGCGTACTTCACGACGACGGAGCGCCGGACCGCGGACGGCATGCACGTCGGATGGAGCCCGTTCGTCGCGGCGCTCGCGAGCACCGAGGACGTTCCGGATCTCAGGCACACCCGCACCACGGCGGTGGCCGTGCCGGTGGGCGAGGCGGCGCTGGCCGAGGAGGTGTTCGCCGACCCGGAGTTGACCGATGCACTCAACCGGCTCGCGGCACTGGACCCGCCCGGGCACGAGGACGTCCTGCGCATCCACCTGCCAACCCGCCAGGTCACCCGCGTGAAACCCTGACTGTCGATCCGTGCGGGCGCTGCGGCGCCCGCACGAAGGAGGTCCGCGCCATGCCGGTTCCGATCCTCTGCCACATCTGCCACGGGGGCCGCTACGAGCCCCGGGATCCGGGGTCCTACGCCTGCCGGTCCTGCGGCAACCGCGCCACCGAGTCGACGTTCCCCGTACAGAGCGACGAACGGCTCGTTGTGCTCGCGGGCGTGCTCCAGGTCCTCGCCGTGCCGGACGGCCACCAGGTGATCACGCCCACCCGGCGCTGCCACGCCCCGCACCTCGGCGCGAGTCTGGTCCTCGCCCTGCGGCTCAACCGGACCCACCCGGTGTACCGGCGTGCTGAGGACGTCCAGGCCGTCGAAGACTTGCTGGCCGCCCTGGACGCCGACGAGCAGGGTCCTTGGGTGCTGTCCCCCGCGCAACTGGGCGTCCTCACCCGGGCTATGGACGTCCGCGATGCACTGCTGCCCTCGGCATCCCGGCAGCACCCGGACTTGGACGCCGAGATCCGGGCCGCCCACCTCCGCAGCCAGCGCCCGTCCACTGCCTGAACCCGGCCGCCGGCCACCCCCGGACGCCCCACGCCACCCGGGCACCGAACGGACGCCGCTCGCAAGGCAGTTCGGAGGCGCAGGTAGCACACCAGACCGGCATTTCCGCTGGTCAGGGGGTATCTAGCCCTCACCAAGAACCACACTATTATTTGTACTACAAGGGAGTTGGTTCCCTCCAATTCACCGATGAGGCAAGGAGAAGGAGAGCCGCATGGCCACCGCCGTCTCGACCCCGACCGACAAGAGCGACGAACACGAGGAGGCCGCGCCGCAGGTCGTCAAGCTCGACCCGGCACTGCTGGTGCGCGACGAGTGCAACGCGCGCGAGCACGACACCGAGCCGGACGAGAAGCTCATCGCATCCGTCAAGGAACTCGGCGTCGAGGAGCCCATCAGTGTCCGGCCCCGGCCTGACGGGACCTTCGGCGTCTTCAAGGGCTGGCGGCGCGCCCAGGCGGCGCAGGCCGCGAACGCCGCCGCCGAGCAGGACGGCCGCCCCGTACGCCTGGTCATGGCATACGTGCGGGAGGACCTGGTCGGCCGCGACGGCTGGACGCGGTTTCTGTCCCTGGTCGAGAACGACCACCGCGAGGGCATGAGCGAGCGCGACACCCTTCGGGCCCAGGAACTCGCCCTGATCGACATGACCGACGTCGACCGGCGCACGGCCGCCAAGGCCCTCGGTGTGGGCCGCAACGCAGCCAAGCAGGCGAAGGCGGCGCAGAAGCTCAACGACGCCGTCCTGCGCCGGACAGCGGCGGCAGGCATGGACCTGGAGCAGACCGCCCAGCTCGCCGAGGTCGCGGGCGTGCGGGGCGCGGAGGACCGGCTCATGCGTGCGCTCTCACGCGACCACGCCGAGGGCAAGGGCGGGCGCGGCCACTGGGATCAGGAGATGGCCCTGCTGCGCGCCGAGCAGGCCGACGCCAAGACCCGTGCCAAGGCCGAGGAGGAGCTGAGGGCGGCGAACATCCCCCTGCTGGGCAGGGTGCCGTCTTACGAGAAGGACCCGTCCCGTCCCCTGACGGAGCTCACCAGCGGGCTGGGCAACCCGCTCACCGAGGACAACCACAAGAACTGCCCCGGCCACAGCGCTCGCCTCGACGACGAGCACCGGGCCGTGTGGCACTGCGCCGACCCGGCCGCGTACGGCCACAAGGTCCGGGCCCAGCCGAAGAAGCCCAAGACCGAGGAGGACGAGCACAAGGCCGAGGAGCGGGCCCGGATCGTGGCGTGCAACCGGGCCTGGAAGGCCGCCGCCGGACCGAGGCAGGAGTTCGTCAAGCGGCTGGTGCGCGGCAAGACCCTGCCCGACGAGGCCCGGCTGTTCGCCCAGCAGATCCTGATGGACCTGCCCCGCTTCTACGGCAAGTGGGCCGACAAGCAGCGCACCCAGACCGTGGCGCTGCTGCTCGGAGCCAAGGACCCCGAGAACGACTCGGCCTCCGAGACCGCCGCCAGCTTCCCCAAGAACCGTCTGGCCAACGTGCTGTTCGCCCAGGTCGCCGCCGCGTTCGAGGACGCCATCCGCGAGCCCAAGCAGTTCGACACCGCCCGGATGACGCACGTCTACCTCTGGGAGTCCCCCGACCGGCTCCAGGCCGCCTACCTGCTGCTCCTGGAATCCCTCGGACAGGCCGACGACGGCAGCTACCAGCTGTCCGAGGTCGAGCAGCAGGCCGTCGCCAGCCACCGGCCCAAGGCTGCGGCCTGACCCACGCGGATCCGGCGGGTGCCGACATCCGGTGCCCGCCCCGGAACGCCAGACCGACCCCTCGGCCCCATCACGAACCAGGAAAGAGGCGCCCCATGCCCACCCTTGCCGAAATCCGCACCTTCGTCAGCGGACTGTCCGACGTCGGAGCTGTGGTCGCTCTCCAGGAGGCGGCGGCCACGCGTCTGATCGAACTGGACGCTGCCAAGCGCCCGGTCCTCCTCCCGGGCCGCATCGGCCGGATCAACACCACGATCACTCCTGCCTGCCTGCGCCGCCTGACCGGCACCGTCGGACAACCCAACAAGACCCGCAGCCGTTTCGACTTCCTGCTGGACGAGGACTCCACCGACCAGCTGCGCCGCGACCCGCACAACACCCGCTTCACCGTCCCCGACGGCGAGAAGCGCTATCGCATCCCGAAGGTCCCGGCCTTCTGCATCGAACTCACCGACATCCCGGCCGACTCCTAGACCGCCCGGACTGGGGCTGAGCCCGCATACCCGCCCCACCGCGCCGCCTCGAATGGCTCCTCCACCCCACGGCCGGGCACACCCCGTGCCCGGCCGGTTGTCCACCCCTCCACGCAGAGAGGCGAACCAGCATGTCCATCACCATCGACGACGTCCGGGACTTCATCCGGCAGTTGCCCGACGCGGCAGCCGTCGCACAGGTACAGGAAGCCGCCGCACAGCGGCTCCGCGCCATCGACAAGGCCGCGTTCGCTCACATCCAGTCCGGGCGCCGGGCCCGCATCACCCCCGCCCTGCGCTCGAAGCTACTGCGCGGCCTGACCGGCGCCGTGCAGGAACGCAACCGCACCGGCAGCCGTGCGGGCTTCCTTCTCGACGAAGAGTCGACCCGGCAGCTGCGCGCCCACCCCCGCAACAGCCACTACCGCATCCCGCAGAACGTCCGTCGCTTCCGGATTCCCGGCAACGGTGTCCCGATCTCCTGCCTGGAGCTGATCGAGGACTGACCCGCGTGCCTGCGTCGCACCGCCTCGTGCGGCGCAGGCGGATCCGGACCCGCGCGAGGCGGGACAGCCCGTCTGGCTATCCCACCCCCTCACGAAAGCGACGTGTCACCCACCATGTCCGCCTCCGCACAGGCCTTTGAGGAGAGACCCCACCAGCCGGTGCTGGTCATCAGCGACCGCCTCGACGACGACCCGATCGGGTTGCTGCCGTGCCCGGTCCCTGTGAAGCACTTGCCCTCACCTCTGTTCACCTCCGAGGAGTACCAGAGCGCTCCGCTCGTGCTCCTGGATGACCGCAGCTACACGAGCTTCACGCTCCGCCACATGCCCCACCGGCCGGGCCTGATCGTGGCGGCCGCCGACCCCGATGACGGCACGGCGTATCCGCGGGCCGCGGCCATCGGCGCCGAAGCCGTCCTGCGGGCCGGGCAAGACCTGGCCTGGCTGCACCTGCGCCTGCACGCCGCCACCGACTGCCGCTACGCCCACTGGGAAGCGCTCCTGACCGGTCCGCCCCCTCCGGAGGACAGCTGATGCCCGGCCGTCGTCGCTCCCAGCCGACCCACATTCCCGCGATCCGAAGGACGTCACCGATGCACCCGATCCCTCAACGCTGTGCGCGCCGGCCGCTGGCGGGCGGGCTGGTAGTGCCGTGGGTGTCTCTGATCCACGGCGGCCACGCGGCATTCGGCAGTCTCGACGCCGAGCGGGCCCGTACCGCGTTCCTGCACCGCCTGTGCCAGATCTGTGGCCAGCACCTTGACGAGCGGTGCTTCCTGATCGTGCGCCCGGCCGACGTGACCCAAGGTTGCTCGCCGGAACCGGCGCTGCACCCCGAGTGCCTGCCGTACGCCGCCGCGCACTGTCCCATGCTCAACGGCACGGCCACGCACTACCGGCAGCGTCCCGTCCTGGCCAGCCACCCGGCCGGGCGGCCTTGTACCGATCCATCCTGCCCGTGTCCGTCGCTCTCGCCCGACGAGGGCCACGCCGCCCGCAGCGGCAGCCCGGCCGACCGGTACGAGGCATGGATGATCCACACCCGGAACTACCGTCTGGTCTTTCCGCCGGAGCAGCCCGATGTTCCCGCCGGCATCAGCCTCGACGTGCCCGTACTGCGCAGGCGCGTCCTGCGCACCGCCCAGCTCACGGCCGAGCAGGAACGCCTGATGGGGCTGGTGCGCAGCCTCCTGGACGGCAACCCGTGACCCCCACTCGCCCCACCATCCCTTCGTTGAAGGAGGCTTCCGTGATCACGCCCGACCCGGCCACGCCCGAGGGTGCAGCCGTCATCGACCTGTACGAGCAGATGAACGCGCTTCATGAGCGCACCGACGAGTGGCCCGGTGCGGACACCGTCGACATCCTCGGCAAGTGGCTCGCCCGCTTCGACTTCACCGGCCCGGTGCCCCGCACGCGGCTCGTCGCGGGCAGCGTCTGGGTGCTGCGCCGCCAGGACCGTCACGAGGACGAGGTGACGCTGTGGAACGACGAGGACTCCGCGCTGGCCGCCCTGGCCGGGCACGTCCGCAGCAGCTGGGACAACCTGCTCGGGGACGACGGCATCCCGGAGCGCCCACCCCTGAACGACCGTGAGGCCGTCGAGCTGTACTACGGGGCGGACCAAGAACGTGGAGACGAGCACTACTCGCTGTACGCCAACGAGGTCGGCCGGCTGGTGCGGACCCTGCCTGCTCCGGACGGCTTCCGCTTCGCGGACGAGGACGTCTGCGTTAAGGTCAACAGCGCAGCCGTCTTCCACCCGATGGCCAGCCCCGACGACGAAGGCCTGCCCTGCATCGAGATCGCCGGAGTCCTGGTCTTCGCCTACCTGGACGCCGACATGCAGGCCGTGCGGGTATCGGTTCACCTCGACACCACCGACGAGTTGCTCGTCCAGCCCGGGCAGACGGTGCCTTTGCACGTGGAGGTCGAGGACTCCACGGTGTTCAGCGGGAGCGCCACACCGGCGCCAGCGGCAGCCGGAGGGTGGCGGCAGTGGCTGCGACGGCTGGGCCGCTGGATGCAGCGGACGAGGGGGGATTGACCCACCCTCAGAACACACTATTATTTGAGATAGGAGGTGTTCGCATGGCCCCGTCGATCACGCACGTGTCCGGCACCGTCACCAGCGACGTCGAATGCCGCTTCACCGAATCCGGCATCGCCGTCTGCCGCTTCCGCCTCACCGAGACCCCCAGCCAGTGGGACGCCGCCACCCAGAAGTGGCGGGACGGGACCCCGATCCCCTACGTGTGCACCGCCTGGCGGGACCTCGCCCGCAACGCCGCCGAATCCCTCACCAGCGGAGTCACCGTCCTGGTCAAGGGCCGCATCACCGAGATCAAGGACAACTCCATCTACCTGAGCGTCGACGACCTCGGCATCAGCCTGCGCCAGCGCATCGCCTACACCGAAGCCAGCCTGCCCAGCCCGGCCGCCGCCGCTCCCGTCACCCCTCCCCCGACGCCTCAGCCCGCCGCTCCGAGCGCGCCCCGTCCCCCCACCAGGCAGCCCGGCAATCCTCCCGCCTGGTGGGAAAAGCAGAGGTCCTCCGGCTGGTCCAGCACCGCCACCTCAGGAGCCGACGGCTCTCCCCTTCACGTCGGCCGCTGACGCTCTGCCCCTTCTTTCCCTTCACCGCCCACCCCGGCGCGGTACCGGTTCGCCTGCCGGTGCCGCGCCATGCCCGAGAGGCCGCCATGCCCGAGCCCGCCCTGCCCGAACGTGCCGCCCGCGCCGCGCTGGCCGCCCACTTCGCCCCGGACCAGGTCGCCGCCGACCTCGCCGACTACTCCCCTGCCGAGGTCTGGCAGCGGCGCCTGCGCCGCGACAACAGCGGGCGCCTGGCCCAGTACAAACCGCGCGAGGAACTCGACAACGCAACACTGACCTGCCCGTTCGTCATCCACTCGGACGAGGTCTGGCCCACCGCCCTGGCGGACCTCGGGCCCCACTGCCCGCTGGGCCTGTGGGTCCGCGGCGACGACCAGCTGCCCCAGCTGACCGCCTGCTCCGTCGCCGTGACCGGCAACCGGAACGCCACCGAGCAGGCCATCACCCGCACGCACGCCTTCGCCGCGGCGATCGCCGAGGCCGGCCACACGGTCACCGCCACACTCGCCTACGGCGTCGACTCCGCCGCCCACCGGGCAGTTGCCCAGGCGGGCCGGGCGACGCTGGCCGTCCTGCCGCGTGGACTCGACCGCGCCCACCCGCACGACCATGCCCAGCTGCTGAGTTCCATCCCCGCCGACGGCGGCGCAGTGGTCAGCCTCTACCGGCCCGGCACCGCAGCCAGCGGCGCGACGCTCCAGGCCAGCGCCCGCCTGCTCGCCGCACTCGCCCGCGCGGTGATCCTCATCGAGGCCCTCGACCACGCCGAGGCGACCCGCATCGCCGAGTCCGCCCTCGCCCTCAAACGGCCCCTGCTCGCCGCGCCCCCCTGACGGCGACGTCCGCTCCAGCGGCAGCTCCCGCCTGCTCGCCGAGCAGCGCGCCGTCCTGGTCGCGGACCCCGCAGCCGCGCTCGCCCTGCTCTGAGACCTTAACCGCCTTCCCGTGCCCGGCCATTCACGGCCGGGCACAGGCTAGGGAGAGGACCGTGCCGTGCCTGAGCACGTCGACTTCTTCGAGGCCGTCGTCACCGCCTACCCCGACGACGCCGACCACGCCCCACTGCTCGCCGACCCCGTTCACGCGCGCGTGGCCCGCGCCAGCGACGTCGTCGAGGGCGACCTGATCCTGGCCGCTGTCTCCCTGCGCGGCGCCGACTACTTCAACGACCAGTACACCGCCCACCCCGAGCCCTACGACCCGGCCTGCCAGTGCGGCGTGTGCTGCCACCTCACCCACGAACCCGGCCCGGTCGTCGTGCTGTCCAACGGCCATCCGTGGCCGACCTGCGACCCGTGGCTCACCGACGCCCTGGTCCTCATCATCCCCGCCCAGCCCCTGCCCGACCGGATCGCGAAGGAGTGACGCACCGCCATGCCTAGCACTGCGTTCACGCCGTCGCTGCCCGGCCTCGCCGCCGACGACGAGCTGGACACCGTCATCAACTGGGGGCTCGGCGCGGACTCCACCGCCTACCTCGCGCGGATGCTCATCGACCCCGCCGCGCACGGCATCGACCTGGCGCGTACCGCCGTCCTCTACATGGCCACTGGCAGCGAGTGGCCCGAAACCCGGCTGTTGTGCGAGGAGTTCATGCTTCCGCTGCTGCGCTCCCGCGGCGTCAGGATCGTGCAGCTGGCGCGGGCCGGGCACCTGAAGGCCGACGGGATCACGGTCCTGGACGACTCCCGCCGTCCCGAGCGGCTGTTCGCCCGGGGCCTGTGGACGCTGTGGGACGAGCTGGAGTCCGTGGGGTCCGTCCCGCAGCAGGCCGGCGTCCGCAAGTGCAGCCTGCGGGCGAAGGGCGAGGTCGGCGACCGGTGGATCACCCAGGTCTTCGGCGGCCGCCCGTTCAGGCAGATCATGGGCTTCAACGCCGACGAGGAAGGCCGCCGCTTCGGCGACCAGGCTGCCTCGAAGGTTCCCGGGCGCACGGGCGTGTTCCGCTCATCGACTGGGGCTGGGACCGGCAGCAGTGCGAGGCCTACCTCCTGGACCGGTTCGGCGTGCACTGGCCGAAGTCGTACTGCACCTTCTGCTGCTTCCCCACCTCCATGGGCGCGCTGCCCGCCCACCTGGAACGCATGCGCTCCCACCCGGACATCGCCGGTGAGGTGCTGCGCCTGGAGTACACGGCGATGAGCCTCAACCCCAACGCGAAGCTCTACGGCCGCAAGACCCTCCTGGAGATGTTCGACCCCTCGCGGCCGCGGGACCGGGCGTGCCTGGAGGCGTTCGAGCGGGAGCTCGACATGCCGTGGGCGCTGTACCACGTGCGCCGGCTGTTCCTGCTGTCCGACTCCGGAAAGCGGCGGCCGGTGATGCGCTCCACCGAGCGCATCGACCTCGGCCGCCCCCAGCAGCTCGCCCGGCGACTGATCTCCGTCTCCGAGCGACACCACGTCGACGTCGAGCACGACCCCATCTACGGGCGCGCCCGCTCCTGGGTGCGCCGCCGCGCGAAGGCGTGGCCGATGGCGGAGGAACTCTTCGCCACCGCCCCCGCCCGCGTGATCAACAAGCAGGACGAGGCCTTCGAGGAGGAGTGGGACGCCCTGCTCTCCGGTGCCGCCGCCCAGCTCCCGCTCGCCTGAACCGCCCGACCGCCGACCTTCGGAAGGACCCGTCATGCGCGCACCCATGTCCTTATCCCCTGCCCGTGCCTCGCTCCCGCGCCGTGCTGTACCTGGCCACGCCGTCCGGAGCTGACGTACGGGCCGCCATGCAGGCCGGCCTCCTGGGCTGCATGACGACCCCGGCGCAGGTCAACGTGATCCCGCCCGGTGCCCTGTACGCCTGCGACAACGGCAAGTTCGGCAAGGGCTGGCCCGGCGCCGAAGCCTGGTTCGCCTGGCTGAAGGCGACCGTCGACCGCTACGGCCGAGACCGCTGCCTGTGGGCCGTCGCCCCCGACGTCCCCATGGACGCCGCGGCGACCTTGGCCGAGTCGCTGCCATGGCTGGAGCGGATCCGCGCACTGGGTGTTCCGGTCGCTTTCGCCGCCCAGGACGGCAGCGAGAACGGCCTCATCCCCTGGGACTTGATCGACGTGCTGTTTCTCGCGGGCTCCACCCAGTGGAAGACCTCACCGGCCGCGCACCGCCTGGCCCTGAGGGCGCAGGAGCGAGGCCTGACCGTCCACATGGGCCGCGTCAACTCCCGCCGGCGGCTGCGCATCGCGCAGGCCTTCGGGCGCACCAGCTGCGACGGCACCTATCTCGCCTTCGGACCCGACACCAACCTCCCCCGCCTTCTCGCCTGGATGAACGAACTCCACACCACCCCAACTCTGTTCGGAGACGAGACATGACGACCTGGCTGCGCCTGATCGGCGCATCGATCATGGGCATCCTCGACCCCGTCCCCTCCAGCGTGACCTCCCCGATGACCGAGGCGGAGGGCGCCTGGGTCCGCGCGAACGCCTGGACCAGGGGACTGCGCAAGATCGAGGACGCCTACCCCCATGGCTTCCACCGCTGGTGCTCCTGCGAGCGGGGCATCTGCCACCCCTGCGGCTCCGGTCACCACGCCCAGTGCGTCAGCGCCAGCGGCCCCCGCCTCGACGACTACGCCGGCACCATCACCGACCGCGGCGGCTTCGTCGTCGCCGTGATCCACCACGGGCTCGGCCAGCAGCCCTGCCGGTGGTTATGCCCCTGCCCCCACCCTGCCGACGGCACGGACCCCGTGGACACTCCGGCCGCCCCGGAGAAGAGGCCGGTGCGGCAGCGACGCGGTTCCTCCGTCTCCGACGATCAGCTCACCTTGCTTCCCGGCCTGGATGCGGACCTGTCCGAGAAGACCGCAGCAGACGGGGAGGGACAGTGAACCTCCCGGTCCAAGAGACGCTGCCGTTCGAGGACTTGGCTGAGGCACAGACAGCGTCGCCCTGGTGCCAGCGGTGGCGGGCGGGAAAGCACTCCTGGCGCCACGTCCGCGATGGTGGCTTCGATGCCCAGAACTACCGCGTGGACGTCATCCCCGAGAAAGAGCCGGCCAAGACGTTTGTGGTCGCGCACCACTACTCCCGGTCGTACCCGGCGGTGAAGGTGCAGTTCGGCCTGTATGACGTGTCCGGCAGCAGGCGTCGGCTGTGCGGCGTTGCCGTGTTCGGGGTTCCGGTCAGCACAGCTGTCCTCACCAAGCCCCTGCCGGGGCTGCGCCCTTACACGGAGTCGCTGGTGTGCTCGCGCTTCGTCCTGCTCGATGAGTGCCCCGGCAACTCGGAGTCGTGGTTCCTCGCCCGCTGCTTCGATGCTCTGCTCGCGGACGGGGTACGCGGCGTTGTCTCGTTCGCCGACCCCGTCCCGCGCCGCACCGCCTCCGGCCGACTGGTGATGCCCGGGCACGTGGGAACGATCTACGCGGCAACGAACGCGGTGTACGCCGGCCGGGCAACCGCCCGGACGGTGAAGCTTCTGCCGGACGGCACCGTCTTCCACGACCGGGCAGCGCAGAAGATCCGCCGCGCCGAGCAGGGCCACGAATACGCCGCTGCTCAACTCCTTGCGCTCGGAGCTCCGCGGCCGCGGCCCGGCTGCGACCCAGCTCTGTGGCTGCGTGAGGCCCTGGTCGCGGTTGGCGCCCGCAACGTCCGGCACCGCGGTGTGCACCGCTACGTGTTCCGGCTTGGCCGGACCCGCCGTGAGCGGGAGGAGATCGAGCTAGGTCTCCCCGTGCTGCGGCCCTACCCGAAACGTCCAGACGCCGAGCCTGCAGCGGCGTGAGGTGCTCGGGCACCGCCGCCCGCGATCGGCCGCCAGTCCTGCCGCCCCCCCGTTCTCGTCTCCTTGGAGCTGCCATGCCTTCGCGTACCGTCCACCGCCCGCCTCGCGCGCCCGACTTGACCTCCTACGACCTGCTCGCGCCCCAGCTGTCCGGCGGCAAGGCCAGCGCGGTCATGATGTTTGTGTTCATGGAAGCCGCCCGGGCCGCCGGCGTGGCCGACCGGGTGATCTCCTACCACTCCAGCCTCGGAGTGCTGGAGTGGCCGCCGGTCGTCTTTGGCGGCATCCGTTATCCCGGAGTGTCCGAGCTCGCCGCGCTGCAGAGCGCTGCCTTCGGGGTGCCGGCCGACCGGCACCTGGAGGTCACCCGCACGATGCCGGGCCCGGACGGCACCCGGATGCCGCGCAGCCTGCTGACCGAGATCGCGGCGTACGGGCGCTTCCCGCGCATGGGCAGCCCGTACTGCCGCAAGAGCGCCAAGGAGAGCGTGGTCTCCAGCGCCTGGACGCCGATCGTCAACCGTCTGAAGCGCGAGCTCGACCGCCCGGTGCGGATCCTGAAGGTCATGGGTCTGCGCAGCGACGAGGGGCCCGACCGCAAGAAGCGGGAGGCGTTCCGTACGGTGCAGGCCAACAGTGCGCGCGTCGTCGACGAGTGGCTGCCCGTCAAGGACTGGTCGACCGACGCGGTCAAGGAGTGGCACGCCGACGCGCCGGTGCCGTACTGCTGGACGTACGATTCGGCGCCCGGTGCGGGCGACTGGGGCGGGACCTCCCGCTGCTCGTGCTCGCTGTGCGTCTTCGCCTCCCGCCACGACGTGCTGCTCTCCATCGGCCGGCGGCCGCGGCTGGCCGACCTGTACGCCGAGGTCGAACAGGTCCGAGGCGACAGCTTCCGCGCTGACTGGCGCATCACCGATCTGATCCGGCACGCAGCGGCCTGCGGAGCGCCCGACCCCGGCGTGGTCTGCTCCGACGACGGCCCGGAGTTCACCGCCCTCGAGGAGCAGGTCCGAGCGGCTCTGGAGGAGGAGCCCCGCAAGGAGCCCGACCTGGCCCGGCGGACACGACGATCTCCGTGCGATGGCTGTGCCGCTCCGCTCTGAAGATTTCCCACACCTCTCTGATCTTTCTTGAAGGGCATACTGCTGATGATGACGACGACCACCCAGCGCCTCCTCGACCTCGCCGCGGCCGCACCGGCCAGCCACGACGAGGACCTGGTGCTGCTCCTGCGCGAAGCGAGTGAGCTGTACCAGCAGGGTTTTGCAGACCTGCGCGACACGGTGGCGGCCCGCTTCGCCGGGCTGTCCGGCGGGGATCTGGTGGCGGCCGCGACCGCGGCCGGCATGCCGTGCGATGCGTCCCAGGACCGCGACGAGCTGGTCCTGCTGCTCGCCCTGGCCGAGTGGGAGATGACTCCGGCAGCCCTGGCCTACTCGGAGATGGCCCAGGACGCGGCTCGCCGCGGTGTGTGCCTGATCCCGGAGGAATGACTTCTTCCTCGCACCGGCCGGGAAAACCTGGGCAGCGTACTGGACCCCCGCCCCAAACTCCTGCCATTATGTGAGTTGTGAGCCGGGCAGGCCGGCTCACCTCCGACAGGACGGACGGTTCTGCCATGACCTCGCGCCGTGAGCCTCGCCTGGCCGACGCTGCCGAGATCGCGGCTGAACAGGGCCTGACGCCCGCGCGGATCAGCGGCCTCTACAACGACCGCGCCGAGAACGGCTTCCCCGAAATCGCCGACATGCGCGGCCGCGCCCGCCTGTGGGACCACGCGAAGGTCAGCGAGTGGTTCGCGAACCGCCCGCCGGCACGCCTGCGCGAGCACACACCGCCCGCCCGTGACCCGCAGGACCTGCTGAACGCCGCCGAGGCCTCGAGGTTCCTGGGCTACAAGAACCCCAACCAGGTCACCACCTTCGTCCGCGACCACCCCGGGTACTTCCCCGACCCGGACGTCGTCGAAGAGCTGGGCACCGCCGAAAACCCCTACCGCCGACAGCTGTGGCGCGTGCAGACCCTGCTGGACTGGATGGCCACCCGGCCGGGCCGCGGCAAGCACGCCGGCGCGAAGCGCACTGCCCCCGCACTGCCCGACGTCCCTGTCGACGGCGACCCCGACGAGCTCCTCGGAGCGACTCAGGCCGCGGCACTGCTGGGGTTCAAAAGCGTCAACTCCTTCTCCAGCAGCCTGTCCCAGGGCAATCTGCCCCTGCTGGAAACCGCCGACGCTCTCACGGAGAAGGGCGGGCGCCGACGGTGGACGCGCCGGCGCATCCTTGAGCAGGCCGCCCAACCCCGGGGCAGAAACCGGCGGTGAGCGCCCCTTCGCCCACCGCCCCATAGACGCGGCATCCGGTTACGGGTCGTTGGTCCCTTGCGGGCCGGGTGTCGCACGATGGCCGGCATGGCGTGGCTCGCCACCACGCCCCGCAGCAGCCCTCGGCTGCTGCGGACCGGCCATCGCCGAACTTCTCTTGGGGCCGCCCTCTTCCTGGTTCACCCCCAGCCCCTTGCCGTAAAGCTGGCGAACTCCCCGGCAGGAGCAAGCTGCTCTGGCGCGCGGGCGCGCCCCGTGGTCGGGGCCATGGACGTCAGCCACGGCGCAGATCGCGAGGCTGTTTCGACTTCGTGACCATGGTCGGGGCTTCGTGGTCGGGGGTCAGGTCGGGGCCCGCGGGTTTCCTGAAGCAGCAACCGACGGTCTCCGCCGGAGACCGCCACGGCCGCGGAAGGAAACGTCTCATGAGCAGCGCCGCACGGAGCACTCCGGCGACGAAACCGGCCCCCAGCCCCGCTGAGACCTTGGCCCACCAAGTGCTGGCGGGGCTCGCCCAGCACCGCATCGTCACCACCAGCCAGTTGCGCCGAATGCTGCGCCCGGACGGAACGCGACAGCTGATGTCCCGTGTTCTGAACAGGCTGCGCTCCTACGGCTTCGTCGACTGCACGGTGCTGCCGGACGCGAACCGGACCCGTACCAACGCCTGGTACCTCACGCAGGAGGGCGCCCGGCTGACCCGGGACCTGCCCGTCCTGCGGGGGCGGCCGCCCTACCCCATCACCTCGACCACGGCAGCGTCGCTGAAGACCCCGCACACGCTCGCCGTCGTTCGCGCTCACCTTGCTTTCGCCGCAGACGCCCGCCGGCTCGGGCACGAGCACGGCCCATGGGACTGGACCCCTGAGGTGTCCCACTCCATCGGCGAGGGCGAGCGGATCGTGGCCGACGCAGTGATGTACTACACGGTCGTCGAGAGCGAACACCGGCGAAAGCTGCGCGCGTTCGTGGAAGTCGATCGCAGCACCATGAGCAGTGAGCGACTGGCCGTGAAGCTGATCGAATACGCCCGCCTGTTCCAGTACGAGGCCCAGCCCGTCGGCCGGCGGAGGCAGGCCACCGCAGGTCCCGCCTGGCTGCGCCGGTATCCGGTTTTTCCCCGGGTGCTCTTCGTGCTCACCGGTGCCTCCCGGGCCAGGCTGGAGAATCGGATGAGCGATCTGCAGGCAATGGTCGCTCAGCACCCGCTCGTGGCGGGTCTCGCTCGGGAGGTCCGGCTGGGAGCCGCCGTGCTGGAAGACCTGGAGCAGCACGGTCCCTCCCAGGACGTGTGGATGCCTCTGGTCGGCGGTAATCCTCGCCCGTGGACGGACCTGTGATGTGAACGGCCGGCGGCCACTCAGCGGGGAGGCCGCCAGCGGGTGAACACGCATTGGTCGGGGCCGGCGTGGATGCCGAAGGGCAGGTCGATCCGGTCGAGAAGGAACCCCTCGCCGGGGGCGTGCACGGTGTATCCGCAGCCCTTATAGAAGGCGCCCAGGTCCCGCTCGGTCTCGAAGGACCCGTACAGCAGGAAGTAGTCGAGCTGGTCGTAGACCTGCCAGGCCCGCTTCAGCAGGAAGCTGGCGAGGCCCTGGCCGCGGGCCTGCTCGGCTACCGCCAGGCCGTGTACTTTGCCGATGGCCACGCTCAGGGTCACAGCCTGCACGTTGCTGTACCCGTGCTCCAGAGCCCGCTCGATGATGGTTCCGGGGGCGGTGACGGACAGAGCGCCGATCGGCCGGTCCCGCTCGTCGACCGCCACGAGAGTCAGGCTGACACTGGCCATCGAGTCGGCCATCGAGTGCCCGATGGTCCGGCGCGCGAAGTCCTCGAAGAACGTCTTGGTGGTGCCGTCCAGACCGTCCAGGAGGGCGGCACCTGCCGTGCCCTGCTCGATGGAGGACCGCAGAGCCGGAATGAGCCGGGCCCCAGCCGTATCGAGCAGCGCGTCGACGGTGTCCGTGTCCGCTGCCGTGGCGAGCCGTACGCGGGTGCCGGCGGGGCCGGGCCAGCCCTTCCGTAGCCGGTCGGCGGACAGCCGTACTGGTCTGCTGCTGCCCTTCTTCGCGGTGCGCTTGGCCATGGACAGCCCCTGGGGTCGGCATGAACTGGGACGACGCTGAGCGCCACGAGGGATGCTGTCCACCGCGAAGGCCGTTCAAGGACCGTTTCCCGGCCGAATGCTCATGCTCCGTGGGCCAGTTGGAGCCTGCCTGGGTGGGTGATGATGACGCGGTGAGTCTGGATCTGAGCAACTACGAGCTCCGCTGGCCGACGTCGCTGTTCGTGTCCGAAGGCGAGCGGGTCCTTCGGTCGTCGAACACCTCGTGGGAGGAGCAGGCGGTATGGCTGCTGACGGAGGCCCTGGTCGGCACCACAGCGGCGGCCGACTTCGAGGACCTGCCCGAGCGCCCCGCACCCTCGGACGATCCGTGGGCCAGCACCACCCCCGGCTGGGGGCAGCGGGGCGGGATGGACAAGCGGGAGTGGCTGAAGGAGCTGGTCAGCCGCGCAGCCGAACTGCGGCATGCGGCCGAGCCGCGACCGTACTGGCCACAGCGGCAGGGCCGCAGCCTGTCGCACGACGGCAGCACAGCACGCGACACCCGCCGTGACTTCACCCGGATAATCAGCGACTTCGCCGACAACGGCTACCTGGCGGAGGTCTTCGGCGAGGAATGCGTCGACGACCCCACCGAGCTGCCGGACGCCTCACGAGTGATCGAGCGGCGACTGGGCATCCCGGACCTGTGGCCTCTGACCCCGGAAACATGGGACGAGGACACCTTCTTCGGTCTGATCGAGGTCTTCCACGACCTCGTCAGCCGGCCCCGCACCCGCCGCTTCCACTCCTGGAACAACTGCGGGTGGCACCACTCGGAGTTCCACAACGGGCCCGCCCGCATCCTGTACCGGGGCAAGGTCAACGAGCTACTGCGCGAGGCCGGCATCGAGTACAAGCTGGCTGCCGAAGGCGAGGACCTCGGGCGCCTGGTAGCCGTCACCGACGACGCCCGCAGCGCGCTGGTACACCAGGCGCTCAACGACAGCGCCCCGGACATCACGACCCGGGTCCGCCACGCGATCGCCCTGTTCCGCGGCCGGGACACGACGGTGGAGAGCAAGCGGTCGGCGATCGTCACCCTCGCGGGCATCCTCGAGGAACGCCGCGCCCTGCTCAAGGACAAGCTCGGCAAGGACGAGGGGGCACTGTTCGAGATCGCCAACCGATACGACCTGCGCCACCGCAAGGCAGACCAGCGCGGCGACTACGACGAAGCGTTCCTGGACTGGATCTTCTGGTGGTACCTCGGAACGGTGGAGCTCACCAACCGGCTCATTGCGTCCCGGATCGCTGGCTGACCCTCGCGCACCATTACCCGAACCCATGGTCGAAGCCCTTCAGGACCGGGGCAAGCTCGGCGGCGGCGCCGCACAGCGAGCACAGTCGCCGTCGCGAGCGTTAAGTGTGGATCAGCCTGCCGCCCCAGGACGCCGGTCCTGGGACGGCAGGCGTTCGTCTGAAACGTCGTGGTCCCTTGATCAGCGTTCTGCTCCGACGTTGCTGTCAGACGCTCTGGCACAGCGGCGGCAGGAGTCCGTCGCCCGGCCAGAAGGGTTGCTCGGCCGCGAGGCCGGTGAGGAACATGCCGACCTCGGTCAGGACCTTGGTGCGGTCGGCCGGTCCGTAGACGGTGAACTCCCCTGCTGCAGCGTCGAAAGCGCGCACCTGGCTCTCGGGGCCGGTGCAGATCAGGGCCCGGGCGACTTCGGGGAGCCCGAGGCTGAGGGCATCGCACATCTGTGTCTTCACCAGGTGCACCAGGTCGACGGTGACGCTCTCCCAGTCGCCGACCGTCGGCCAGTCGGCGCCGCCGTTCAGTTCGTGGGTAAGGGTGGCCAGCGGGATGATCTCGCCCGGCCGCCGTCCTTGGGTGAGAAGGGCGTGGATCCGAGTGCCGTCGGGCTGGAGTACCTGCGGATGGAGCAGGGTGTCGGCGGCAACGAGGGTGGTGTTGATCTCCTGTGTACCGGGGCCGGGGTAGTAGGGCTCGTGTGCGAAGAGCAGGTAGACCGCTGAGGTGCGGGCGGCGGTGTTGGGTCCGGGCATGACGAGTGCTCCCTCCGGTGGTGAGGTGCCGGGCGTGTGCTGAGGTGCTGGCAATGTCGTCGACCGGGCGCCAGGCGGCCGCCCCGGTTTGCGGGCCTGGTCCGCGTGGTCCGGCCGGGCCTGGGCGGGTGCGTGCTTGAGGATCCGGGCGACCTGGTCGGCGAGCTGGAGCATCAGCCGTTCGCAGGTGATGAGTGCGCATGAGGCCGAGCGTGTGTCTTGCGTCTGCAGCATGTCGGCGGCGTCCCACAGCAGGTGCTGGCCGATCTCGGCCGACCGGCGCAGTTCGTAGCGGTCGCTGCCGGCGGCGGCCTGGATGAGGCAGGTGTGCAGGGCGGCGAGGCGCTGGAGGTAGCGGCAGGCGCTGGCACCTTCGACGCTGCGGACGTGTTCGCGGGCCCGGGCGTCCAGCGTGGCCGGCAGGTGTTCGGCGAGCAGCGGAGCGAGCAAGATCGCTGGCAGGGCGACGTCGGCGGGGATGCCATCGGCCATGGCGAACAGGCCGGCGACCAGGCTGAAGAATGCGACCGCGACGGTGCCGAAGCGCAGCGAGGCGCGGATGCCGGGGGCCAGGCCGATGCGCCGGGCGGAGCGCCTGGTCAGCCAGCGCAGGGCCATGCGCTGCGTGGGTGTGGCCGATGGGGTGAGGACTCCGATCTGGTGGGGGAGTTCAGGCCGTGAACCGTCGCCTGGGACCGTCCAGGCGAGCCAGCCCCACCGGGTGCGCTCGTAGACGAGCACGGGTTCGCACTCGGCTGTGCAGGTGTGGTCGCGGACGTGGCCGGTTCGCAGGGCGCGTGCGTGTTCCGCCTCCCACCGGCCCGGGGCAGCCGCGAAGGGGTGCAGGTGCTGGGCGAAGCCGGGTGGCGATGGTGTGCGGCGAGTGTCGGTCACGGGCTGTCCTTCCGGTTGGTCGGTCAGGCGGAGGCGCACGTCGTGCAGCGGCCGTCGCCGTCGGGGTGGGCTCGCTTACGAGTCGGGCCGGGGCAGGTGCGGCACAGCGGCCAGCCGAGGCAGGTGGGGCAGAGGTCTTCGCCGGGGGCGGTGGCGGGCACGCCGCAGCCGGCGCACTCGACGAGGGCCCGGTAGGCGAGGGCTTGGGTCACGGAGCGGGCGGCGGCCGCTGTCGATGACCTGGTTGCCTCCGCGAACGGTTCGTCCAGCGGGGCCGCGGCGGGGCGGGCGGCGGTGGCGGGCGGCGGGTAGGCCTGGGCGGCGCGGAGCCGGGCGGCGATGATCGCGCCGATGGAGGTGCGCACCGGGTTCGGCAGCGGCCGGTCGGTGATGACGTGGCGCAGCTGCTCGGGACTCCAGCCGGCCTCCAGCATCACGGTCGCCACGCGGCCTTGATCAGTCAGTGCCGGCCCGGTCAGCAGCAGTTCGGGACGGCTCGCCCCGATGTCCAGCAGCAGCCGGATCCCCGCGTGCATCTCGTCCGCCGGAGGCGGTGGCTTCGGCGACGTTGTCGCGTGCGAGGGGGCCGTCCGTGCGTTCGTGCGCGTGGCGTCGCCGCGATCGCACGGACGGAGGGGGTTGGTCTTCTGCTTGTTGGTCTTCTTAACGATGGTGTTCTTAGTGCCGGGATCAGCCAACACTGGCTCAGCCAATCCTGGATAACCCGACTCTGGTTGTGAGCTGGGGTTTTGCAGGGCGGGCAGGTCGGTGATGAAGTACAGGGCCTGCCCGAGCGTGCCGTCGGGGTTGCGGTCCCGGTCGCGCAGCAGGAATCCGTGGTGCTCCAGTTCCTCCAGGCCGGTGGTCACCGCGTCGACGCGTTCGCGGCCGTGTCGCGCCAGGTTGGCGACGGTGATCTGCCAGCCGTCCCGGTGGGTGCTGATGTAGCCGAACAGTCCCTTCGCCTTGAAGGAGATCCGGCTGTCCCTAAACAGCGCGTTGGCGATCTGCGTGAACTGGTCTCCGGCCATCACCCCGCGGCGGATGCCCGCGCCGAAGTCGGTGTCGCTGCCGGCTTCCCGGAAGGTGGATGCTGGGTCGATCGGGGGAACGTCCGGAGCGGCGGGACGGTCGGTGATGCTGTAGACGATCTCTCCGAGGGTGCCGTTGGGGCGGCGCACTCGATCGCGGACCAGGTAACCGAACTTCTCCAGCTCGTTCAGTCCTGCCCGCACCGCGTCTCGCCCGTCGGGGCCCAGGGCGACGAGGGCGGCGATGGTCACCAGCCATCCGTTACGGTGGGTGCTGATGTAGCCGAAGAGGCCCTTCGCTCGGTACGAGATGCGGCTGTCGCGGAACAACCCGTTGGCGATCTGCGTGAACTGATCGGCCGCCATCACGCCGCGGCGGACCCCGGATCCGAAGCCGCTCATCGCGCCGTCCGGTATGCAGGCCGCGTGCGGTGGCCACGGCAGCGCACCGTGCCCGCCGGGGTGGGACGGCCGGTGGGCGCGAAGGCGGAGGCGTACGTGCGTTCCATGCCGTCAGCTCATCCGCCGGCCCCGACCAGGCTGACGGCCATGAGCCCCGACCATCGGTCACGATCCGGCAACGCAGCCTTCTAGCTGCCGTGGTCGGGCCGACCACGCCGTGCCAGCACGGTGCGCAGTCGTTGCGCAGCCCCGATTGCGCAGCCTTCGTGGGCGTTGCGCAATCGGCCTGCGCAACCGATCGAGGGTCGTGCGCAGTCGGGTTGTGTGCCGCGGGTGCGCAGTACGGCCCGCGGATCCCGATGTCCTGTTGCGCAGGGTCGGGTGTGCCGATGCGCAGGCTGCCCCCGCGGGTCTGGTGGTGTCCTTCTGCGCGCTCGCGTACGGCGCCGGCCGGGTGCGGCAGACGGGCGCCAGCGCATCCGTCGGCGGGATGCCCGCGGATGACGCGGTGAGCGCCCACAAACCCAGGTTGGCTCCATGGTCGGGTCTGTGGTCGGGCCGACCATGACCCCGACCACGGGCTTCGTGTCCCCATCGTGACCGTGGTCGGGGTCTCGTGGTTGGTGGTCGGGTCGGGGTCGGCGGGTTTTCTCAAGGTCAGCAATCACACGTTCTGACCTGGGAGTTTGACCATGTCTCCTGGCAAGCAGGCCTCACAGAGCGAGGCTGCTGCTCCGATGGCGGGTGGCGCCCGGCTGGAGGCGATGCGGCGCCGCGTCCGGCTCTCGCGCTTGGCGGTCTGGACGGTCATCGCGGCCGGCCCCGTCGCCCTGGCCGTCGCCGTCGCCTCCACCCCGACCACGGTCGAGGCGGCTACTCCGGCCAAGCCCACCGCCGTGCGCACCGCGGCGGCCGCCGCCAACCCGGCCGGCTATGCGCAGTTGTTCGTCAGCGCGTGGCTGCGCAGCAGCGCCGATGACGCGACGACTGCGCAGGCGCGGCTTGCGCAGTCGATGGCGCCGGACGTCGAGCTGCCCAACCCGGCAGCGGGTGCGCAGTCGCGGCCTGCGTCCGTGACCGCGGTGCGCAGTGCGCAGCGCGCGGACGGCGCGTGGTCGGTGACGGTGGCTGCGCAGTACGCCAACGGAACGGTGCGCTACTACACGGTGCCGGTGGCCGCCGACGCCTCGGGTGCCTCGTTCACGGTGACCGGCGCGCCCGGCGTGGTGGCCGGCCCGGGCCGGGCCGAGGTGCCGAAGTCGCCGTACGGCGTGAACGTCCCGGAGGGTGAGCTGTCCTCAGCCGTAGGGGAGTTCCTCGCCGCCTACCTGACCGGTGCCGGCGAGGTCGACCGCTACCTCGCGCCCGGTGTGCAGATGTCGGCCGTCTCCCCCGCCCCGTACACGGCGGTCTCCGTCGAGCAGGTGTCCGCGGTCGAGGAAGACGCGGCCGCCGAGAAGGTGCCGGCCGACGGCACGGCGGTGCGGGTCCTCGTCCGGGTGGAAGCCCGGGACGCCGGTGGTCGGTGGCCGCTGGCGTACGAGCTCACGCTCAAGGCCCGCTCCGGCCGGTGGGAAGTCGCCGCGCTTCAGTCCGGAACCGCTCAGGGCGGGGGTGTCCGGTGAACACGATGCACAGCCTGGTGCTCGCCGGGCAGCTCAACGACCTCGGCGACTCGTGGATCAACATGTTCAAGGAGTGGGCGACCAAGGGTCTGCAGGCCGGTCTCGTCTGCCTCGTCGTCGTCATCATGATCCAGAAGTTCAGTCTCAAGGCGGGGATCGGCGCCCTGCTGCTGATGATCATCGCGCTTGGGCTGTACAACTCCCGCGAGAGTCTCGCGAACATGTTCGAGGACGAGGTGAAGAACCCGGCCAAGGGCGCACCCGTCGTCCCCGGCGTCGTTCAGTCCGAACTCCCGTCCTCTCGTGACCACTCGCGGGGCGTCGGGGGCTGGCTGTGACCGCGGCAGCGGCGCGGGTGGGCCGCTTCTACACCGCCGCCCGACGCCACCCATGGGTGCTGGGCAAGGTCGCCGACTGGAAGATCCCGCTCGGCCCCTACACGCCCGCGCAGATCGCGGTCGCCGTCGGCGGCGGTTTCCTCCTGATCAAGACCATCAGCTGGTGGTCGTGGATGGGCCCGGTCCCCATCGTCGCGTGGCTGCCGGCGATCTGGGCGGTACGTCGGCCGAAGATCCGGGGCCGTGCGCCGATGCAGGCCGCATTGGGCTGGGTGCTGCTCGGCTGGCAGCCGAAGGGCGGGCGGATCGGTGGGCGGGCGGCCCGTGACCGCGCTGCCCGCCCGCTGCTCGGCGGCTTCACGATCGAGGGCGCGCCCGCGCTGGACCCGGCGGTGAAGGCCAGACCATCCTCTGCGACTCGGCAGAGTGCTGCCTCTCGGGCGGCGCTTGCGCGGACGGCCGCCGGTCGCTCGTCCGCGCGCCGCCCCACGGAGCCGGTTGCTCCTGTCATGCCCGCGGGGCCGGTCTCTGGTGTGCAGCAGCTGCTCGCGCTCGCCCAGCAGGGGGGTGCGCGGTGAGGGTTCCAATCCGTCACATCGCCGGGCACCTCGTGTGGTCGACGCACGGCAGCGTGTGGGCTGTCTACCGCCTGCACCCTGGCCCGGACGCGCAGGGCCAGCGTGAGGAGACCGTTCAGGGCACGTACGTACCCGCCGCGGTCCGCGACGAACAGCTCGCCAAGGTCACACATCTGGTGCGCTCCCTGTCCGGGGCCCCGCGGCTCTTCGGCATGTGCGCGCAGGTCGATCCGGGTGAGATCGCCCTGAAGATGATCGAGGGCATCGAGCCGGCCGAGCAGGCGCCCGGTGCGGGCTGGCACCCGTGGGTAGAGAACGTCGAAGCCACCCTGGAACTGCTGGACGACCAGGAGATGCACCACCGCACCCTGTGGCTGGCCGTGCCCCTGCAGACCGAGACCGGCGGACTGCAGATGTCGGCGTCTCTTGGTGCGGCGTGGGCCGAGGTCGCTCCGATGCTGGGCATGCGCCCGGCGCCGGTGGCGCGGCGCGAGGTGACCGCATACCGCGAGCAGGCCTCCCGGGTGGAGGCCGCGCTCGCCGGCGGCATCGCCTTCCGCCCCGCCCGCCCGGCGGAAATCGTGTGGATGATCCAGCACGCGCTCCACCGCGGTCTTGCCGAGCCCCTGCTTGCCGAGGCCGAGACCAGCGAGTTGTACGGCGGGCAGATCCGGGACGGCGTGCTGCGCTCCCCCAGCTACGCCGACCTGGGCCAGGTCCGCCTGCAGGAAGGCGGCATCGACCCCGACCTCGACGACGTCGACGACCTCAAGACCGCGGGCCGGATCACCCGGTCGGGCCGCAAGGCCTGGTGGCGGGTGAACACCGGCTCGCCGCTGGGACGGCGCTGGCTGCAGGTCGAGTCCGACGCAGGAGTCGGCTACCAGGCGCAGTTGGCGCTGGCCGAGTGCCCGCCCGCGGTCAGCCAGGACGCCGCGGACCTGTTCGCCCAGCTGGAGATGCTCGACTTTCCGGTCGACTACACCATCGACCTGACTCTCGTGCCCGCGGAGAAGGCACGCGAGCAGGTGCGGCGCAAGAAGAACGAACTGATCGACCAGGCCGACCAGTACGACGCCCGCCCCACCGGCATGCCCGCCTCGCTGACCGAGGCCGCCCGCGACCTGGGCGAGCTGGATGCCCGTCTGTCCCGCACGTCGGTCGAGGTTGAGGTGCAGTCCGTGACCGCACTGACGGTGTGGGGGCCGACCGCCGCCGTCTGCGACGCCCGGGCCCGCGCCCTGGCCGCACTGCTCGCCGGCGCTGACTACCGCGCGGTGCGCCCGGCCGGCCTGCAGGAGGCCCTGTTCACCCTGGGCCTACCCGGCACCGTACGCCCGGGCGTGGTGCGGGAGTTCACCCAGCACCAGATCAGCGAGGACTGGGCGTTGGGCGGCGCCTTCACCGTGGGCGAGGTCGGCGACCCCAACGGCATGTTCCTCGGCATCGACCTGGACAGCGGCACCACCCGTCCCGTGATGATCAACGTGGCAGATGCGCCCAAGGTCGACGCGTCCGCCTCGATGGGGATCGTCGGGGATCTCGGCGCGGGCAAGAGCGTCCTGCAGAAGCTGATCACGGAGGCGGTGTGGGCGCGCGGCGGCTGCGCGATCTGCATCGACCGCACCCCCGTCCGTGAGTGGGCCACCTTCGCTCGCACCGCGGCCAAGGCCCGCGCCCAGATCATCGACGCCGCCCAGGCCGAAGTCTCCATCGACCCGCTACGCATGTTCGGCGGGCCCGAGGGACGGCACTACGCCCTGTCCTACCTCACCCTCCAGCTCGGTATCGGCCCGATGAGCACCAGCGGCGAGGTCCTCCACCATGCCGTCGAGCAGGCCGCCGCCGGACCGAAGCCGTCCATGCACCGCGTCTTGGAGGTCCTCGAGGAGATGGCCACGCACGAGGTGGGCAAGCGGAAGGACGCGGCCTCCACCCTCGCCGGCCTCATCCGCGTCGTTGCCACCAACTCCCTGGCCCGGATGGTCTTCGACCCGACGCTCCCGCCGGTGCGGCTGGACGCCTCCAGCACCACCGACATGATCGTGATCACCACGACCGGTCTCAAGCTGCCTCCCAAGGCCGCGTTCGATAAGCCCGAAGTGCTGCACCAGCAGCCGCTGGAGACGCTGATCGGCCGCGCGGTCCTCTACCTGATTGCCGCGATCGCCCGGCAGACCGCGTTCGAGGACCCCGAGCGGTTCACCCAGGTGGTCCTGGACGAGCTGTACTGGCTGACCTCCTCTGCCGAGGGAACCGCCCTGGTTCACGAGATCCTCCACGACGGGCGCAAGCACGGCGCCGGGCTCCTGGCGGGCTCACACGACGCCGAGGAACTCGGCCCCGACCGCGGACTGATGGCGTACCGCGCGCTCGCCCGCACGGCTGACCGCGAGCGGGCTCGCCGCGGGCTGGAGTTCGTCGGGCTCGACCCAAACGACCCAGAGCTTTTGCGGCTGGTGACCACTGGCCTGTCTCCCGTGGGTCAGAAGGGCCGAGAGGGCGAATTCCTGCTGACCTGCCCGCGGCAGAACACCGGCCGTATCAAGGTCTCCATCCCCCGCATCCCGCGCATCACTACCTCCATCACCACCACGCCGGGACGCCGTCCGAGCGCTGCACGGCCCTCAGCAACTGAGCCGCTCGCCGGTGAGGCCGTGGACGCGCGTTCGAAGGAGCACGTCTGATGACCACGTCTCCCTGGGACCGCTCCCGCCGCATCGCAGCGGCCGCGAGCGTCCTCTCCGTGATCGCCGTTATTGCAGGCGCGGTCATCGTCGCCCTCGGGATGGGCGTGCTGGACGCGTGGTGGCCGCATACCGGACAGGCCTTCGTCGTCGGCACCCGCGCCGCGCCCCACTACCCCTGCGCCTTGATCGTCAGCCTGGCCAAGGCGTACTGCCAGCGCGGCTCCAGCACAACCGCCTCCGCAGAGCGGCCGGACGTGGCGGGTGCAGCGTGGAGGCTGGTGCCCGCTGGTGCGGGTGCGGCTGCCCTGGTGGCGTCGCGGGCGCGGAGCGCCGCAAGTCAAGGGAGGCGCTGAAGTGTTCCGCCCAGACCGCGCGACCCTGCGTTCGGCTGGCTTCGTCGTGCTGCTCACCGGCGTGTTTGTCCTGGTCAACAGCCAGGTCGTGTATGCGGCCAGCAGCAACAGCGAGACCGGTGACCTGCTCGCACCGCTGAACATCACCTCTTCCGAAGGGGTACCAATCAACGGCTACGAGCTGAGTGCCGAAGGCGGCTCCATCATCGACTTCAAGACGCAGGCGCTGGCCTTCGCCCTGTCCGGTTTGTTCGCGCTGATCCGGCTGCTGGTGGGGCTGGCCGGATGGGCCATCGAGCTGGCCTTCCGGTTCCCGCTGCTGAAGATCTTGATCCGGCCAGCGCAGAGGGTCGCTGACACCTACAACAGTGTGGTCGTCGACACGCTGGGGCTGAAGGGTCTGTTGCTGGCCTGGGCGTTCGTGTTCGCCGGTTTCATGATCGTGCGGGGCCGGGTGAGTCGCGGTCTGGGCGAGATCTTCCTGACCCTACTGATCGCGGCGTTCGCTGCTTCCGCATTCGTCCGCCCGGACTATCTGCTCGCCCAGGCCGGACCGCTTGGCCAAGGCCAGCAGGTGGCCGCCGAGGTCGCGCAGCAGTCGGTCAACGCCTACGACTGGGGCGGGAAGATCGCCAGCAAGGGCCCCTGCGACGGTCTGGCGGGCAACGCCGAACTCAAATGCCTTCAGCGGCTGGGACAGGGCCCCGTCTCCGCCCAGGAGGTGACCCGGCCGATCCAAGACTCAATCACCAACGCCCTGATCGTCAAGCCGTACATGCTGCTTGAGTACGGTCGCGTCCTCGACCCGGCCAAGTCATCCGACCGCAAGGCCTACGCCGTCCATCTGAAGTGGATCAGTGGTGGTTACAAGGCTTCCGGGGGCGACGACGGCGACAGCGGGTGCGACCTGCTGGCACCGCCCGCACGGAAGTACTGCGAAGAGCGGAAGGAAAAGAAGGATGCGTGCAGTCTCATCCGTGGCGAGGCCAAGAAGTACTGCGAACGCGACACCCACAGTGCGCCCGGCAGCAACACACTGCCGTCCCTGACTCCAGGCGGGCAACTGCTGGATGCCTCGAATGCCATCGTCAGCGACGAGGACAGGGAGTTCGCGGCCTTCCTCGCAGACATGAAGAGAGCCGGCCCCGTCGGTAAAGCGTGCGCCACGTACGCCGAAAAGCCCACCTGGTGGCGGGTCGGCGGCGCCGCCCTGCTCGTCATCGCGGCACTGTTCATCTGCGGCTTGCTCCTGTCCAGCGCCATCGTGATGCTCAGCACTCAGGGCATCTGCGCGGCGGCCGCCGCCGCAGGCGGCGTCACCTTCATTGCCGGCATGCTGCCCGGGCCCGCACGCCAGTCGGTATGGAAGTGGCTGTCGCTGTGGGGGATTGCGATCCTCACCCTGGTCGGCGTGTGCGCGTTCGTGC
The DNA here is from genome assembly GCF_014650735.1 of Streptomyces canarius. Classification (NCBI taxonomy): domain Bacteria; kingdom Bacillati; phylum Actinomycetota; class Actinomycetes; order Kitasatosporales; family Streptomycetaceae; genus Streptomyces; species Streptomyces canarius. Next base: position 36,731 of record NZ_BMVN01000030.1, read on the forward strand.
CGTTCTTCGGCATCGCCGTGGACGCCACCATCACCCACGGCCCCGACTTGATGGTCGAGCGGATCCTGCTGCTCGACGTCCTCGCCATCGCCGGCGCTGCCGGACACCGCCGACTGCTCACCGGCATCACGTCCTTCGGCCAGCGCATGGCGCTGCGGATGCGCTACGCCAAGGTCGGCGGCACCCACCTGCCCGGCGACACCTCCGAGCTGGGCGCCGCTCTCGCCATGAACTCCCCCGCGGCCTTGGGCGGGTACGGTGGCGGGCTGCGCGCCTTCACCGGCGGCGGCCTGTACGGGCTGCTCGGCACCCGCCACCGGCTCATGAGTGCCCTCACCAGCATGTTCGACGGAGCGGGTCTGCCCGTGGACACCGGCAGGATGCTCACGGACGCCACCGCCGAGGCCGGCCGCGGGCTGGCCCCGCTCACCGCGGCGGCTGCCGTGGGCGGATTGGGGGCACGGCTCGGCGTGAAGGGTGCGCACTGGCTGCTCATCGGCAAGCGCCCCGACAACGAGCGACTGGCCAAGTGGCGCAAGCCCACCGCCGACGGCGATCCGCCTCCCGGGGGTGGCCCGGCGGCCGGCGGACCGGCCGCGGCAGGGGGCGGACCACACAGGCCCGGCGGCCCGCCCGACCGTTACCGCAGCGTCGACGGCCAGATCATCGACCGCGCCTCCGGGAGAGTGCTGCACGACGAGAACGGCGACCGCACTCTGCTGTCCACACGCGCCCACAACCGGCTGGTCCGCCTGCGCGGCTATCGCATCCTGCACCGCGGTGCCCGCACCGCCTACGGGGCAACCGTCGGCATGCCGGCCAACGTCCGCCGGGCCCGGACGGCAGGCTCGCGTTTCTCCCAGGACGCCCGCCAGCAGGTACGGGTGTGGGGCAACACCCTCCGTGAGGACGCCCGCGCCTGGGCGGACACCGGACGTCACGTCTCCCAAGTCCTTCACGAGGCACGCTCGGACGACCGCGGCGGACCGGGCCCGTTCGTCGGCCGGCGCCTGCCGACCACCAGGTCCGCGACGACGGCCGCCCGACCGGTCACTGGCCTGCACCCGGCCGCATCCGGCGGACCCACTCCTCATGCGGCCGCCGCTGCCGCGACAACACAGCCCTCCGCCGGGCCGTCCCCCGAGCGGCTCCAGCAACTGCTCGACGACCCTGCCGAACTACAACGCGAAGTCATCCAGCAGGTCGCCAGAGTCGACCCTGACCTGGCGCAACGCATGCAGCCCAGGAGGACCAGCCCTCGCCTTCCGGCAGATCCCGCGCGGAACAGGTCCCGGCCAGTCCTTCCCGGAGGTGGAGGCGTTCACAGCAGCACCAATGACGAGGCACGGGCTCGCTTCCAGGAACTGATGCGCAGGACCGCGCCCGACGCCGAGCGCCTGCGCCAGGAACAGGCCAGGCAGACACAGGCCGGTGAGGACGAGTGAGGCCGAAGCAGCGCCGCCCGGCGCTGTGGGGATGCGTGGTGGTGCTGTTGCTGTTCGCCGCCGTGTGCTGTGCGGCACCGGTAGGGAATGCGATCAGTTCGTACGTCGCGCTGAAGACGGGTGTACAGGACGACGGCGGGATCGCCGAAGGGGGCAGCGCTGCGGACATCCCTGGCCGGATGCTGGCCGCTTACAAGAAGGCCGTCCAGCAGGTCGGAAAATACGTGCCCGAGTGCCAGGGCATGCGCTGGCCGATCCTGGCCGGGATCGCGAAGGTCGAGTCCAACCACGCCATCGGCAGGAACATTGCAGACAACGGCGATGTCCGCCCGAAGATCTATGGGGTGCTCCTCAACGGCTCCGGCCAGGGCGGCAACACCACCGTTTTCTCCGACGCGGATGGCGGCAAGTGGGACGGCACGGCGAGCGGGGAGCGCGCCGTCGGTCCCTTTCAGTTCCTGCCCTCCACGTGGGAGGGAATTGGCAAGGACGCCAACGGTGACAAGATCGCCGACCCGCACAACGCCGACGACGCCGCGCTCGGCGCCGCGATCTACCTGTGCGGCAACGGCAGTGACCTCACGAAGCGGTCGCATCTGAAGGCCGCAACCCTGCAGTACAACCACTCGAGCGAGTACGTCGCCAACGTGCTGGGATGGATCGATCAGTACACGGCAGCCGCCAAAGACCCGGACCTGAAGAACGTCAAGGGCAAGGTCCGCACCGTCATAGAGGCCGCGCTCTCTCAGCGCGGTGTCCCCTACTCGTGGGGCGGGGGCAACGCGAACGGCAAGTCGTACGGGTTCTGCTGCTCGCCCAGCGGCAAGAGCGGCGCGAACATCAAGGGCTTCGATTGCTCCGGGCTGACCCAGTACGCGTACGCGAGGGCCGGCATCAGCCTGCCCCGCACCGCGGCCGCCCAGGCTGGTGTCGGCAAGCGGATCCCGGCCGGACTCGGCACAAGCGCGCTCAAGCCAGGTGATCTCGTCTTCTACGCCACCGCTCCCGGACGCGATTCCACGATCTACCACGTCGGGATCTACGTGGGCAGCGGACAGATGGTCAACGCCGCCCGACCGGGCACCGTGGTGCGCCTGGACGCCGTCAACGCGGTGTCCGGCTATGCGGGGGGAGCGCGCCTGCTGTGACCAGCACCCCGCGCTCACCGCGCCTGCTGTTGCTGAGCACCGCCCTGCTCGCCGTCGCGGGCGTCGCTCTGCTGGGTATGCCGCACGGTCAGGAGCCGACGGCCCCAGCACCGGCCTCGACCGCGCATGCGGCCACGGATTCGTCATCGGCGGCTGCTCCGCTTCCCGCCAGCGACCCGGCCGTCGGCACGGCTCCCTCCGCGGCACCCGCTGCATCGACGCCGTCGGCCGTCGAGTCCGCTCTGCCGCCGCACGGCGAGGGTGTGGCCGGCGACTGGGCCATCCGGCGGAACCTGGAGGCAGCCTGGCCCGCTGACCTTCCCGCCGCCGACCAGCGGGAGTTGCTCACCGCCGGTCGTGCGCTGCTGCGCGCGGACGCCACCGGAGTCGGCCGCGAGAAGTGGCCGGGCGTCTTCGGCGACTCAGGCCAAGCGGTGGCCCCGGCGTTCGCCACCGCTCGCTTCCGCATCCAGGCCGCGATCGCCCGCCGCGACGGCAGCCCGAACAGGACGGTGGTCCACCTGGTGTGGGCCGGCATGGACCACGGCGGCACCTTCACCGACCTGCGCATCACCGACTGGTTCTTCACCCGAACTATCAAGAAGGGAGCACCGACGTGGACTCCGCAGCCCCGTACCTGAGGGACCGGGCAGATGACACGGCCGCTGGTCAGGTACTCGGCCTGGTCGACGCCGCCGACTGGCTCTACGACCACTGGTACCTGCTCGCCCTGGCCATCGCCGTCTGCTGGGGCGTGGGCGAGCTGGTGGTACGCCGGCTCGCGGCGCACGCCTCGGCCGAGCGGATGGCCCTGGAGCTGGTGTCCAACCGGCACTTCGCCCCGAGCCTGGAGGAGATCTTCCGCCGCGGCGTGCAGCTCGCTCGCGCTTCCACGGCCATGCCCTGGTGGGCGCCCCGCCGGGCGAAGGCCGTGCAGATCAGACTGCGTGCTGACGGCTCCAGTCCGCTGCGCTACCGCATCGAGGGCCCGGCCGGCGGCCAGCGGCTTTTGTCCATCACCCCCTTCGGACCGGACGTCACCGTCAACCGGGCCCGGCCGATCGCTGACGAGCCGCGGACGCACACCGTGCGTGCGGAGTTCATCCTGCGCGGCAAGCCCACTGCTCCGCTGCGCGAGGTGCCCCTCACCCCAGACCCGCTGCAGCCGCTCGTCGACGCCGTATCCGACCTGCGCGCCGAACTCGGCGACCTCGCCGAAATCCGGCTCGCCATCCAGCGCGCCCCCAAGTGGGCACTGCGGGCGCGCCGCCTGCAGCTGATGGGCGCCGCGCGCCGCTCCGAACGCCGTGAGGCCCAGCGGGCCGCGCGCTGGCTACGGCAGGACGCCAGCGGCATCGAGGACTCCCTTACCTGGCAGCTGCAACAACTGCTCAGCGACAAGCCCGCTGCGGGCGCCGGACGGCGGCTGGTCATGCCGCCGGTGCCCCGACGGGTGGAGCCGGCCGAGGCGCTGGGCAAGCTCGCCGACGACGACCACCTCGTCCGGGTTCAGCTGCTAGTGATGTGCGCCTCGAACACCGAGGGCCGCGCCCAGGCCCGGCTCGCACAACTCCAGGCCGCGCTGGACGTGTTCGGCGGCCGCTCGAGGTGGGCCATGCGCGGATGGCGGCTGGGACCGTGGCGAATCGGCGCCGACCACTGGCCCACCAAGCGTGGGTTCGAGCGCCGCTGGACCCTGGGGCACTGCCAGCCACCTCGCGCGAACTGGGTGAGGCTGGAAGAGCTGACGGGCCTGCTCAAGCCGCCCACCATGCACTGCCGCCTGCCGGTGCTCGCCGGGGACCTGCCGACGTTTGAGTTCGGCGATCCGGAGCTGCTGCTGCAGGGCATCTACCGGGGCCCGGACGGCCGCAAGCGCCTGGTCGCCACCTACGCCCAGGAGACACTGTTCGAGGTTGGGGTGGGCAAGGCCGGCGGCGGCAAGACCGAGCGGGCTTTGGCGCAGGCGATCGGCTGGGCGCATGCCGGGGGCGGGCTGCTGTTCGTCGACCCGCACCGTGACTCCTGGCCCCGGGCCACCACGTTCCTCGCGCACGACGCCCTCATGCGGCGGATCGCGCTCGTCGACCTCAACGGCCTCGGCGCCAACCCGCGGGTGAGCTCATGGAATCCGCTCGGCATGCACCAGGGACAAACGGCGCACGAGGTCGTCGAGGCGATCACCGACGGTTACGCCTCCGCCCTGGCCTGGGACGATGCGACCGCACCCCGGGCGATCACCATCCTCACCGCCGCGCTGGCCGTCCTGGTCGCCGTCAACGAGGCCGCCTGTCAGGCCGGCCGCCCCGAGAACCAGGCCACGATCTTCCACGTGCGGGCGATGCTCACGGATGCCGCGTTCCGTAAGTCAGCGCTCGCCACGGTGGCCGACCGCCTGGACGAGGAGGCTCGGTCCTGGTGGCAGGTGGTCTTCCCGACCTTGCCGCCGGACGCGTTCGCTGTGGTCCTCAACCCGATCGCCCGGCTGGCCGCAAATCCCATCACGCGTGCCTTCCTCGGCCAGCCGGTCGGTGTCTACAACATCCGCGCGGCGATGGACTCGCGGATGGTCGTGTGGGTGTGCCCGGGCGGCAACGGGCCCACCGACCGGCTGGTGACTGCGCTGCTGGCCCGCGATCTGCTGCGGGCCGTACGCTCCCGACGTGACACCCCGGAAGCCAAGCGGGTGCCGTTCCGCCCGTACTTCGACGAACTGATCACGTTGACTGGCGCGGCGCCGGAGACCATCGCGGCCATGTTCGAGGACTTCCGGAAGTACAGGTGCCAAGTCCACGGCATGACCCAGCTGCTGGCACGCCTTCCCTCGTCGGTGCGGCTGTCCCTGGTGCAGAACTCCTCCACGCTCGCCACCACCGCCGGATCGAAGTCCGCGATCGCACCGATCACCGCCGAGTGGGGTGATGACCCAAGCCCGGACCGGGTGGCCACCATCGAGCGGTTCGAGCACTACGTGTCCATGAACGTCCACGGGCGCCGGGTGGGGCCGGTGCTACTGCGCGGGCCCCATCTCGACGCGGTCTTCGCCGCTCAGGCCCGCCCGCAGCAGGTTCCCGCGCTGGAGCAGGCCGCCCTCGCGAACGCCGGAGCACTCCCCCTGGATCAGCTCACCGACCGCGCAGCCGAGCAGATCGGCCGTGTCGCCGCCTTCCTCGCCGAACGCTCCCCCGCCACCGCCGTACCTCTGACGAAGGACGAATACGAATGATCGTCGCCCGGCCGCACGACCGCAGCCCCCGCCCCTCGGAGCGCGCAGACAAATGTCGCAGCCTTGCAACTACCCCCGAACCCCCTTGAGATTTGCTGTCGCGAACATCTAGTTTACTTCCACGCAAGGGAGACTCGGCTGTAAAACCTCTGCGCATGCACGACGTTAGGGGATGTCACATACCTCAAACTCTTGGTGAAGTGGCAACATCGCAACAGTTGCCGAGGGAGAGTGGCCATTCGGACGCAGGCCGTCACGCGCGTCAGGCGTACCTGCGTGGTCCGGGGGAGCAGCGACTTCAACGTTGGCGACCTGGTCATGCTGCGCGGCCACGTTCCCTGACCGGCACGTCACCCTCGACGGCGATGTGATCACGGCGTGGTCGTCGATCCGGCGGCACGAATGAGGCCTGCCCGGCCCCGCCCCGCACCGCATCGACTTCCAGTTTCGAAAGTGACCGAAAGGAAGCGGAGTTGTACGAGTGAAGTTAAGCAACGGTTGGGAAGGCGATTGGCATATGCGTAACCTAGCGATCACGCAACGCGTTATAGCAGCTGGGACAGGCCGCAGTTGCCGGCTGCCGCATGCCGGAGGCCAGCAGCAGCGTCGACCGCACCGCGTCGTACGGGAGGCATCGTGACAGCTACGCAACGACGCTCATCCGAGCACAAGATTGCCGCCGTTCGCACCCAGAAGCACGCAATCTCACTGCTGCTCGCCAGCAGTCTGTTGGCACTCGCCGGGTGTAGCGACAGCGACTCGGACACGTCGTCCAGGCCCAGCCCCACCCCCACGACTCTCTCGCCGTCCCCCAGTTCCACCGCCGACGCCAACGAGGCCGCCATCCTCGCGTCGTACAACAGTTCCTGGGACGCACAGACGAAGGCCTACAGCAAGGCCTCCTTGGCGGGCACCGACCTGAAGAAGAGCACCACCTTGCGAGCCCTGTTCGATATCGAGCACGACCTTGAGGTCATGCGGAAGGCTGGACAGGTGACCACAGGCAAGCCAGTGATCAATCCAAAGGTCGTGAAGGTGACCATCGGCAAGATCCCCACGGCCACAGTGACGGACTGCATCGACACCACGCACTGGATCCTGATCGACAAGGCCTCTAAGAAGCCAGTCCCGCTGCCCTCGACGCGGCTCATCAAATACGTCAGCACCGCAACGCTTGAAAAGTGGGGGAAGACGTGGATGGTCACGGAGTTGACCGCTCAAGAGCAAGCCTGCTAATCCGCCGCCTCGCTGTACTTACCGGCGCCTACACCCTGGCCTCGGCAGGTATCGCACACGCCGGGGATGCTCCTGACGTCGGTTCTGGTAAGTGCCAGGTCATCAAGTTCTGCGTCGATGTCGGCGTCAGTGATGAAACCGGCGGAAGCGGCGGACAGGCAGGTGGCTCGCAGGGCGGCGGCGACAGCGGCGACGGCAAGGTGGAGTGTAAGTACACCAAGGTGGACCCGAAGCCTCCGGCCGCATGGCCGGGGTGGAAGGGCGCCGACCCCAAGAAGAACGACGTGTACTTCTACGGGTGCACGGACGGCGGTCAGAACGACCCTGACGGTTTTGTCGTCGTGCCGCTGGGGCAGCCTCCGGTGCCGCAAGTGGACCCCCGGGTGCTGGCTCAGCGTGCGGTGGACTCCATGACGCTGCTCGGTCCGGACATTGCCAGCCCGCGCGCGGCCGGGAAGTACACCGTGGGTGTCCCGATATGGATGTGGGTCAACCAGAGCGCCACAACCTATGGCCCGAACACCGCGTCGGCCACGGCGGGCGGGATCACCGTCACCGCGACCGCGAAGGTGTCGAAGATCGTGTGGACTATGGGCGACGGTGCCTCGGTGACCTGCAACGGCTCGGGCACGCCCTACACGTCTTCCCAGGATATGGCCGAGTCCCCGACCTGCGGACACGTGTACTCCAAGACCTCGGCCGGTGCCCCAAGCGGCAAGTTCCCGGTGACCGCGACCTCGACGTGGACGATCAACTGGCAGGGCGGCGGACAGGCCGGCCAGCTCACCGAGGTGCGGCAGACCAACGTGCAGGTAGCGGTCGGCGAAGTCCAGGTCGTCAGGTAACGCCGCCGGAAGGATAAAAACGGTGAGCAAGACCCAAGAACGTGTAGACACAGCCCCGAACGGAGTCCCCCAGCAGGGACGCACGGCCGGACCGGTGGCGCCACCTCGGGTGTCGGCTCGCAGGCGACGACCAGGGGTCATCGCCTTGTCGCTGGCGCTGATTGCCGCCGGTGGAGCCGGGGTTGCCGTCCTGCTGCTCCAGGTCGGCAACCGCACGGACGTAGTGACCGTGGTCCGCGATGTCCAGGTCGGTCAGGTCCTCACCGAGGACGACCTGGGCAAGGCGTCCGTCGCCCTAGACCCGGCCGTCAAGGCGGTGCGCGCCGACAACCTGAAGTCGGTGATTGGCAAGCGGGCCGCCGTGGAACTCAAGCCCGGATCCCTGCTCGTCTCCTCACAGGTGACGACCGACTCGCTGGTGAAGGCCGGTGAGCAGTTGGTGCCGATCGGCCTGGAGCCCAAGCAGATCCCCGCCTCCGCGCTGGTCCCGGGCCAGAAGGTGCAGCTGGTGCACGTCCCGGCCCAGGGCACCACGGAAACCGGCAAGACATCCGACACTGCTCCGCAGAGCATCGACGGCCGTGTGGTGAAGGCGTCCGGCGCCGCCCCCGGTACGGGAATCGTGGTCGTCGACGTGGCCACGTCCGCGACCGACGGCCCCACGGCCGCCGCATGGGAGGCGGCCGGCACCGTGCACCTGGTCCTCGCTGCCCCGGACGGTAACTGATGGCTGTAATCGCGCTCGCAGGCTGCATCGGTGCGCCGGGGGTGACCACGAGCGCCCTGGCCCTGCTTTTGTCGTGGCCGCTGGAGGCGGGCCGGCGGATGATCCTGGCCGAGTGCGACCCGGATGGCGGGGCCGTGCTGCACGGGCTGCTGCAGGGCTCGCTCGGCGACCGGTACGGGCTGCGCAACCTCTCAGTGGCCGCCCGCAAGGGCGAGTTCAGCGACGCATTCTGGCGGCAGCTGATCGATCTGAGCAGCGAGGACAGCAAGCAGGAATCACCGCGCGACCGGCTGCTGCTGCCCGGCATCACCGACCCCTCACAGGCGGCAAGCCTCGGCCAGGTCTGGAAGATCCTTGCGCAGATGTTCCGCGGCATCGAGACCGAGAGCGGCCATGACGTCCTGATCGACCTCGGCCGCCGCGGGGCCTACGGGCCCTCCGGCGTCCTGGCCGAGCAGGCCGACGCCACCTTCGTGGTGGTCCGCAACACCCTGCGTTGCCTGCAAGCAGCAGAGGGCCGGGTGCGCGCACTGGAAGAACGCGTCGGCGACGTCAGCGTCCTCATGATCAACGAGGGCCCGTATCCCGCAGGTGAAGTGCAGCGCGTACTGCAGGTGCCGGTGATCGCCACTTTGCCGTACGCGCCGAAGGACGCCCGTGTGCTGTCCGACGGCGCCGAACAGCCACGCCACTTCACCCGGTCGCCGCTGATGAAGGCTGCCCGCACGGGCAGCACGCTGCTTGTCCAGCGGGCCGCCATGCGCCGGGCCCGCCTCGATCCACGCGCCGCGCGTACGGCAGGCGGGGAGGTGTCCCATGCACGCTAGGCCTTTGCACCCGGACCCCACGGTGGCCCCGCCCCAGGAGTGGGTGCACCAGACCAACGGCGCACCGGCGCCGGCCGGTGCTGCCTCGAGTACACAGGTGCTTGGCACGGCGGCTCCTCAGATCACTGTCGATTACCGGGTGGCCCGGGACATTGCCTCCCAGGTCGCCAAGCAGCGTGAGGAACTGCTCAAGACAAAGCCCGACGTGGACAGGGCCAGCGAAGAACAGCGCTGCTTGAATTGGATCGCCGAGGCCGTCGCCTTGTGGTCGGACGCCCAGGCGATGACGCCGCAGGAAGATGAGGCGCTGCGCCGCGCCGTGTACGACTTGCTGTTCCGGGCCGGCCGGCTCCAGCCGTACCTGGACGATGACCGGGTCGAGGACATCATCATTCAGGGCCCGCACGAGGTGTGGCTCGATTACGGAGACGGCGAGCGCCGCCGGGTCGGACCGATCGCGGACTCCGAAGAGGAACTTCTGGAATTGCTGCGGGAGTTGGCCCGGGGGTCCGGGCACAGTGAGCGCACGATCTCCACCGCGAATCCCACCCTCGCGTTGTCTCTGCAGGACGGCTCCCGCCTACAGGCCATCACCGGGTTGGGGCCGATGACGTACGCGGTCATCCGCCGGCACCGGGTCTCCCAAGCGAGTCTCGACGACCTCGTGGCGCTGGGCACCATCGACCCGATCCTGCGCGAGTTCCTCGGCGCGTGCGTGCGCGCCGAGAAGAACGTCATGGTCGCGGGGAAGCAGAAGGCCGGGAAGACCACGCTGATGCGGGCGATGCTCAGGGAGTTCGACCCGGAGTGCCGGTTCGCGACCATTCAGACCGAGGACGAGTTGTTCTGTCACGCCAACGGCTACCACAAGCAGGTGGTGTCGCTGGTGGGCCGTGAGTCGAACGGGGAAAAGGACGTCACCGGGCGGGGTGCCGGTGAGGTCACGCTCCTGGACCTGATGCACCCGGCGCTGCGGATGTCGCTGGAGCGGATCGTGGTCGGCGAGGTCCGCGGTCCTGAAGTCGTCGCGATGATGCAGGCGTTGACGAACGGCTCCGGCGGTAACCTGTGCACCATCCACGCGCGTCGCCCGGACGTCATCTTCGACCGGATCGCCGAGCTGTACGCGCTCGCCCAAGAGAATCTGTCCGAGCAGCTCGCTTACCGGCAGACCGCGAACGGTCTGGACTTCATCGTGTACGTCGAGATGACGGACGAGACGCAGATCGGCGGCCGCCGCCACCGCTACGTCTCTCACGTCCTGGAAGTGACAGGGATGGGCGAGAGTGGCAGGCCCGCCACCAATGAGATCTTCTCCCCCGGCCGCGAGTGGGGGGAGTTACGGGCGGTGCCGAGGATGGACCCCGAATGCATCGACGACCTGCGCCGCGTCGGCTTCGATTCGACGCTGCTGCAGCAGCCCTACGGGGCCTGGCCGGCGCCGCTGCCGCTGAAGGTGGGGGTGAGCCGATGACGCTGCTGTTCGGGCTGCTGAGCGGCATGGCCGTCGTCGGCGGGCTGATCGGTGTCGTGGCCGGTGTCGTGGGCACCACGGCGCCGCGGCGGGCCCCACTGCGTCAGCGCTGGCGGGCCCTGCTCGGCGGGAAGAACCAGAGCGAGGACGCCAGGATGCGGCGGCGGACCCTCACGGTCGCGGCCGGCGTGGTCTTCGTAGCCGTGTGGCTGGTATCCGGGAACTTCGTCGGCGGGGCTCTGCTGGGCGCGGCCGTCATCGGGGTGCCCTGGCTGATCACTCCGGCACAGACGGCGCAGGAGCGCATCGGACAGTTGGAGGCGCTGAGCGAGTGGACTCAGCGGCTGGCCGGCCTGCTCCGGCTGGGCATGGGCCTGGAACAGGCGATGATCACCAGCCGTCAAGGAGTGCCGGACGAACTCGCCCCGCAGGTCATCAACCTCTCCGACCGGCTGAGATTGGGCTGGCGCCCGGAAGGAGCGCTGCGCGCGTTCGCCGATGAACTGGACGATGTCACTGCGGACAAGGTGACCGCGGCGCTCATCTTGTCGGTCAACGACCGCGGCCCCGGACTGGCTCAGGCACTGGAGGACCTGGCGGGCACCGTCCGTGAGGAGGTCGCTCGCAAGCGCGCCATCGAGGCCGACCGGGCGAAGCCGCGCACCACCGTGCGGTGGATGGCCATCATCACCGTGGGCGTCGTGGTGGCCGGGTTCTTCGTGCCCAGCTATACCAAGCCGTACTCCACGCTGCTGGGACAGCTCGTACTGGCCTTCCTGACGGCCGGATTCGTCGGAGTGCTTGCCCTGATGCGGCAGTTGGGTTCCTTCCGCCGCATCCCCCGCTTTCTGGTCACCGACCCGGCCAGCACCGTCCGGCTGCCTGCGCCCGCGCCGGAGTCGGAGAAGCAGGTCGCGGCCCGCGAGCCGGAAGGAGCCGCATCGTGAACCTGATCCCCGTCGTTCTGACCGGCGGCACGGTCGGCGCCGGCGTCGCATTGCTGATCCGGGAACTGCTGCAGCCGCAGCCTGCGTTGGGGCCGGCCCTGAAGCGCAGTGCCCCGGCCACGTTGACGATGCCCGAGCCTGAGCTGGACCGCGAGGAGGTGTGGGGCCGGTGGCTGCTGGCCCGTCTGGAGCGGCTTCCGGGCGTGAGGGTGCCCTCGATGAACCTGGCCCTGCTCGGGCAGGGGCCGGGCCAGTTCATACTCAAGAAGGTCGCGCTCGCCGCGCTGGGGCTGCTCTGCCCCGTGATTTCGACGATTCCGTGGATCATCGCGGGCGTAGGCCTGCCGTTCTACGTGCCCGCCGGCGTCGGACTCATCGTCGCAGCACTGCTGTTTATCACACCCGATCTCGCCGTGCGGGACCAGGCCAAGCGGGCACGGGAGGAGTTTGCGCATGCCCTGTCCGCCTACCTCGACCTGGTCGCGCTCAAACGGGCCGCCGACGCAGGGCCCGCCGAGGCGCTGGAGAAGGCCGCCGAGGTCGGCGAGGGCTGGCCCTTTCTGTATCTGCAGGGCGCGCTGCGCCGGGCACGGCTGGAGAAGATCGCGCCGTATCAAGCACTCACGGAACTCGCCCACGAGTACGACCTGCCCGTCCTGGACGACGTCGCCGACATCATGCGCGGCAGCGCCACGGACGGCGTTGCCGTGTACAAGGCGCTGCGGGCCCGCACCGCCGCGCTGAATGCGGAACTGCTGGCTAATCAGGCCGCCGAGGCGAACGCGGCCAGCGAGAAGATGACCGCGCCGGGAGCTCTCTTGGCCGTCTTGGTGATGCTGCTGATGGCTTTCCCTGCGGTGATCCGCATGCTGACCGTCTAAAGACCACACCGACTCGTTCAACGCTTAAGAGAGGCACGGAACATGAAGCACACCGCAGCCCGCACCCGCCGTGCTGTGCTCCGGGAAACCGCGCACCCGCACACCGGCCCGTACACCGCGTCCCGCAGGCCGAGGCGTGGCCGCCGGGGAGCGCGTGCCTGGGCGCGCGCCAACGGTGTGGTCCTGCGTCTGACCACGCGCGTGCAGGAAGGTCTCCAGGAGGCCGCCCGCCGGCCGGACCGCGGCGACATCTCCACCACGACCGTCATCATCTGGGTGGCCGCTGTCACCGGTGCCGTCCTGATCGCCGGGAGTATCGCCGTGGTGATCGCCAAATACAACGGCAAGCTCAACGGGCTGTGACCGAGCGGCTGAAGGACTGGTGGCAGGGGCGAAGATGGCGCGACGACCGTGGTGACACCAGCATCCAGATGGCGATCGTCTTCCCGTTTGTGCTGCTCGTCACGGTCGCCGTCATCCAGGCCTCCATGTGGTACTACGCACGGCAGATCGCTCTGACCGCTGCCCGCGAAGGCGCCACCGCGGCCCGTTCCTACCCGTCGAGTCCGGCCGACGGCGCGGCCCGGGCGCGGGCCGTGCTGGGGCGCACTGCGGGTGACAGCCTGAGTGGCTACAGCGTTTTCGCCAGCAGCGATGGGCAGCGTGTGCGGGTCCAGGTATCCGGGACGGCCCTTTCGGTGATCCCGGGTCTGTCGGGCCTGCGGGTCACGCAGTCGGCGTCCGGCCCGGTGGAGCGCTGGACTGTCCGGGGGGAGTGAATGACGTGCGAGACATGGCCGGCCTGGTCGACAGGCTTCGCAGCGACGAGGGCAGTGCCGCGATCGAAGCGGCCGTCATCCTCCCTTCGCTGATCATGTTCCTGTGTCTGGCGATCGCCGGCGGCCGGATCGTCACCTCCGGCGCGAAGATCGACTCTGCGGCTGAGGACGCGGCCCGGGAGGCCTCCATTCACCGCACGGCGGCGGCCGCCCAAGGAGCCGCACAGTCAGCAGCCGCGGAGTCCCTCAACGACCAGGGCATCACATGCGCGTCGACATCCGTCCGCGTCAACACCGGCGGCCTGAGCGTGCCGGTAGGGCAGGTCGGCACGGTCACCGTGACCGTGACCTGCACGGTCAATCTGTCGGATCTGCTGCTACCGGGGATGCCGGGAGCCAAGACGCTCACGTCGACGGCGACCTCGGTAGTGGACCAGTACAGACAGCGAGGTGAATGATGATCTTGCACCGGATACAGCAGGCCCACGGTGACGACCGAGGCGGCGTCACCGTGTTCGTCGCCGTATGCGTGTTCGCGTTGATCGGCATCATCGGCGTCGCCGTGGACGGCGGCAGCAAGATGCGCACCACCGAGCGGGCCGACTACATCGCCGGCGAGGCCGCCCGGGCCGGCGGGCAGGCCATCGACCCCGCCGACGCCATCAGCGGCACCGCGATCACTGTCGATCCCCAAGCGGCCGCCGCCGCGGCGCAGGCCTACCTGAGCTCCGCCGGCGCCACCGGCACGGTCAGCGTGTCCGGCGACGGCAAGACCCTCAACGTCACCGTCACCGGCTCGTACGACACGAAGTTCCTGTCGGTGGCCGGGATCGGCTCTCTGTCGGTGACCGGCCATGGCAAGGCCACCCTCCTGCATGGCGTCACCGCTCCCGAAGGAAATTGATGCGCACCACCACCCGCTCGCCCGCCGCAAAGGTGGGCCGCACCCTGGCCCGGGTCTGCAAGGCCGTGATGAGCCTGCTCGTCCTGGTCGCCGCGGTCGCCGGGCTGCCGCTGCTGCTGGCCTGGGCCACCCCGGTCATCTGGGCTGCCACCCACGACGACCTCACCCACCTGCTGGACCGGCAGGACACCGGCAGCGTGTTTCTGCTGCTGCTCATCGCGGTGGGCTGGATCGGCTGGGCGCAGTTCAGCTTCTGCGCGGTTCGCGAGCTGATCGCACAGCTGCGGGGCCGTACCTGGCACGCCCCGCGGGGGATGGGCGCCTCGCAGCGTGCCGCGGCCCTGCTGATCGGCAGCATCTTGGTGCTGCTGCCTACGAGCTCGGCGCTGGCCTCCGATGCCCAGGCCGCGCCGGCCCCCACGGCGGGACTCGTGGCGGGTCAGGCCCCCCAGACAGCCGCCCAAGGCGACCAGGCCTCACCCACGTCCTCCGCGAGCACGCCAGCGTCGCGCACGTACACGGTGCGCGAGACGCGGCCTGCGGAGAGCCTGTGGGGCATCGCCGAGCGGGAGTTGGGGGACGGCGAGCGGTGGCGGGAGATCGCCGATCTGAACGAAGGGCGGATCATGGCCGACGGCACAGTCTTCCGCGCGAACAGCTTTCTACAGGCCGGCTGGCAGCTTCAGATGCCGGAGACCGCCACGGCTGCAGGAGGCGTCCGTACCCAGCTGGGTGAGCGCACCCCGGCTGCCGACGACAAGGGCGGGCACGTCGTCACCGTCCACTCCGGCGACTACCTGTCGAAGATCGCGGAAGAGGAGCTCGGCGACGGCGACGACTGGCCACAGCTGTTTGAGGCCAGCCGGGGCAAGCCGCAGCCGCACGGCCTGCCCGAGATCACCGACCCCGACGTCATCTACGCGGGGCAGCAGGTCACCGTGCCCGGAACCCAGACCGATCAGCCGCCAGACCAGGGCCACGGTGAGGAGTCCGGCAGTCAGGAGACCACTCCCCCGACCACCCAGAACCCCGACGACATCCAGAAGCCGGGCGACAGCACGGGGAATGCACCAGCGCCCGCACCCAGCCAGACACAGGCGCCTGCACCGCAGTCGTCGGCGCCCACCGCGCCGTCCAGTCGCCCGGCCGAGCAGCCCGGACAGGATCAGTCCTCACCGTCCGCTGCGGCGTCCGCGACACCCGAGCCCAGCGCCAGCGCCTCGGCTTCTGCCGCCACGCCGTCGGCGTCGGCCGACCCGTCCGGTACCACTGCCTCCTCCCCCGCGCGCGAGGCCCCGGCGACGGCTGCGGCCAGCAGCCCGCTGAACCTGCGGATCGTGCTCGGCGCCGGCGCGCTGCTCGCAGCCGCCGTCACCGGTGCGCTCGCCCTGCGCCGGACGCTGCAGCGCCGACGCCGCAAGCCGGGCGAGAAGATCGCCATCGCAGCGGAGACCTCCCCAGCGGAGGCCCTGTTGGCGGCGGCCGCCGAGCCCGGCGGTGCTGCCCGCCTTAACGTGGCGCTGCGGACCCTGGCTCACCACGTGGCCCAGCAGGAGGAGGACGACGCGGTCCTGCCGCCGCTGCGGGCCGCCCGGATCGGGACCCGCACGGTTCAGGTGCTGCCCGAGGACCTCGCCCAAAAACCGGTGGCGCCGTTCACCGCCGGGCGGGGCGGCTGGTGGGACCTCCCCGCTGAGGCCGCCCTCCTGGACGAGGAGGCCGCCCGCGCGGTGCCCGCACCGTATCCGGGGCTGGTCACAATCGGCAGCACCGAGGCAGGCGACCTGCTGCTGCTCAACCTCGCGCAGCTGCCCGCGCTGCTGCTGGATGGCAACCCGGTCCACATCACCGAGGTGTGCACCTCACTCGCCCTGGAACTCGGTATGAGTCCGTGGGCGGCCGACGTCGAGATCGTCACCGTCGGGTTCGGCAAGGACCTGCCGCAGCTGCTGCCCACCGCGCGGATCGCCCACATGCGCCAGGGTGCGCACGCGCTGCGCGATCTGAGCGAACGACTGCTGGAAGCGCACCAGGTGCCCGAAACCCAGCATCAGCCGTATCTGCTGCTGTGCGCGTCCGTCCTGGACGAGGACACAGCCTGGCAGTTCGCCGACGTGATCTCTCGGGCGGGGGCGGTACCCGTCACACTGATCGCCCCGGCGAGCACGGCGGCCGCCTGCTTCCCCGAGGCGAAGATCCTCAACGCCTCCCTCAGCGAGCCGCAGCCCCTCGACTACGCCGGCACCGACATCACGGTGCAGCGCCTGGAGCACGCCGCCTACCTTCAGATCACCACCGCGTTGAAGGTATCCGGGCAGCCGTCCCACCCGGCCGAGGGCCCCTGGGAAGACGTCCCGGACGAGCCCGACAGCAGACAGCAGCCCGAACAGGCATCGCCGGAAACGTCGTCAACCGCAACGACTGCCGCCTCGATCCCGTCACCGTCGGCGGCAACGGATGTGAGCAGCGAGGTCTTCCCGGCCCTGCTCGCCGCCAGCACCGATCCGTCCGGGCTCCGTCTCCTCTCCCCCACCGCATCATCGGCCCAGCTCGACGACGAAACCGGACCGGGCACCGAAGCAGCGGTCTCTCCAGCCCCGGCGTCCCCAACCGCTGTGGACTCCACCGACACGGCAAAAGCTGCGGAGGCTCACGCCCCGGCGGCCTCCGCCCCCGAGGAGCCCACGGTGCCAGAGGGAGAACAGTGCAAGACGCAGGACCTGAACGCCCCGGAGATCCGGGTGCTCGGGCCGGTGGAGGTGACGGGCGTGGACAGCACCGGCCACGGCCCCAGAATGGCGCAGCTGGCCGCCTTGCTGTACTTCCGACCCGGCCGCAGCGCGGACGTGCTGTGTGCCGACATGGATCCCGTCAGCCCGTGGTCGACGAGCACCCTCAACGCACGGATGCAGGGCCTGCGCAGTTCCCTGGGCAGCGACTCGTCCGGCAACCTCTACGTGCCACGCCGCAAGACCGGCGAGGACCCCTATCGGCTCTCCCCCCAAGTACGCTGCGACTGGACCCGCTTCCTTCAGCTCGTCCAATCCGCCCTGCCACAAGGCCCGGCCGGCCTGACCGATCTGGAGAACGCGCTCGCCCTGGTCCGCGGAAAACCCTTCGGGGGCAAGCCACTGCCCTGGGCCGAGCCCTGCCAGCAGGAAATGATCACACGGATCATCGACGTGGCGCACACCGTGGCCACCTACCGCACACCCCCGGGCCCCCACCACAACCTCAGCGCAGCCCGCCAGGCCATCGCAACCGGCCTCGAAGTCGACGACACCGCAGAACTGCTGTACCGGGACTGGCTCCGCATCGAACACGCGGCCAGGAACCGGCAAGGCCTGCACACCGCCATCACCCGCCTCCAACAGGTCAACCGGGCACTGGACTGCTCACTGGAAACCGAAACCGAACAACTCATCAACGCACTCCTCAACAGCCCGGGCACGGCGGAACCCAACGTTGTGTGAGGCGGCGCGCCCAGACGCACAGCCCACCGCTGGCTGGCGACAAAGTCCCGGGCCTTGCAGGCGTACAGAGCGGCCTCGTTGGACGCGGACAGCCGCGTGCGCCACTGGCTCAGTGCTCCCGTACGGTCTACGCAACCGCGGGCGCATGCGGTGACCAGGCCACTCTCCAGGGCAACTGCTTCCTTCTCCCTGAGGGCATCCAGAGACAATGACCGGCCCGGGGATCGAGTGCAAGGTGATGCCCAGCCATGCGCTCGCCACCGGCTGCTCTGTCTGATGTATGGGGCCAGGGCTCGGTTCGCCACCCGGCATTCAGGCATCAGGCCTCGTTTCCGTCCCTCCCCAGGGAGGCCGGCCAGACCCACGCACACACGGCGCGGCGTCTAAGCTCCGTGCGGTGGAGACGTTCTGGATCACCGCAACGGCGGTCCTGTGGGGCGCCGGTGCTGGCCTGCTCATACCGCGCGCCTCCTACCGGCTCTCTGTGCCCCCCGGGGAACCGTGGCGGAGCGCGTGTCCTGCAGGACATCCGCTCACCGGCATCGGGAACGGATGGCTGGGGCGGGCCAGCTGCTGCGAGGGCGACAGGTACGGCCCGAACACACCCATCCTCACCGCCGTCACAGCCACAGCCTGTGCCCTTCTGGCAGCCGCCGTCGGCGCTCGCCCCGAGCTAGTGATCTGGCTGCTGCTCGTCCCGGCCGGCGTGCTGCTCGCCGCCGTCGACTCCAAGGTGCACCGGCTACCCGACATTGTCACCGTGCCGTTCACGGCGGCCGCTCTTGTCCTGCTCGGCGGCGCCGCGCTGCTGCCACACGCCGGCGGCTGCTGGACGACCGCGTTGCTCGGCTCCCTCACACTCGGGGCCTGCTACCTGCTGCTGTTCCTGATCAACCCCAAGGGCATCGGCTTCGGCGATGTCAAACTCGCCCCGGCGCTCGGCGCGGCCTTGGGCTGGTACGGCTGGAATACCCTGCTGCTCGGCACCTTCACCGGATATCTGTTCGGTGCGGCGTACGGTGCCGGTCTCATCCTCACACGCCGCGCCGCAGGCACATCGGCCATCCCGCTCGGCCCATTCCTCATGGCCGGCACATTCACCGGAATCCTTTTCGGCTCCCACACCATCTGAACGCCCGACCCCCGGTGGATCTGCTCCCCGGCTACGACGTGCCGATGTGCCCCGGTGGCGGGTGCGAACCCGACGAGGACCCACTGGCGGCTGCGCGCCGGGAACTGGTCGAGGAGGCCAGCATCCGCGCCTCCGAGGTCGAGCTACTGACGATGATGTGGCAGATGCCCGCCGGCGCGCGTACCCGTGAGCACCTGTACCTTGCCCGAGGTCTGAGCATCGGTGAGCACCAGCGAGACGCGAGCGAGGCCGACATGGAGCTGCGCTGGGTCGCGTTGGAGTAGGCGGTAGCGATGTGCAGCGACGGCCTGATCACCGAGGCCGGGACTCTCACGGCGGTCTTGCTGACCGCGCAATGCACCACCGTCTAGCCCAAGCCTCTGGCCAGCAGGCCACAGACGCCCGTCCGCCACGGTCACAGGAGTCCACCGCCGGTCCGACCCCCTCTCGCAAATCCGTCGCGGCCCACCCGAATCCGGGGTGGGCCACCGACGCGTGCTGACGGCACTCAGTCAAGGCGCGTGCAGACGCTGCGGCGCAGATACCGCTTTGCAGTCCAGCCCTTGGTGTCTGCCTTCAGTCCTGACGATTTGCGTGTGCCGTAGTGGCTGCCGGAGTCGTAGGCAAGGCGGACCTTGTACCAGCCGTGCCGGGCCTGGACGGCATAGACCGCATCGCCCTCGTGGAGCAGCCCGAGCACGGTGTAGCGGGTGCCAGGACCGGTCCGCAGCCGTACAGCATCTTCTCGTACCACGTAGCCGCACTCGTTGAAGTCCGTCCGCGCCATCGCGGGTGAGGACTGCTGCTGGGGTGCGCCGGCCGACGCCTGCGGGATGGCAATGGCGCTGGAGAGCGCGGCGGCTAAAGCCGCAATGAGGATCAGTCGCTTCATGCCCGGCCCAACGTCCCGTGCCTCAGCGGGTGTCGGCGTGGGGCGGGAGATCACTCGCGCGAGGCACGACTGTGCCCCGGACCGGGGGTGCGGGGCACAGCGGGCCCGGACTCGGCCGCATCCCCGACGGCGGCGGCCACAAGGTCCTCGGCCGCGCAGCCGGCCGGGCCAACGAGGACCGCCGGGGCGGCACCGGATACGCGTACCTGCACACCGCCCTGGACGACCACTCCCGCCTGGCCTACACGAAAGACCCGCCCGACGAGAAGGCCACCCCCTACGCCGACTTCCTACGATGAGCAATCACCTGGTTCGCCGCACGCGGCGTGACGGCCGAGCGGGTCCTGACCGACAACGCCTGGGCCTATACCTGAAGTGAGCGGGAGACGAGAGGGGCGATGACCACCACGAGCATCCGGCCCGGCCTCGCGGCCGCCACCGACGACTGGCTGGCCAAGAAGCTCATGCAGGCTGGCTTCGGCGGACCGGACTGCAACTACCCCGACTACACTGTCGCCCGGGCCCCCGCCCGAAGGGCAAGCACGGCCCGCCACCGCGGTTCTGCGTCCGGCACAACAAGCCCGCGGGACCGGCAGGTCGTCTACAGGGCACGTAAGGCCCTGGAGAAGGAGCGCGCCGCCGCACCGGAGCCCGTGCCGGTCCAGCAGGCCGTGGCCCAAGGAGCCCGCGAGCAGCAGGTCCTCGCGCCGCTGCCGCCCGAGGGCTGACCGCGTTGGAAGCCGTGCACCAGGGGCAGCAGGCCGGCGCGGACACCTCAGCGGTCACCGCCCGCATCGAGCAGGTCATTAGTGACGCCGGTGAGAAAGCCCGCCAGGCCGAGGGACGCCGACGAGCGCGCCGTCGCCAGCTGTGCCGCACTCGACGAGCTGTCCGAGACTCACCGACTGGGCGAGCGAAGCCCACCACTGGCTCAGCGGTGCACGGCAGCAGCTGACGTAGCGGCACGGCGAGCTGGAGTGGGCCCACGCAGAACTCATCGGGGAACACCGCGAACTCCTCGCCGTACACGGCACCTGCGAGGCGAGAAGAAATACCGTGATGCTGCCGCGCATGCCGGCCGCGCGGGAGACGACTCCTCCTGCTGCAACCTCCTCGGGCAGATCAGCCGCGTCCTCGCTGACCTCGGCCACTACGACGAGGCCCTCGCGTTCGCCGACCGTGCTCTGCAGCTGGCCGACACCCGAGCCCACCCCGCGGTGCGCTGCTGGCTCCACGCCGTCAGAGCACACCACCAGGCCCGCCTGGCTGACCACGCGTCCGCACGAAGCGACCTGGACGCCGCCTGGCACCTATTTAGCCGCGCCGAAGACGGCGAGAAGCCGCCCTACATCAGCTACCTGAGTGAGGCCGAGCTAAACAAGTGGACCGGTCACACCGCCGTCGCACTTGCTGAGACCGACCGCACCGCTCTTCACACCGGCCGCCAGGCTCTCGAAGCAGCCCTCACGGCCTGGCCCTCCCCCATGGTCCGCGGCTCCGCCGCGGTCCTCACCGCCAGCGCGCGCATGTCCATCGCACACCACAACCTCGATCAGGCCCAGAACCTCATCGACCAGGCCATCTCCATCGCAGCCGCGACCAGCTCAACACGAAACCTTCAAGCCGCGCTGCACACGCGTGCCATCATCCTCGCCAAAGCCTGAACCTCACACGCCGACACTGCCCCCGCCCGGTTCCCCACTGCTTGCCGAGAGGGGTGCTACCAGCGTGCAGGGCTGCTGCCAGTTCCTGGGCCCGAGGCTCGCTGTCGATGTCATACAGCACGACGTAGACCTGGCCAGCCGAGGAGTCGGGGCGGATGTGCCGGATGTGGATCCGGCACATGACGGCGGCGTGGATCGCGTCGCACGTGCTGTCGGCGACGGTGTGGTGCGGGTGCGCTATCGGGACGGAAATGGGCGCTCGTCCACGTACGCCGTCCCGCCCGAGGGCCACCAGGACTGTACGCGATGGCGTCGAGCACCAAGACGACCGGACGCCGCAGCCGTGGGTGGACGACGCCCCTGAGCCGCCGGCGTGGCGGCTCCCCGGGCATCACATCGCGTGCCGTGGCGGTCGACGGCGGCGATCTGCACCGCGTACGCGTTGTTCAGGCCGGTGGTCTCGACATCGACCGCGAGAAGCGAGCCGTCGGCGAGCAGGCGCCGGGCCCAGTGGGCGGCCTGCTCGCGCTCACGCGGCCAACCTGCGTCGTCCTGCCCTGGGCCATCGAGCAGTGCGACGCCGCTCTCACGCCGGTCGGCTGACGCCCGGCCCGCCGATCACGCCGCTGGCTCGCCGCCGGGCGCCTGTTCGTTCACCCACCGCTGGGCCTGCTCGAGGTTCGCGGCCGTGCCAGCAGGCGCGTACGCAAAGCCGTTCCACTCCTCCAGGGCCCGGGCATCGTCGGGCCGGACGTGACCGCCACCGCCGTGCAGCGGGCGGTGGCGGCGCCACACGTCCAGCGGCGGGCGACGTCGCTTCTCGTACGCCGCGAGCGAATCGTCAGCATCGACGCGCGGGACGGCGCGGGACGGCTGGTTCGGTGGTCCGGGTCGGGAGTGCTTGCCCATGCGCTCGATGGTCTCAGGCCGCGACCGTGGTCGGCCGGGCCGCGGCGAGATCCGCCGCACGGGTGCGGACCTCGTCCACCGCGGCGGTCCGGTACGGCCGGGCGGCGTCCAGCAGCGTGTTGAGGCGGGAGACGACCAGGGTGGAGTCGATGCGGGCGGCCTCGTCCAGCGCTTGGTGGGCTGCGGCGGCGCCCTGCTCCGGCTCGTTCTCCGTGAACAGCGCGGCGGCCAGCCCGACGCGGTCCATGACCTTCACCCGGTCGAAGCCGGGCCGGCGCAGGGCGAGCGCGTCCGTGAAGTGATCACTGGCCCGACGGTTCCGGCCGATGCCGGTGAGGTCGCGGGCGGAGACCGCACGGGCGCCGGCGTGCTCGGCCGCGTCGAAGTACGCCACCCACTCCGGGACCTCGTCGCCCAGACCGTCAGCCACCAGCTTGTCGGCGGCACCGAGGTGCCGCTCGGCATCACGCTCGTTGCCGAGGGCCGCGTGCACCCGGCCGGTCTGGGAGGCGACCAGCGCCCGGGTCGCGGGCAGGTTCGCCTTCGCCGCGGCCACCTTCAGCAGCCCGAGAGCATCCTCGGGGTGGCCCAGGTAGATCATCTGGTGGGACATGCGGGTGACGATCTCCACGCCGCGATCCGGCTGCCCGGCCTCGGAGGCCGCGTAGATGCCGTACGCCCAGTACCGCTGGGCGGTGGCGTACCGGCCGCAGTCGTGGCTGACCCACCCGGCCAGTGCCGCCAGGTCCGCGGTCGCGGTGAACACCCGGGCCTTCAAGGAGGCGGGGACGCCGTCTTGGATGCGGCGGGCGACTTCGGCGAGCTGGGCGACGATCGCGGAGCGGTACAGGCCGCCGCCCTTGGAGGCGTCGGCCTTCGTGAAGAACGCGGTGACCTCCTCCAGCGCGGCGGTGGTGTCGGTGTCGAAGCCCTTGGTGGCGCGGTTCAGGCGGCGGGCGGTGCCGCCCAGCATCCGTGCGGCGGCGAGGATCAGCGGGGCGCCGAGGGCGAGCTTGAGGGTGTCGCGGCGGTCGAGGAAGAGGTCCATTTGGGTCCATCCGGCCAGGGTCTGGGCGGCTGCCTCGGTCAGCAGCGGGAGCTGGATGCTATCCAGCGTGGGCCCGGCGGCCGTCAGGCCCAAATCACCCGGAGTGAGCGGCTGGCCGACCGCGTCCGAGATGACGGCCGCCAGCAGGGCCGGGACCGGCGGGCGCGGGCGTTCGCCGTCGATCCAGCGCCTCACGCGGGTGGCGTCCGGGGCGATCTGCCGGTGACCTTGGCGGATCGCTTCGGCGGCGATCCGGCGGGCGATCTCGCCGTGGGACAGGCCGGTGGCCGCGATCCACAGCGCGAGGTGCGCATTGCTCGATCTGCCGGTCATAGCCGTCTCGCCCCCCGACTTCCATGTCACGCAGCGTGGCAGTTCCGCCACGAATCGCGGCACCCACGGTACTGGCCAGGACCATGGCCAGGGGCGGATTCTGCTCAGGCGGTAGCCGCCCGGCTATCCGCATGAGGCAAGGGGAAGGGAACTCGCATGGCGACGCTTGCACTCCAGGCTCCCTGGGCGATGAGGCTGGTCACCGACCGGCTTCCGATCGGCCCGCCGTCGTACGCCGCGGTGACGCTCGACGCGGCCACCCAGACCGCGGTCTATACCGACGCCGCCGGTCGGGTGGTGGAGATGGGCAAACACGGCACGAACAAGACCACCGGCACGGCCTCGATGTCCGGTGGCGGCGATGGGCAGAAACCGCAGCCGCAGACGCAGGACGACAACACCACCGACTACGAGTCGGACTGATCCGATGGCCTCCACCGTCCTGGTCGTCACCGCGCTGGAAGACGTCACCGCGGACCGGGTCATCGCCGCACTGAACGAGCGCGAGGTGCCCGTCGCGCGGGTCGACCCGGCCGACATCGGCCCCGCCCTGGTCTTCGGCGCCCGTATCGGCGCCAGGGCGCCGGCCTGGACCGGGCGACTGGTCACCGGCAGCCGGGAGGTGGAGCTGGGGGAGGTGGCGGCGGTGTACCACCGCCGCCCCACCCCCTATGCCACTCGGTTCGAGTACCTGCCCACTCAGCAGCGCGACTTCGCCGCCGCCGAGGCCCGGCACGGCCTCGGCGGCATCCTGAACCACCTGCACGGCGCCCGTTACGTCAACCACCCCGGCGCGGTCACGGCCGCGGACTTCAAGCCCGCCCAGCTCCAGCAGGCGGCCCAGCTCGGCCTAGCCATCCCCCCGACGCTGGTCACCAACGACGCCGAGCAGGCGCGGAAGTTCGCCGCCGAACACGGCCCCGTCATCTACAAGACGTTCCGAGGCCTGCCCCGCGACGAGGACGGGCACACCGGCGCGATCTGAGCCCAGCGCGTCGACCCGGACTCCTTCGACGGCGCGCTCGCGGTGACCGCCCACCTGTTCCAGGCGGAGATCGCCAAGACCGGCGACGTGCGCGTCACCGTGGTCGGGAAGAAGGTGTTCGCCCAGCAGATCGCCGCCCCGGACGGCGCGCTGGACTGGCGCCGCGGCGACTGGGACGCCCTGCTGCACGCCCCGATCGTCGTACCGGCGCCCATCGAGGCCGCGCTGCACAGCTACCTTGCCGCGTTCGGCCTGGTCTTCGGCTGCTTCGACTTCGCCCTCACCGGCGACGGCGACGCCGCGGAGGACTGGGTGTTCATCGAATGCAACCCGAACGGCCAGTGGGGCTGGCTGCCCGACGCCGGCGACATCACGACGGCGTTCGCTGACATCCTGAGCACGAGCACGAGCACGGAAGGAGGCGGAGCGCGATGATGCCCGCCGCCCTGGAGACCGACGCCGAACGGCTGCGCGAGGCGATGGCGAAGGCCCTCGCCGAGGACGGCGTTCTCACCGATCCCGGCTGGCGGGCAGCGGTGGAGACGGTGCCGAGGCACCGGTTCGTGCCGGGCTTCTACCTGCCCGCCCACGGGCTCGACGGGCAGGGGCTGACGGTGTGGGAGCCGGTCACCGCCGAGCTCGACTATGGCCGGTGGCTGGCCGCCGCGTACTCCGACACCACGCTGATCACACAGTTCGACGGCGACGAACCGGACTGGAAGAATCCGCAGGTGCGGCACGGCGGGGCGCCGACCTCGTCGTCCACGCTGCCGTCGCTCGTCGTGCGGATGTGGGCCGACGCCGACGTGCAGGAAGGCCACACGGTGCTGGAGATCGGCACCGGCACCGGCTACTCCACCGCGCTCGCCTGCGAGCGCCTCGGCTCCGCCGACGTCACCAGCATCGAGGTCGACCCCCACCGCCTGGAGCAGGCCGCGAGCGCGCTGTACGGCTGCGGGTACAGCCCGACGCTGGCGGTGGCGGACGGGCTGTACGGGTACTGGCCGGAGGCGTCCTTCGACCGAATCGTGGCCGCGTGCTCCTTCCGCGCGGTGCCGCCCGCCCTGCTGGCGCAGGCCCGGCCGGGCGGGAAGATCCTGCTCACCCTCTCGGGGTGGCTGTACGGGTACGCCCGCGTCCTGCTCACCGTGAACGGCGACGGCACCGCCGAGGGCCAACTCCTGGGCGGCACCGTCTCCTTCATGTCCGCCCGCACCCACGCGGCGCCGGCGTTCGGCAACCCCGCCCACTGGGCCGCGGGCCTCCCGGAGACCGGTCGGACGGCCCGGCACTCACCGGAGCGCATCACGGCCGGGACCGAGGAGGCGTTCCACCTGCGGTTCCTCGCCCAATGCGCCGTGCCGGACGCGCAGATGACGACCGTCGGCGAGGTCGCGCACCTGGTCGACGTCGTCACCGGCTCCGCCGCCACCCTCACCCCCGTCGAGGACCGGTGGGAGGTCCGCGAGAGCGGCCCCGTACGGCTGTGGGAGCGCATCGAGCGCGTGCTGTCCGCATACGACGAGGCGGACCAGCCCGGACCGGAGACGTTCACGCTACACGTCCACGGCGGCGGGCAGCACCTGCGGCACCCGCACCTGCCCGGCCTGACGCTGCCGAGGCCCTGACGGGCCCCAGTCTCCAGGTGCCCGGGCGGAGGGACGTGACGGACCTTCGGCCGGGCACCTGGCCGTGTTCAGTCCTGACGGGGTGCGGGCTTCGGGTCGCCGCACTCGGCGGCTAGGGCCGCGGCCCCGGCCCGGGCCGCCGCGCTGCGGTCGTCGGCATCCTGGGCAAGGTAGCGGGAGGACTCATCGCCGGTGACGTCCACGAGCCGGTGCAACAGCTTCGCCCGCCGCTCCAGGTAGGCCAGATGCTGATCAGAAGTGCCCCACGCGTAGTGCTCGGCGTCGTTCAGCAGCCCGACCATCTCGGCCAACAGGCACCTTTCCGCCGCCTGCCCTGCGGCACCCGGCGCGGTCACGACGGCTGCCCCGCCGTACCGGCCAGGGCCTGCATCGCGTCCCGGCCGTGGTTGCAGCAGCGCCCGCATACCAGGCGGATCGTGTTCGGTTTCTCGGGGGCGGGATACTATACGGCAGGCGGTCCTCGTCGTCGCGCTGGCGCAGGTCACCGTCCCCTTCAGCACACAGCAACCGAGAGCGCCGGGGGCCTACGCCTCGGTCCAGACCAGCCAGTCCGCGGACAGGGCGAGGCCCATCATCGCCATTCGGGCTTGTGACCCGCCCTTGATTCAGCCCAGTGGCACGCTGGCGTAGGTCTCCCATTCATACATACGGTTGTCGCGGTGGATGACGATGAGGTCGGCTGCGGCGATGTGAACCCTGGCAGTAGAGGCGGCCAGAGGCGCCAGTGCCTCAGTGACGTGCTCGGCGGTTCCGTTCACGGCCGAGTAGGCGACGGACACGTGTGGCCGGAACCCGTCGGCTGCCTCCGGGACTTCGTGCAGTACGTCGCCGATTGCGGTGCGGATGGCCGCGCGCAGGCGCTGTACTGGCTCAGCGGGGTTGGCCGGCAGCAGCACGGCTTCCGGGTCTACGACGGCAGGGCCGAGCTCAATATCGAAGGCGGGTACGGCAGCTAGTCGGGTATGCGCCGCAGCAACGATTGCCTGAACGTCGTCCTCGCTCACCTCGTCGATGAAGCCGATACCTTGGGTCGTTAGGTGCAGCCACTGGTCGGGGATGAGGGTGAAGTCGTCACCGAGCGGTGCGAGCGCCGCTCGGTGAGCGGCGGCGAGTTGGTGAACGTCCGGCTGCCCCGTAAAGGTCAAGTGCCAGGTGTAGAAGCGACGGCCGACGCTCCAGCCGGGTCGCCACCACCAGTGATCGCGCATGGTCGTCTCAGTCATAGAGTGATCCAATCAGTCCAGTCCTCGCCCTGGCGAGAGGGCAAGTCGGCGAGAGATAGTGTCCGAGCGCCAGGCGTCGATTGCCGCACGCAGTCCGACGGCATCCTGACCGCTTCGCGGACCGAGGCCGGCACCCAGTTCAGTGACTCTCTGTGTCACCGTCGCGAGCCGGTGTTCAGGCGCCAGGGCAAGTACAGGCAGGAGAGCTTCGTGAGCACCGTCGGCCTGACCTTGGGCCAAGTGTGCAGCGGCCTTGCTGATGTGGGTCTGTGCAAGGGTGCCGTAGGCGCGGACCGGCTGGCTCCTCATCTGGGCGAGTGCTTGGTCAGCGGCGTGCAGCGCTTGAACCGGGCGCTCGAGGCGCAGCTGGACGGCTGCTACGTAGTTGTGCTGGCGGGCCTGATCGCAGGCGAACAAGCCGCCGATCTCGTCACGCGGCCGCAGTGCCTGGCGGGCGTCCGCGGCACGACCGAGGGCCGCCGTGGCTTCTGCCGTAGCCCCCAGTGCCGACCAGGCGTCGGCCTCCTGGCATGCCAGCAGCACCGTCGCGCTGCCCGCCGGAGCACATGCGGCGCCGCGCTGGGCGTGCGTGACGGCGTCCTTGAGGCGGCCGTCCCAGAAGGCGGTCTTCGAGCGCACGGAAAGCACCCAAGCGCGCAGGGTTGCATCGCCGCTCAGCTCGGCACACAGCCATGCGGTAAGGCCCTGCGCCTCCGCTTCGGGAAGGCAGCCAAGATCGGAAGAGATCCAGGCCAGCAGAGCGCACGTGTAGCCACTGATGCGGTAGAGATCTCGGGTTTCATGAGGGCGCTGATGCCCCTCCAGCAGAGCGAACACCTGGTCGCGCAGTATACGGGCACGGCTGAACAGAAGCATCGGGCTGGCGCCGGGCTTCAGGTACTCGCTGGAAAGGCTGCGCACCGCAGCCAGCAGTTGGGCGATTGACACCTCGCCCACGTTGGAAGTCTCCGCCCACCGGGACCAAGTCAGCGACTCGTCGGCGGCAAGACGTAACAGTTCAGCGCCGGACGGCTCGACCGGCTCCAGCCGGGTCAGGACCTCTATGTCGTCCGGTGGCAGCGCTCGCCGGTCCTCAAGGTCGAGCAGGTCGGTTACCGGACAGTCGTAGATGTCCGCCAACGCCAACAGAACCGCCACCCTCGGCCGGCGATCCGATGTCACTGGCCACTTTTCCCACTTCCCCACCATGGAGGCATCGACCCACACCGGCTGTCCCGGCCGACGCGCGAAGTGGTCGGCGAGCCGGTCAGCGACCTCCTGCTGAGACCAGCCATGCGCATGCCGCCACGCCTCTCGGATTCGGAACCCGAAGCGCGCGCGCATCTCCTGAGCGATGGAGGAAGTCGGGATGCCGAGGTCGCGCATCTTCTTGCGCAGAGCATCGCGTGCCGCTCTTGAACCTGTGGAACGGGCACTCATGAACCCTCCTCTGTGGTCACGATCGCCCCACCGTAAGCCCTGCCTTCAGGGCTCTTGACAGTGTTCCTTGGGATACGTCAATGCCTTACTGCCCGGTAACAATGGGTGGTCATACCAATGCTGCAGGTCAACAGGGCGACGCGGCGCCCATGAAAAACGGGCAGAGCTGCCCGTGACGGCTCCAGGCTGGAGTTGAAACGGTAGTGCCGGACGTAGCCACTGTTTCGCCCATGTGCTTCCGCCGAGCGGAAAGTTACGGAGCCTGCAATGAGGAGCAGCCAGCACCCCGTGTGCCCTGTGGGTACCGACCTGGTCGGCCGGACGACTGTGCAGGCAACGTTCAGCAAGGAATCGGCGCGGCTCGGACATTCGGTTACGCGATCGTCTCAGGCACGGTCGGCATCTGCCTGCCAACTTGGCCGGGGCGCGACCGGCGAGGCCGACCCCACGGTTCGGGCTTACCCCTGCTGAGGCTGGACCCATCCCCTATGAGGACGTCACGACGATGAGCATTGCCACTGGCGGTCACCCCGCCCCTGTGCTCCTGCTGAAAAACACGTGTGCCGCGACACACCGCTCGGTGCCTGTGCAACTTCGGGCGCCGGGTGGGGCGTTGCAGAGCCGCACGTCAGGGGCTAACGGCTTCGCGTGCCCGTTGAGCACGCGAAGCCGTCCTAGCCCCAGCGCTCAGCGCGGTGGGTACCGTTCTGAGTGTCGAGTTCAGAACGGAGCCCATCATGCCCGAACCGTCTCAGGAACACATCGGCCGCCGCGTTCGGATCGCCCGGATCGCCGCAGGGTTGTCCCAGGGAGAACTAGCCGGCCTGGTCGGCCGCTCAGTGCACTGGATCGAGGACATCGAGGCAGGCCGTCTCGGCCTGGACCGTTACTCCCTGATCTGCGCCATCGCGGAGACCTGCCAGGTGGATGTGGTGTGGCTGCTCGGCCAGCCCTACCGCCTCAGCCGCGAGGCCGGATCCACCGCGTACTCCTTCATACCGGCCCTGCGTGCAGTACTGCGCCGGGCCAGCCTGATCCTGTCCAACCATCCCGGGCTGGCACCGACCAGCGAGACGGGGGACATCGAGCGGATGCGCGTACGGGGCACGGCCGTGAGCCGGGCGCGGCAGAAGGCGTCTTTGGCCGATGCCGCCTCCTTGCTTCCCGCTTTGCTGGAGGAGCTGAACACGGCACTGCTCACGCACGACCGCGGGCCGGAGCGGACCGCGGTGCTGACGCTGGTGGTCGACGTGGCACGCAACGCCCGGCAGACCCTGAATCAGCTGGGGTATCCGGACCTGGCCTGGAATGCGGCCGAGGTCGCGGCCGGCGCGGCGACGCAGCTGGACGACCCGATCGCCAAGGCGGCTGTGGCATGGGACCGGTGCGGGGCGATGCTTCATCAGGGATCGATGCCGGAGACCGAGGCGATCGCGCTTGCGGCGCTGCGCGATCTGGAGCCGCTGACGTCCGGCGGGGACGAAGCGGCACTCGCCCTGCAGGGAGCCCTGACCTTGCGCCATGTGATCGCCTGCGCGCGTGCGGGGCGGACCGAGGACGCCTGGGAGCACGCCCGGCGCGCGCTGGAGATCGCCGGCCGGTTGCCCGCTGGCTTCGCGGATCTGCGTTTCCACACGGTCTTCGGACGCGTGAACGTGCAGGTGCACGCGGCCGAGGTGGGCGTGGAGATCGAGGAGCCGGGCAAGGGTCTGTCCTTCGTGAGGGACGTGA
Organism: Streptomyces canarius; assembly: GCF_014650735.1. Taxonomy (NCBI): domain Bacteria; kingdom Bacillati; phylum Actinomycetota; class Actinomycetes; order Kitasatosporales; family Streptomycetaceae; genus Streptomyces; species Streptomyces canarius. Next base: position 67,649 of record NZ_BMVN01000030.1, read on the forward strand.
ACGTGGCGGATGTGCCGTCACGCGAGCGGCTTACCCACTACAAGATCGACCGGGCGCGTGCTCTGCAGCAGATGGGGAAGGCCGCGGATGCGGTTCTGACACTCCGCGAAGCGGCGGCCGGCGCTCCCTTGTATGTGTACGCCCACCCCATGGCCCGGGCCTTGGTGGAGGACCTCGCCCGCAGGGGTGTTCCGTCGCAGGCCGCTGCCCTATCCGGACTGGTACGGAAGATGTCGCTGGTGGCGTAACGGCGGTTTGGCATATGCCAGTTGGCGGCTCCCAGAAATCCTGGGGGTCGCCTCCCTCTCCCTGCCTCATCCTCGTTCCCATGCAGGTCACCGACCACCACGGCGCCTTGACCAGCCCCGGGGACGCAGCCTCGCTCCACGCTCTGCACGGACGCGATACACGTGACTGCGTACTCGCCTACACCCACGTCCTGGGCTGGCCCACAGCGCTCGGCCACCGCTACAACCGCAGCGCGGGATGCACATGCGGCGCGTCCACCTGCCCCTCGCCGGGCGCCCATCCGGTCACCGAGCCGGTCATGCCGCTGACGGCCGACGAACTGGCTGAGGAGATCGAGGCCCGGCCGGGTGCCGGACTGATCGCGCCGTGCGTGCCGTTCAACGCCGTGAGCATCTCCTACCCGGCCGGCATGGCCCTGACCCTGGCCCTCGAGCAGCACGGTGTCTACGTCCCGTGCGTGCAGCAGGACCACGCCGTTGCCGTGCTTTTCCTCGCCCCGGGTTCCGGCCGTCATCTGTCCGGCCAGGGCGTCATCGTCCGCTCGGGCACGAGCGCCTGGACGGCCCTGCCGCCGTCCCGGAACCTGCGATGGGACACCCTTCCCGCCGCAGACCAAGCACTGCCGGACGCAGCCGGGCTGATCACGCCTCTGCACGAAGCACTCCGGGTCATACCGGTCAGCGACGTCACCAACTCGGGCGCCCAGCACCGAAAGCCCCCTCCCCGGCTGTAAGCGCGCCGGCCGCCCTTCGCCTGGGCTGCCCGTGCCTTGGTCCTGCTTGATCTTCCCCGCTTTGCTCCTGACCGTCCCTTCAACGACGGAAAGACGGATTCCTGTGAACGCTCAACACGCCTTGGCCCAGCGCGCTGTCGCGTATGCCTGCCCGGACACCAGCGCAGAGGTGGCCGCTCAGCTGAGGCTGGATCAGCTGGTGGCGGACGCCGCGCGGCAGGGACACAGCGTGCACACGTACGTGTGTGACACCGAACCGGTGACCGTGCCCCTGCACACGCGGCCCGGCTGGACCACGGTCGTCAGCACCGTCGAGGCTGGCCTGGCCGATGCCGTGATCGTCCGGTCGACGTCGGACCTGGCCGCCGAGCAGTGTGACCGGATCCCGATACTGGGATGGCTTCAGACGGCGGGCGCCCGGCTGGTCACGCTGGGCCCTGCGGACGCGGTCGCGCCCTGCCCGGTCCCGGGAGGCGGCGCACCGCAGACCGGCCGGGTGGTGGCGGCTGACAGCCGTGCCGTACAGATGCCCTTCGCCGCTGCTCCGTCCAGCGCCCAGCCGGTCCGGCAGCTGATCACCCGTTGCCTGACGGAGCGGGGCCGGGTCACGGACGCCCGCGTGGTCGATGACGCCTGCCTCCTCACCGGCGAGCTTCTGGCCAACGCGATCGTCCACGGTTGCAGCAGCTCGGCGGACACCATCACCGTGACCGTCGAGTGTGCCGCGGACCTAGTGCAGATTTCCGTCAGCGATCCTTCCCGCCGCATGCCGCGCCCCCGCATCCCGGCGGCCGACGCCGAGTCCGGCCGCGGTCTGCGGCTCGTCGCCGACATCGCCGCCCAGTGGGGCGTCACTTCCAGTCCGGGCGCACCGGGCAAACGCGTCTGGTTCACCTTGAGGACGCCGAGGGAGGCCGCCGTATGAAGGCTCCCGTGCATGTCCTCGGCAGGATCGCCCCGTTGGTACAGCGGAGCGGCCCATCGGACCGCGGACGCCAGCGGCCGTCTCGTTCACGCCTTTTGTCCTACGGGAGTTTCGTCTTGTCCCTGTCACTTCCTCGCCGTTTAGGGCACCTTTCGAGGTGGCGCTCGGGCGCCCTGCGAGTGTGCCGTGTGAGTCCGGCGCCGACTGCGGCGAGGGATCTCCTCGCGGCAGCAGCGGAGACCGTAGCCCTGGTTCTGGAGGACAACTCGCCGCTGCCGGAGACGTCCACCGATGTCGCAGACCTCGCTGCCCAGCTGCGAGGTCACATCAGCCAGCTCGCCGTGGCCCTGCCCGCCGGGGATCCGGTGGCCATCCGCGCGCAGACGCTCGGCTCGACCGCGGTCCCGGATGGATATGTGTCCAGCCGCGTTCACCTCATGCACCTGGCCGAGGCAACGCAGAGCGTCATCACGGCCGTGCGTGGACGCGGTCCCTTCGCGTGGCCGGCCAGTCGACTGCCCGGTCAGTGGCCGAAGAGGCCGAGCCGTAATACGGTGCGCGTGCTCGTGTTCGCCCTGGCGCTGATCACACTGGTCGTCGCCGCGTCCGTGCCGCGCACATGACGAGCCGACGCCACCGCGCAGACGGCCGTAGCCGGGATGGCTGACGTGACCGTCGCGGGCGCTGTTGTGGCCGCCGTGATCGTCGGTGCCATGGCCGCTCTACTGCTTCTCGCAGATCGACAGGCTCGTGGGCCGGCGAGCCGGAAGCCCGCCCCGGACGACGAACCGCCGCCCGAGCCACCAGCAGGGCAATGAGCAACGGCCTGCCCCGTTACGGCGGCACCAGAACGGCCCCTGTATCCGCAGTTCCCGACGGATTCTGTCCGTCCTGACCGGAGAGCTGATGACTCCCCTTCTGAGCACGCGCCACCTGTGGCAGCTGGGCTTTGCCGAGATACCCCGTCCTCTTGCGCTGCCGCGCGACTACGACGTCGTTCGGGTCGGGATGGGACTCGGTCTGACCGCGATCGAGATGATGATCGACCAGGGCCATCACGTCGGGCCGCTGCTGTGCTGCATCCAGCACCACAAACTGCTCGTGCCGGTCAGGGCCGGAACCGCCCACTGGTGGGGAGCGCCGCATTCGGACTGCGGGCGCGGGCCCGCGCAGCGGTGCGAGACGTGCGGAGGCTTGGCGGCCTGCCGCAGCCGCCTGTGGATGCTGCCAGCCGGGCCGTTGGCAGCCGCGACTACGGAGCCGGGAGCGCTGCATCACCACCTCAGCCAGATGCGTTCCCGGTTGCGGGACGTCTCCAGCCAGCCCCAGGGAGCACGTGTTCGGGAGACCTGTCATGTCTGATCACGCCGCTCCGGTCACGGCCCGGTCCAGCCGACGGCGTGGCGCTCACGCCAGTGCCAACGCACGTCCCGCCCCCGCGTTCACCGCCAGCTGCCTCACGGCCTGCACGCTGGGCGGCGGGTGGCTACTCGACCGGCTGGAGGTAGTGCCCGCGCCGGCAGCTGTGATGGCGGCAGGCGCTGTCACCGGGAGCCTGCTGTGGTGGAGTGCGGTTCGCTCGATCAGCGCCCGCAGGGGTACGGCGCGGCTTCGGGCCGAGCACGAGGCCAGCCTGCAGAAGGCGGAAGGCGGCCTGCGGGCGCTCGGGGACGTCATGGTCGCTGTCGAGAAGGGCAGGGAGACCATTCGCTGGGCGAGTTCGCAGGTGGAGAAGGGTGAAGTGCCCACCGGTCTGCGGCCACCGACGGTGTACCCGCGCACGGGCGATGCGCGGCTGGACGCGGTGAACGTGGTCAAGGAGACACTGGAGGAGTCCTGGCAGGCTGTGATGAAAGCGGCCACGCATCAGCGCCGCATGCTCAATGACCGGGCGGAGCTCGCCGAGGTCTTCACATCGATCGCTCCGCGTCTACAGAGCCTGGTCAACCGCAGCATCGCCGCGATCACCGAGGCCGAGCGGACCATCGAGGATCCGGAACTTCTGGATGCAGTGTTCCGGGTGGATCACCTGCTGACTCAGATCCGGCGCGACGCGGAAAGCCTCGCGGTCCTGGGCGGCTCGGCTCCTTCCCGCGACAGCGCGGCCGTCCTGGTGGTGACCGCGGTCCGGCGGGCCGTCGCGGAGATCCCCGAGTACGCGCGGGTCCGCGTAGGGCCGACGGGCCAGCGCGCGGCGGTGCCCGGCTACGTCAGCCCGAACCTCGTGCATCTGCTCGCCGCGTTGATGGAGAACGCCACCGACTTCTCTCACGACAAGGTCGAGGTGTTCATCCACCAGGCAGGTACGGGTATCGCCATCGAGGTACTCGACCGCGGCACCGGGATGTCGCAGGAGAAACGGGAGGCAGTCAACCGTCTTCTGGCAGCCCCGGAGACAGAGGATCTCCGCGTTCGGCTGCGTGAGGGGAAGATCGGTCTGCTGGTAGCCGCGCAGCTGGCCCGGCGCCATGGGATCACCATCGAGCTGGGTCCCAACATCGTCGGTGGCACCCGGGCCGTCGTGGTCATCCCACCGAACCTGCTCGTCTCCGCGGACGTACCGTCCGACACTTCGCTGTCTCCCAGGCCACGCCCGTTCGTCCCGGCCGCGCCCTCGCAGCAAGGCCACGCCTCGCCCCCCGCCGAGGCCGCCGCGCAGCGGCGCCGGAGTCTGCCCTCTCGTTCCACCGGTGAGGCCACGGTCCCGGTCGGGCAGGACGGCAAACGGGCGCTACCGCGGCGTAGCGCGGCGAACACACGTGTGCCGCCCGCGTCGACACAGGCACCCGCCGGCCATCCGACGAGCAACCTGATGGCGGACTTCCAGCGGTCCCAAACGCACGGACAGCAGTCCGCGCCGCCGTCCGGCACCTGACCCCCGCCTCCTGCCCCTTCTTCCGGCCTTCGTACAGACATAGGAGAGAAAGTCATGCAGAGCGTCACCTCCCCGCGTGAGCAGCTGAGCGGCCTGCTGGACCAGCTCATCGACAAGATTCCCGGCGCCTTGCACGCCCTGTTGGCCTCGGGTGACGGGCTGAAGATGGCCTGGACCCAGCAGCCGGTTGACGACGCCGACACGCTCGCTGCGACGGTGGCAGCCCTGTACTCGCTGTGCCGTCGGCCGTTCGCCGCGGCTGACGGCGGAATGCGTCAGGTCGTTGCCGAGCACGATGCCGGCTACCTCTTCGTCATGAGCGCCGGTGCGTCGTTCACCAGCGCTCAGGCGGTGGGCACCGTGCTGGCCGTCGTGGCCACCGCGGATGCCGACCCGGGACAGGTCGGTCACGAGATGGCGCAGTTCATCAGGGGCCTGGACGAGCACCTCGTCGTCGGCGCCCGCACCCGGTCGTAGGGGCCTGTGGTGACGCCGGACAGCAGCTGGTCCGACAGTTCCTTACGGGACGTACGCCCCTACACCCTCACAGGGGGACGAACCAGCTCACCGCACCCGCTGGATCTCACCACCTGTCTCCTCGCCCGCCCCTCTGCCCGTTCGCTGTCCGGGCTGAGCCCGGAGAGCGAGTCGCTGCTGGTGCACTGCAGCGGCACCATGCGCTCCATCGCCGAGATCGCCGGGCTGCTCCAGCAGCCGGCCCAGATCGTGAAGGTCCTGGTCGGGGACCTCCTCGACTGCGACGCGCTGGAACTGGCCAACCCTGTCAGCTCTGCCAGGGGAATTGTCGACACAGAACTCCTGGAGGCACTGCTTGAAGGCCTGCAAAGGCTCTGACCTCGCGCCCCGGCGGGGCGCGCGCGTTCCCGTGGCCGAGCTGAAGATCGTGATCGCCGGCGGTTTCGGCGTCGGCAAAACCACGATGGTGGCAACCCTCAGCGAGATCCCGCCGCTGACGACCGAGGAGGTCCTCACCTCCGCCGGCGAGGGCGTCGACGATCTCCACGGCGTGGAGCGCAAGATCACCACGACCGTGGCCATGGACTTCGGCCGGATCACCTTCCTCAGCCCGGACCGGACCATGATCCTGTTCCTGTTCGGCACACCGGGCCAGGAACGCTTCTGGTTCACCTGGGACGAACTTTCCCGCGGCGCGGTCGGCGCGGTCGTGCTGGCAGACACACGGCGTCTGGAGGACTCCTTCGCCGCGGTCGGCTACTTCGAGGAGCAGGCCCTTCCCTTTCTGGTGGCCGTCAACGAGTTCGACGGTGCTGACCGCTACGAACCCGACGAGGTCCGCGAGGCCCTCGAACTGGGCCCGGACGTCCCCGTGACCCCGTGCGATGTCCGCCAGCGAGCCTCTGCCAAAGGCGTCCTGATCACGCTCGTCAGACACAGTCTCAACCGCCGCCGCCCCTTGATGACCGGAGCCCCCGCATGACCCTTCCCGCCAACACCCCGCACCTCGCCGGGCAGCACCCCGACCACGAGGCCCTGCTGCATGCCTTCCGCCTCACCGGCCCGGACGCCCAACTCGACGCCTTCGCCACGCAGCTGGCACAGGAGGCCGATGCGCCCTACGCCATGGTCAACATCTTCGGCGCCAAGCAGCAGTTCTTCGGCCTGCACACACCCCACGGTGACAGCGACCTGGCGGCCGTCGGGCGCACCATGCCCCTGGACCACGGCTTCTGCCCCGAGGTGGTCCGCCTCAAGATCCCCCGGGTTCTGCCCGACGTGTTCTCCAACCCGCGCTCTGCGGGCAATCCGGTGACCGACCTGCTCGGGATCCGCACCTACGCCGGTGCCCCCCTCCTCCACAACGACACCGTCCTCGGCACCGTCTGCTTCGTGGGTCTGGAGCCGCGGGACCTGAAATCCGGCCGCGCCTCTCTCGAACTCATCAAACGCCACCGCGACCAGGTCATGGACTTCCTGCACCAGCGCGCCGGCATCACCCCGTAGCCGACGCCGTCCACCTCGCCGCACACCACGAGTGACCACCAGGGAGGGGAGCCCACACGATGTCCGACCACTACCTCACCGAGCAGCATCATCAGCTTCGGGCGGAAGTCCGCACGTTCGCGCAGTCCGCGGTCGCGCCCCGGGTCGCGGCCATGGAGCGGACCAGGGAAGTCGAGACCGGCCTCGTCAGACAAGCCGCCAGGCGGGGGTGGATCGGTGCCACCATCGGCGAGGAGTACGGCGGCATGGGCGCAGGTCACCTCGCCAAGGCGATCATCGACGAGGAGCTGTCCCTTGTCAGCGCGGCCGTGGGGGCCGCGGTCCAGGCATCCCAGCTCGGTACCGCCATGATCATCCACTACGGCAGTGAGCAGCAAAAGCGCATGTGGCTGCCCCGGATCGCCGCGGGCGAGTGCCTGCCCACGATCGCCGTCACCGAGCCCGGATCCGGCAGCCATGTGCTGGGCATGGAGATGACGGCACGCCGGGAGGGACGCCACTACGTCCTCAACGGCCGCAAGGTGTACGTCGGCAACTCCCACATCGCTGACCTGCACGGAGTCGTCGCCCGCACCGGCGAAGGCTCCCGGGGCCTTTCCGCATTCCTCGTCGAAGCCGGGCGCCCCGGCCTGACCCTGTCCGCCCCCGCTGGCACGCTCGGCCTGCACGGGTTCTCCTTCGGCGAGCTGCACTTCCAGGACTGCCGGATCCCGGTCGGCAACCGGCTGGGGGCGGAGGGAGACGGCCGGGACATCGCCGACTCCTCCAGCGTCCTGTACGGGCGCCCCAACCTGGCCGCGGTCGCCCTCGGCATCCACCAGGCGATCCTGGACCAGACCACCGAGTTCGCCAGCGAGCGCATCCGCTACGGTCGCCTCCTGGCCGAACTGCCCAACATCAAGCTGAAGCTGGGGCAGATCCAGTCCCGGGTCATGACCGCTCGGCTGGCGGTGTACCACGCCACACACCTGCTCGACATCGGCGAAGGCGACGACGCCGCGCTGTTCAACACCAAGCTGACCGGCGCAGAACTCCTCCTGGACTCGGCCCGGGCGGCGATGGAGATCCACGCCGCCGTCGGCCTGACGACCGGCACACCCATCGAACGCTACCTGCGCGACGCCCACCACATACCGGCCCCGGCCGGCACCCCCGACGTCCAGGCGCTGCGCCTGGCCGAGGTAGCCCTCGGCACGAGCAAGAGCCAGTGGGCGCAGCGACTGGCTTCCGTGCTCTGCGTCAAGCCGGCTGTCACCGCACCGGTTTGACCTCGGCATCCGCTCCGAGCTGGGTTCTCCCGCATGTCGGCCGCTGAGGGCTCTTCCTGGCCCAGGGGTCGACGATCCCCTGACCCCTGGGCCGCGTCCGCCGCTGAGCGGGGGTCACACCCGCCGCACCACCGCTGTCACGCACACACAAGGACTCGCACATGCCCGACCCGCACTCCCAGCGCCCGGCCCGGCCGGCCACTCCACCGCAGCCGCCTGCCCACGACACCGCCCAGCACGTGCTGCACCCACCTGCGGACGACACCGCTTCCCGGACGGCTGTGCCTGCCGATACCTCGTGGAAGCAGGACCGTGGCCCGTTGGATACCTCCGTCCCCTGTGAACCCCGCGTCTACGACTACTTCCTCAACGGGGCCGATAACTACCGCGTGGACCGGCTTCTCGCCGAGCGTCTGTTGAAGGTGGCCCCCTGGCTGCGTGCGCTGGCCTGGGTCAACCGCCTGCACGGCCTGGCCACGGTCAACTACCTGGCCCGGGGCGGCATCACCCAGTTCCTCGACCTCGGCTGCGGCCTGCCCCGCACCCACCACGAGGGCGGCAACACCCATGAGGCCGCTGAACAGGTGGCCTCAGGCGTCTACACCGTCTACGTCGACCGGGACCGAAGTGCCTACGGTCATACCCGCGTTCTACTGGAGGACCGCCGGCAGGCGGTGGTGCGTGAGGACATCACAGACGTTGCAGCGCTCTTCGCCGCGTCAGCGGTACGGGCCTTCGACTACAACCGGCCGATCGCCGTCCTGCTCCACGACGTCCTTGCGTGGATCGACGACGTCGGCGCCGCGCAGCTGTTGTCCGGGCTGCAGGCCTGGCTGCCCGCCGGCAGCGTGATCTCCCTCACCCATGCCGTGATCGACACGCACCCGGACGTCATGGCACGTCTCACCGAGATCTACCACGAGGACGACATCGCGTTTCGGCCCCGCAGCCGGGACACCATCGCCCGGCTCCTTGGGCCCTGGCCCCTGCTCAAACCCGGCCTGGTCCCCACCAGCCAGTGGCACTCCCCGAACCCGCACGCCGCTCTGGACCCGTCCCTCACGACCTCCTGCGCCGCAGTCGCCATCCATCCCTCCCCCGCCCCTCGCCTGCCCGACGACCCCGCACATCCCGTGTAGGCAGGCCGTCGCCGGACTACGAACCGCCACCCGGCGTTCCAGACGACTGGGGGATTCACCACCACGAACCGGGACCGCGGTCCCTACCACCCCTATGCCCGCATTGGAGCAGTGCATGACCAAGCCGACGACGTCCTCGGTGACTTGTCCAGCCGTAACGCCCCGGACCAGCAGCGAACTGCTGGAAATGCGGCTGCCGGACGACGTCCAGGAGCGGCTGCGCGCACAAGCCGAACACGGCGCCGCCCTCCTCGGTGTCGTGCCCGACGGCACCGAGTGTGTGGGGGTGGCAGGGCAGTTGCCTCTCCTTGCCGGTGCTGGACACATCCAGCGGCGCGCATCTGTGGATGAAGCTACGGTCGCGGCCGGCCGCTGACCCGGTTCCGGTGCGGTGGTCGGGTGTCGCCACCGCGGAGCGGTTCGTGGCCGCCCTGCCCGTCCTCCGGCCGGTGCTGATGAGGCAAGAGGGCTGGAGCTGCGGCGACTGGGTCTACCAGGTCGAGCTGACCTCCCGGATTCCGGTGCAGTCTTTCAGCCCGAACCGGGCGGCCCCTGAGTGGGTGGCCGACCTGCCGGCAGCCTGGTGGGCTGGCCTTCGTGCCGCACTCGACGGTATCCAAAGGCTGGCGTCAGCCGGGCTGGCGAGCGCTCACTGGCTGGAAGCGGCAGTCCGCTCGGTGGGAGCCGTCGATGCGGCGCCATGGGCTCCGTCGCACGGCGACGTGTGCTGGGCGAACCTCGCAGCGGTCGGCGATCGGGCTGTGCTGTTCGACTGGGAGGACTTCGGACGCGCCCCTCGCTTCACCGACGTCGCCGTCCTCCTCCTCTCCAGCCTGGACACTCCCGATGTAGCCGCCCGCGTCAGGGCGCACTTCAGCGACCAACTCGATTCACCGGATGGGCTTTACGCCCAGGTGGTGGTCGCCGCGCACTGGGCCAGGCGATTCAAGGCCGGTGAGCACGTGGACCTCGCACCGGCCCTGCGAGCGCACATGCGCATGGTCGAAGAACGGGCGTCGCGAACAGGGACCCAAGGCGGAGCCACCGGCCGGTGCGCGCCCTGTTGACACTCGCCTACGGGCCGCAGGAGGCCGAGGGCACCGCCTGGAGCCTGGTGCGTGCCGCCGCGCCGGCCAGCATCCGGTCGCTCCGAAGGCCTACGCCCTGAACCACCCGTACACCACACACGAGCCGCACTACGCCACATGAACGGATTCATCGCTATGCCTCACCGTATCGAGGACTACGCGCTCATCGGGAACATGCAGACTGGTGCCCTGGTTGGCCCGGACGGCACAACAGACTGGCTGTGCCTGCCCCGCTTCGACTCGCCCGCCGTCTTCGCCGGCCTTCTGGGCACCGAACAGCACGGCTTCTGGCGGATCGGCCCCGCACACGCCGAAGGCACCCGGCCCCCGACCGCCGACCGCCGCCGCTACCGGGGGAAGTCGCTCATCCTGGAATCGGAATGGGATGTTCCCGGGCAGGGCACCGTGCGTGTCACCGACCTCATGCCTAACGGCGACGGTGCGCCGCAGCTGGTCCGGATCGTCGAGGGCCTTGCGGGCCAGGTACGGACGCGGTCCGTGCTGCATGCGACCGTCCACTACGGGCAGGGCATCGCCGCCCAACGCGCGAGGCAGGGCCGCGCCGTCTTCTCGGCCACTGACGGCCGGCTCTGGCTGGACACCAGCCCCGACGTCGGCGCAGGGGCCGGCGGCGACTTCACGATCGGCGAGGGTGACAGTGTCACCTTCGCTCTCACCTGGCAGCCCGGCACGGCCGCGGCGCCGATGCCGCCCGACGCACGCGACGCTCTGCTGCGCACGGAGGCGTACTGGCAGACCTGGGCGGCCCAGTCGACCTACCGGGGCTGCTACGCGGAAGCGGTGACCCGCTCGGCACTCACCCTCAAGGCGCTCACCTACGCGCCGACCGGCGGCATCGTCGCCGCACTGACCACGTCCCTGCCGGAAGACATCGGCGGTGTGCGCAACTGGGACTACCGCTACAGCTGGCTGCGCGACTCCGCCATGACGGTGATCGCACTGGTGTCCCTCGGCTATCTGGACGAGGCCCGCGCCTGGCGGAAGTGGCTGCTGCGCACGATCGCCGGCGACCTGGACGGCCTGCAGATCATGTACGGCGTCACCGGCGAGCGCGACCTCGCGGAACACCAACTGGACTGGCTGCCGGGGTATGAGAATTCCGGACCGGTCCGCATCGGCAACGGCGCCGCCACCCAACTCCAGCTCGACGTGTACGGCGAGGTCATCGAAGCCCTCCACCAGGCACGCCTGGCCGGCCTCGAACCCGACCCGGAAGCGACCGAGCTGCAACTGCAGTTCGTGGCCCACCTGGAGAAGCGCTGGATGTATCCCGACGAGGGCATCTGGGAGGTGCGCGGCCGACGCCGGCACTTCGTGCACTCCAAGATCATGGCCTGGGTGGCCGTCGACCGCGCCATCAAGCTGATCGAGTGCGGCGACGCCGACGGACCACTGCAGCGATGGCGCGAGCTGCGCGACACGATCCAGCGCGAGGTGTGCGAGAAGGGCTACGACCCAGAGCGCAACACCTTCACCCAGTCCTACGGCTCCCAGGAGCTGGACGCCTCCCTGCTGCTCATCCCGCAGATGGGCTTCCTGCCGCCGGACGACAAGCGCGTGATCGGCACCATCGAGGCCATCCAGCGCGAGCTGTCCACCCCGGACGGATTCATCCAGCGCTACCACACGGAGGGCTGTGGCACAGGCGTCGACGGCCTACCCGGCGACGAGGGCGCCTTCCTGCTGTGCTCGTTCTGGATGGCAGAAGACCTGGCGATGATCGGCCGAGAGGACGAGGCCCGCAAGCTGTTCGAGGAGCTCCTCGCCCTGCGCAGTGACCTGGGGCTGCTCGCGGAGGAGTGGGATGCACGTCTACAACGGCAGGTCGGCAACTACCCGCAGGCGTTCAGCCACATCGGCCTGATCCTCGCCGCTCTGCGGATTCTGACTCATGACCCTCTGCCCCTGCCCGGCCAGCGGAGCACGGAATCGGACCTCGCACCGGCCCGACCCTACGGGTCGGCCGCTACAGCCCGGTCGAACCGCACCAAGACCCCGCTCACGCCCGCGCCCCTCCTCCGGGCCTGCTACGGCTTCCTCGCCCTAGTCCACACGGTAACCACCATCTGACACGAATCCGGACGGAGTAGCCATGATCAGCGCCAAGACCACGACCGAGCCCACGGACAGAGCGCCTGTTCCCTCGGCGAGCGGTCGACTTGGCCTGCGCCAGATCCCGAAGGGCCGCCGGCTGACGGGGCAAGACGCCATCACGTTCGCCACATACGTGATCAAGGCCTATAGGACGAAGTCCATCCGCAGCATCAGCGCGGAGACGGGCCGCTCCTATGGGGCGATCCACCGCATACTGACGATCAGCGGTGTCACCATGCGGCCCAGGGGACGCACTCAGGCGGACGCTTCATGACCAGCCTCGCCCACGCCGGCATCATCCACGACCTGATCCGCCTCCTGCACCAGAACAGTGCGACCCCGGGAAAGACAAGCCGATGAGCGCTGAATTACTCGCCGGGCCCCCGTACGAGGCACGCCCGCTGTCTACCTACTCCCAGCGGGCCGAGGCCGACGCCGTTGTCCGGCACCGCATCGGCTGGCTCGTCCTACGCAACCTTCCCTGCGACTTCCGGGCCCCCGCCTGCTACTTGGCCCCCGACAGGCTGACCGAACCGGTGGGTCTGTCCGAGGACGATGCGCTCATCGGGTGCCTGCTGCTGCACCGCAGCCCTGACCTGCGGCATTGGGGACCACGGGCACGTGGGCAGAGTCCGCTGATCACCCACGCACACAGCATCCCCGGGGCGGCTAACGTGGGTCGGCTGATGACTCTGTGGGCAACGGACTTCGCCGCCCGTCTCGGCGTGCCCTGTGTGCGGGCGGAGATCCCGGGCTGCCCCCAGGACGCGTCGGATCCGGGCGGACGCCTGCTGCGCCACGCGGAGAATCTGGGCTGGGAGAACCGCGGTTACGGCGCCGGGTGGTGCAATCAGGGACAGCGGGTGGCCCGTGTCGAGATACCGGCCGAGCCGCGGCCCGGTCTCGGCCACCTGATCCGCTGCACCGTTCTCCTCGACCAGGCAGCCACCGTTTCCGCGGCGACCGGTGACGGCGCATGCTGAGCACCCTCCTGGCCACGCCCGCCGAAGCGGCCGAACGCATGCTGGGACACACGCGCACGCCGCCCTGGCCGCCGGATCCGAGCGAGGAGGCCTCCACCGTCCTCGGCCAAGCCTGGCGCAGCTCAACACCTTCACCAATGCGGACCGGTAGGGAGTTCGACCTGGTGCGCGTCGACGAGACGCTCGGACACCTCGTACTGCACTCCATGCGCGTTCGTGGCGTACGCTGCGGCGCCGTCTTCTCGGATCACGGCAGCTGGCACTTCTTCGTCCCGCCTGGCTCCGCCGTCCTGCCGCCCGGGATGGGCTGGCCGCAGGCCGTCGCCTACCTGACCGGCCAGCATGTGACCATCCCTGGCCGAGGCGCTCGCGCCGCAGACGGGACACCGCTGCACTGGATCACCCGTGACCCCCCTGGCCACCTTTTCACTGCCCCCATTCCCTTCTGGGCAGCTTTATGTGCCTTCACCGTCAGACCGGACACATTCATTAAAGGCATGGAAAAATGACCACGCTCACCGTCATCGACGAAACCGGCAGCACTACGGCCCGGCCGCCGGAGCCGACCGTGGGTGAGCGCATCTTCACGCTCGACGAACTCACCGGTGTCCGCTCGCGGTGCGGCTGTCTGGCATGCAATCTCAGCGCGGTGTTCGCCGAGCACCTCACCACCCTGCGTACCGGCTATCCCGGCACCGTCACCACGCTCGGACACCGCGGGGCCGCGCGCGGGATGACCGCCGTGCCGCACTTGCTCGCCGTACGCCTGGGCGACGCGCTCGTGGACGTCGTGGTGTGGGAGGAGATGCGCCCGGACCAGCTGAGGGCCTGGCTCCCGGCCACCGACGTCCAAGCCCGGGTCCCGCTGCTGGCCGGCCGCCTCTCGGACCTGGTCCGCATCCGCCGGGCCATACGCGCGGGCACGTTCACTCCCTCGGGGCCGGCGGGCGCCGCCTTGTCCAGCGGCGGCGGTTACCCATCGTTCCGTTTCTTCGTCGAGCACTGGCCCACCCTCGAAGAGGAGTTCATCCTATGACCGCTGCTTCCTCCGACTTCGCTGCCGTCGGCACCGGCTACGCCGCCTACTCCCGCGGCGGCCGCGGCCGACTGCGGCACGACATCACCGCCCGCCGTGTCCTGGCCGAGCTCGGCGACCGCCCCGCCCGGGTCCTGGACGTCGGCTGCGGCGACGGGGAGATGGTGCTGCGCCTGGCCGCAGCCGGACACCTCGTGTCCGGCGTGGAGAAGTCGCCCGGCATGCTCGACTCCGCCGCCGAACGCGTCGCCGCCGTCCCCGAGATCGCCGAGCGCGTGACGCTGGCCGAGGGCGACATCTACCACCTGCCGTTCGACGGCGCCTCCTTCGACGTGGTCGTCTGCCACGGCGTCGTGATGTACCTGGCCGACTCCGTCGCCCCCATCGCCCACCTGTCCCGGCTCGTTGCCCCCGGCGGCATCCTCAGCGTCCTGACGAAGAACCAGCTCGCCGTGGACGTGCGCGAGGCCCTGTCCGGCGACTACGCGTCGGCCCGGTTGCAGATCGAGAGCGGGCAGGTCGCCAGCGCTGGCAACCTCGGTATCACCACCCGCGGCGACACGCCCGACCACCTGGACGACCTCGCCCGGGCCAACGGGCTCACGCCGCTGCCGTGGCAGGGTGTGCGGATCTTCCACGACCACCGGAAGGACTGGACGCCCTCCGAGGAGGAGTACCAGGCGGCGCTCGAGACGGAGTGGGCCGCCTCCAGCCGCAGCCCGTACCGCGAGCTGGGCCGCCTGGTGCACGCCGTGGCCCGCCGCGAGGCCACCTCGTGACCGCGAGCACGGCCATCACCATCGGCCACCTCGCCCGGTCCCTTGAGGCGCAGGCGGGGCAGCCGATGCCGGCCCGCGTCCTGAGCGACACGGTCGCCGACCCATGGTGGACCGCGCCCCGTGTCGTGCACCGGTGGCAGGAGCCGCCCGGGACGCTGGTGCAGCCCCGGCTGCCGTTCGGCGGCATCGCCGCCCGCCCAAGCGGGCCCGCCCCGACGAGCGAGGGGCCACAGATGACGCTGAAGGCCGTCGAACGAGGCGCTTATCTGGTCCCTCCCCCCACTGGCAACCGCGCCCGAAAGACGTCATGAGCACATCCAGGATCAAAGTCGCCGTACACGCCGAGGACCCGATCTCCCGTGCAGGAGTGGTCGGTCAGCTGCGCGTGCAGCCCGAGCTGAGACTGCTCGATGATGACGAGCTCGACAGAGAGAACCCCGATGTGGTGGTGCTCGTCGTGGACGAGGTCGACGAGAATGTGATCCAGCAGATGCGGCGCATCCAGCGCTCCATTCAGTCCCGGATTCTTCTCGTGCCAAGGCGCATCGACACGCAGCAGCTCTTCGACGCCGCGGAGTGCGGCGTCACCGGGGTCGTCCGCCGCTTGGATGCGACCGCGGATAAGCTCACCCGGGCCATAACGAGGGTCGCCCGCGGAGGCGGTGATTTGCCCGAGGATCTGGTCGCTCAGCTCATGGGAACGGTCAGCCGCCTCCAAAGCGAGGTCCTCGGACCCCAGGGGCTGCTCGCGACCGGTATGTCTCAGCGCGAAGTAGACATCCTCAAGCTGGTCGCCGCAGGGTTTGATACAGCGGAGATCGCCGCCAAGCTCTCCTACTCCGAACGCTGGATCAAGAAGCTGCTGAACGACATCTACACCCGGCTCCACCTGCGCAACCGCAGTCATGCCGTCGCGTATGCGATGAGACATGGACTCATATGACGGGCTCATCGGCGTACACGGCCGCGGCCATCGACACCACCGTCCTCGGCATCGCCGACTGCGTAGAGGCAGATCGGCAGCGGACCGCGCTCGTCACGCGGATGCGGCAGATCGCCGACCAACCCTCCCCGTGCTCGTCTCGACGGCCAAGGCGAACGCCACCGGTCCCACCCCTACTTCCCCTCCCTCCTCGACGTGGAAGCCAACCCTCGAAACAGCCCTCCCGACTGGCACCACTGCGCCCTCTCCACTGACCTCAACACGATGGGCGGCGCAATGACGAAGCCGAGATCAGCGAAGGCGGAACGCAACGAGGTCTTACTCAAGCATCTGGAGACGCTGAACTGGTCCATCAGCGGCTTCGCCCGCCGGGTCGCCGCTCGCTGCGAGGCCATCCACCTGCCCTACACGGTGGTCACGAGCACCGTCTCGCGATGGTGCAAGGGCGCAACCCCCAGCGACGACCTCGCGGCCGCCGCGTGCCATGTGCTGTCCAACGCCCTGCACCGGGTGGTAACGCCGGAGAGCCTGGGCTGGCCGTCCGACACCGGCCTGGTCGCGGCGCAGTCGCTGGAGTACCTGGACGTCCCTCACGCCGTGCGGATGCTCTCGAAGCTGTGGGCCCTGGACGCCATGCGTCGGCGCAACGTCGTCAAGACCGCGTTCTCGCCAAGCGTGTTCGGTCCTGCGTCGCGGGAGGCGCTCGTCATGCCGGCGGACGCGGTGATCGCTGGCCACGGGCGGCACAAGGTCACCGCGGCGGACATCGATCTTCTGGACGAGCAGACGCGGCTGTACGGCAAGCTCGACTCCCAGCATGGCGGGGGCAAGTTCCGCGGCGTGTTCGCGTCGATGATGGACTCGCACGCCACGCCGATGTTGAACGGGAGCTTCTCCGCGCGGACCGGGCGCCGGCTGTACGGCAGCGTGGTGGACGCCGTTCTTACGATGGCCTCGATGGCCTACGACGACCAGCTCCCCGGCCTGGCCCAGCGCTACGACCTCCAGGCGATGCGGCTGGCCCAGGCGATCGGCGACCGCGCCCGCATCACCCGGGTCCACATCCACCAGGCCCGACTGGCGGCGGCCCAGGGGGGCCGGGCCGATGTGCTTGCGCACGCGCGGAGCGCTGTGCTGGCGGCCAAGGGAGCGCCTCCCCTTGTCAGGGCCTATGCGTGCGTGACCGAAGCCCGAGCGTGGGCGCTGAACGAGCAGACGGACCAGGTCGTGGCGGCGGTGAGGCAGGCCCGCGAGTTCTTCGGCCGCGCGCAGAACAGCGCCGGCCCGGCGTGGCTGGAGTGGTTCGACCTGCGTGAGCTGGAGGGACAGGCGGCGTGGGCGTTCGCCGTCGCCGGGCTGGCCGAGCAGGGTGTCCAGGCATTGAAGGAGGCGTCCGCGCTACCGTCGGACCGGACGCGCGACACGGTGGAACTCCTGATCACCGAGGCCGAGCTGGCGCGGCTGCGCGGTGACTCGGCCGAGCACACGGCGGCGGCGAAGCGTGCCGCCCACGCATCACAGCACCTGATGAGCCGACGGCTATCCGAACGCCTGGACGACCTGAACGCGGGCAGGCCGCTGCGCGGCTTCTGACCTCCTCGGCCCTACCCGGCCGCATCCGCCCGACCGCGCCGCGGCCAGCTCACATCGTGGCTGGTCAGCTTGCGGGGAAGAGGGCCCGGTAGATCGCGCGGGATCTGAAGGCGCCGCCGTGGTGCGGAGAGGCAAGAGATCCGCGGTGTCGTTGCCCGTCGGCGGTGTGCAGGGCGGCGTTGAGCTGATAGTCCGGATGGACGCCGTCGTCGCTGAGGGCGGTCGCGAGGGTGACCTCCAGGACGTCTCCGGGCTCGACCGGCAAGGGGCAGTCGAAGAGCGGCAGGTAGATGGTGGCCCAGTTCGTCTTCATGCGCAGCGCGTCGAGCGGCTCTTCGTCCGGCAGACACCAGAGGTTGAGCCAGGTGAGCACGCCGTCCACGAGTCCTGGCCGCGTGATGACCAAGCGCGTTGTCGTGCTCTGCTGCGTCTGCAGGTCACCGTTGAACTCGAGCACCTCGACAGGAGCGCCCTCGGAAAGCAGCGCGTCGGCAGGCGGGTTCTCGACCCTGAGCCGGACGTCGAACGGGCTGCCGTGCCAGTCGAAGATGTTCCGCAGGTACGGGAGTGAGGACTCGGCGAACGCCACGGGCTGCTCGGGGAGCAGGTCGGACAGGCGGACCGCGGCGGCCAGGCTGACCGCGCGGTGAGGTATCACCAGGCCGCCGGGTTCCAGGTGGCGGGCGCGGGCATCGGCCAGGACGGCTGCCGCGCCTTCGGCGCCCGCGAGGGAGCCGATGATCTCGGCGACACAGACATCGGCCCGGGGGGCGAAGCGAAGGCTGGTCGACTCGCCGAGCAGGAGCGTGATCCGGTCCTGAGAGGTGATCGCCGGCAGGCTCGCGGCCGCCTTGTGGAATGCGGCCTCGATGACCTCGATGGCCAGGGCATGACGGGCTCCGGCCTGCAGGCCTTCGCGTGCCCAGAGGAGGTCTTGGCCGGTGCCGATGTCCAGGATCCGCCGGCCCGGCGCCAGGCGCTCCAGCGCCGTGTGGAACCGGTGGTTGCGTTCGTCGTCGGTGGTCATGGTGGTGTAGAGGAACGGGTCGTAGATCGGGTACTCCCCCACGCTCGGCCACAGGGCAGGCCGGTCCTCTCGCTCGGGTCCGGGATCAACGCGCACGCCCAGGGAGTGCCCGGGTACCTCGATCTGCTGGATGTCGCTCATGGTCTGCCTCTCGCGGCGAGGTGCGGTGTTGCCGGAACCGCTGGCGTGCGCATCGGGTACTGGGTGAAGGGCTCAGATGCCGGCGCGGTGCCAGGTGATCCTGGCGGGAGTGCCGAGCGGTCGTCGGTCGGCGGAGGTGTCGGGCGTGGGAGGGGTTCCGACGTACAGCCAGCCCAGGAGCTGTTCGCCGTCGTCAACGCCGAGGTACTTGCGGACCTGGGGTGCCTGGACGGTGGCTCCGGTGCGCCAGATCGACGCGAAGCCGTGGCTGTGCAGTAACAACGACAAGGTGGTGACCACGCCGGTGGTCGCGGCCAGTTGCTCCCACTCGGGAACCTTCGGGTGGTCGGGCACGGGCCGGTGCACGATCGTCAGGAGCAGGGGCGCGCGCAAGGGTTTCGCGGCGGCGCGCCGGGCCTGCTCCGGTGAGTCGGCGGCCTCGGCGAGCACGTCGCCGAGCCGGTCCCGCTCGTCGCCGGTCACCGCGACCAGCCGCCACGGGCGAAGTCGTCCGTGGTCGGGTGCGGTGGCCGCGGCCTGGACGAGGCGCTCCAGGTCGGCCCGGCCGGGGGCGGGTTCGGTCAGGCGGGGTGCACTGCGCCGGGTGAGGACCGCGTCCAGGACCGGGTTCTGGGATCGGGTCATCGGGTCGCCTCCCGGGCCGGGGTGCGCTTGGGATCGTCGTGCGGCGCCGGCGGGGTCATGCGCGGGTCGTCGCCGGCTACACGCCGGAGGATGGGGGCGGTGGCGGCGGTGGTGATGACGGTCATGATCACCAGGAGGGTGAACAAAGTCTCGGTGATGACACCGGCCTGGAGGCCGATACCCAGGACAACGAGCTCGGTGAGGCCCCGGCAGTTCATCAGCGTGCCGACGGCGGCCGACCAGCGCCAGTCTGAGCCGGTGAGCCGGGCGGCGCCGGCCGCGCCGCCCCACTTGCCGACGACGGCGACGGCGAGGATGGCCGCCCCCCAGCCCCACTGTCCGTCGGGCAGGGTGGAGAAGTCGGTGTGGAGGCCGGTGTCGACGAAGAACAGCGGCAGCAGGAGCGGCAGGGCGACGGCGCGGATGCGCGCGGCGCTGCGTTCGACGGCCGGAAGGCCGCGGGGAGCGGCGACGCCGAACAGGAAGGCGCCGAAGGCGGGGTGAACTCCGATCTGGTCGGTGGTGTAGGCGCTGAGGCACAACCCGGCGAAGAGGAGAGCCAGGACGAGTTCGTCGCCGGTGCGGCCGGCGCGCTCGAACAGGGTGCGCAGCAGGGGGCGTATGAGCGTGAGGCCAGCGGCGAAAGCGGCGGTGAGGGCGAGGGTGCTCAGAGCCGACAGGGCGGTGCCTGTGGTGGCCAGGGCGACGGCGGCGGTGAGCAGGCACCAGGCGAGGGCGTCGCCGGTGGCGGCGCAGGCCAGGGCGAAGGCGCCCAGGGGCGTGGTCTCCAGGCCGCGGTCGGCCAGGATCCGGGCGAGGACCGGGAAGGCGGTGATACTCAAGGCGACGGCGACGAACAGGGTGAACGGCGG
The DNA here is from genome assembly GCF_014650735.1 of Streptomyces canarius. NCBI lineage: Bacteria > Bacillati > Actinomycetota > Actinomycetes > Kitasatosporales > Streptomycetaceae > Streptomyces > Streptomyces canarius. Next base: position 88,043 of record NZ_BMVN01000030.1, read on the forward strand.
CCGCCCGACGCCGTCTGGGGCGAAGTGCGGGTAAAGGGAGGCAGCTAGTGCGGCGCCGAGGGCCATAAAAAGCAGGAGGCCTGTGAGGCTGACCGCGGCGACGGCGCCGCGGGTGGTGCGCAGGCTGCGCAGGTCGAGTTCCAGTCCGATCAAGAACAGGAACGCCAGGAGGCCGAGGGTGCCCAGGGCGGAGGTGACGGGCAGAACCGAGGGCGGCAGGAGGTGCTGCTGGATGGTGGGGGTGAGCCAGCCGAGCAGCGAGGGACCGAGCAGGATCCCGGCCAGGATCTCGCCGATGACCGGAGGCTGGTCGAGCAGCCTGACGGCCCGCCCGCCGGCCTGACAGGCGAGGACCACACGACCGGGACGGCGAGGAGCACGGGCAGCAGCGGGTCGGACACGACAGCTCCAGGAGTCGGGCGAAGGACCGCACGGCGGTACGGCGTGGCCGGGCGGGAACCGGGGGGTGGATCAGGCGCGGGTCAGCGGCAGGGTGGTGCAGCGCAGCGAGCCGGGGATCCGGGTGACCTCGCGGTAGTCGACGGCGAGGACCTCGATTCCGCGTGCGGCGAGCTGCGTGGTGATGCGGTCGCTGCCAGCGGCGACGATCACGGTGTCCGGTGCGATCGCCAGGACGTTGGCCTGGACGGCGCGCGCCTCTGCGCCGGTGACGTCGATGAGGTCGAAGTGCTGCTCGAACCAGCGCAGTTCGGCGGGCGGGAAGACGTCGCGGTGGATGAGGGCGGTGCCGGGCGCGACGATGGTGAAGTGGTCGTCCAGGTGGACGATGCCGTCGACGGCGAAGCGGACCGAGCGGACCTCACGGTCGACGCCGTGGTGGGCCAGCGCGCGCTGCAGCGCCCCCACGCCCGCAGGGGACGTCTCTTCGCCGAGGCCGACCAGGACGGTGCCGGTGTGCAGGGCGACGTCACCGCCCTCGATGGTGCCCTCGTCCAGGTGGGCGACGTGCGGGACGCCGGTCAGTAACGGGGCGAGCGCGTCGGCCTCGGGGCGGCGGTGCGCGGAGTTCAGGCGCGCCATGACCAGGACGTGGTCGATGACGAAGGCGATGTCGCGGGGGTAGTGCTGGACCGGGCAGCCCGGCGCGGCGTTGAGGAGGGTCACCGTGGTGCCGCGGCCGCGGAGGAGGTCGATCAGGGTGTCCTGCTGGGCGCGGACGGTAGCCGGGTCGTACGGCTTCCAGGAGCTGGTGGCTTTCTGGCGGGTCAGGACGGGGTGGACGTCGGGGCCGTCGAGGTCGGGGGTGACGTCGCTCGCGTAGCGCATGGCGACGTGGCGCAGGGTGCCGTACTCGCTGGTGGCGTGCGGGGTGAGCACGTTGGTGTCTCCTGGGCGGGGTGCGGGACGGGTCGGAGGCGAGCCGGATGCGGCGCAGACGGTCCCAGGAGGGTGCGGGTCCGGGGCCGGCAGGTCAGGACTGCCGGCCCCCGGAGGTCTCGCGGGTGTCAGCCGACGGGGCTCTTCTTCTGGGTGTCCGGGACTTGGGGCAGCCAGTGCACGGCGTCGTCGCGGAAGGACTGGTTGACCGGGACGAGGTCGGCGCCGCTGGTGTCGTCCAGGGCGGTGACGACGATGCCGAGCTCCGGGACGCCGTTGTCGATGGCCGCGAGGCGGGTGCCGCAGTTCGGGCAGAAGCTGCGCTTGGCCTCGCCCTTGAACGTCTCGAACCAGAGCTGCTCGCTCTCACCGGTCCAGGTGACGTTCTCGGGGGCGAATCCGGCCCACCACATCATCGGGCCGCCGCCGAGCTTCTTGCAGTGCGAGCAGCTGCAGGTGTGCGGGTAGACGGCCTCGCCCTTGACGGTGAAGCGGATCTTGCCGCACAGGCATCCGCCGGAGCGCTCCTGGGCTGCGGCGACGATGTCGGGGGTGGCGTTCATCAGTTCATCTCCGAGGCGCGGTGGGCGAGTTGAGCCCACCAGTGTGTCATCCCTTCGGTGATCGTCAGCCAGCCGTCGAGGGCCTGGGGCAGGTCGATGTGGAAGAGTTCACTCTCCTTGATGAACCTGGCCAGGCCCTCGATGTGGGCGGCCTCGACGCTCATGCCGCCGACCTGGGAGGCCTCGTGCCCGTCGTCGAGGTGGAGTTCGTAGTAGTAGTGCAGGGCCTTGAGCTCGCTGCCGCTACGACCGATGGTCAGTTCGCCGTAGCGGTTGGTGATGTCGCGCAGGATCTCGGTCTCGGCGATCGCCACGGCCTCGGTGGCGTAGTAGGCGCCGGCGATGTGGCTGGGCATGTGCGAGCCGACCATCCACTGGTGGAGGTTGACCAGCGTCTCGGTTTCGGGGGCGGGCACGTGTCCGTTGACGAGCAGGCCGAGGTCCGACAGGAGCGCGTTGGTGTACAGGACGTAGTGCGCGGGCACCTTGCCGCGCTCGCCGCCCTCCTCCAGGTGGTTGCGGCGCAGCTCGTGGGCGAGCTCGGGGCAGTAGCCCTCCACGGCGGTGGCGGCTGCCTTGAGGTACTGGGCGTTGTAGCGGGCGAACACCGAGAGCTCCTCGATGTACATCCGGGCCTGGCGCTCGTTGAGGTCGGCGGCGCCGACCTTCTCGGCGATCCGCGCGTACGCCCAGTCGACCAGCGGGGCCAGATGCGCGGTGACCAGGGCGGCGCCGGAGGTGAACTTGCCCAGCAGGGTGCCGTTGACGGCGCTCTGCGTCTCGGGGTGGGTCTTCAGATAGGCCTGGACGAGGCTGTTGTCGGGGGTCATGCGTCGGCGTCCTTGGTGTCGGCGGGGCGGGGGGTCAGGTGCAGGCCGCCGGTGGCTCCCAAGGCGCGGACGGCTGCCAGGAGCTCTGCGCTGTCGGGCAGGACGAAGGTGTCGCCACGGTTGAGGGCGGTGACGGTGTCCCGGTCCAGACCCGCGCCGTCGAGGGTGATCCCCGGCTGGTGGCCGCGCAGCAGGACGTGGTGGGAGTCGCCGTCGTCGAGCAGGGTGGTCACCTGGTAGGGGGCGATCACGCGGATGCCGGCGCCCGGCGTGACCCGCTCGGGGTCGAAGGCATCCGCGGCTTCCTGGCGGGAGAGGTCGCCCTCGACGAGCTCCCAGCCGCCGTTGCTCAGCAGCGTGGCCCACCGCTGCTCGGCGTGCCGGCGGGCGGCGCCGCGGACGCGGTCGGCGGCGACGGTCAGGAGTTCGCGGCCCACGCCGGCCAGCCGGTCGGCGACGGCACCGGGCCCGGCGGCCGTGTCCGCCATCGCGGAGGGCTCGTTGAGCGGGTCGTCGGGCCCGTCCCCGGCCAGGTCGGCGAGGACGTCCGGGATGATGCGGCTCTGCAGGATCTGCGCGTACGGGTAGGTGTACAGCGGTATGGCCACCGAGATGGAGAAGGTGTCCTGGGTTCCGACGTGGAAGACCCGGCGGGGCAGGAAGAGGGCGTCGCCCGGCTCCAGAAGGAAGTGCTCGGCTTCCTCCAGCAGCGCGCGGTAGTCGCCGTAGGTGGGTTCCTTGCCGCCGGTGAGCTTCTCGTACTGCTCGGCGGGCCAGCAGTAGAAGTTCTTGGCGTTGGGGCCGAGGTGGACGAGGACGGCATCCTCGTAGCCCTCGTGGATCCCGAAGGCGGTGCCGGCGTAGTTCCCGGCGAAGGCGACCTGTTCGGCGCCGCCCAGCGGGAGACCCCACCCGTCGATGAGGGTCTTGAGGAAGGTGCCGAGGCCGGCGGCGAGGGCGGGGCTGACGGTCTCCAGGTTGTTGATGACCAGGGAGAACCGCTCGGCGCCGGCGAGGTCCTGCATCCACGGCACGAAGGCGTCCACGCCCCCGTCCCAGGACGGGGCGGTCAGCGCCTGGGGCAGGAGGTCGTCACGGCGGGCCTCGCCGACGTAGACGCGGGCGTGCGCCTTGATGTCGGTGCCGGCGGTGTGGGCTCGGCGGATGGCCTCGAATCCGGTCAGGACGTCGTCGGGGCCGGCTACGGTGGCGGGGATGATGCCCTTGAACAGGAAGGGCGTGGTCCGCCCGGTGGTCTGGTCGGGGAAGGTGCTGGTCCAGAAGGTCTGGTCGGGCGGCCACGGATAGGCGGTGTCCATCGAGGATCTCCTGAGGTCGGGGCGGATTGCCGTGTTCAGGGGGCGGGGCGCGGGGTCAGCTGAGGTAGTCCTCGGGGCCGCCGCGGCGGACGGTGTCGAGGGTGAAGCAGTGGAAGCCGCCGCCGAACAGCCGTCGGTGGCGGTGGCGGACCGGGACGACGGTGAACCCACGGCCCTCCAAGACCTGGATCAGCTCCGGGTAGAGGGAGTTGACGACGACGGTGTTCTCGTCGATGGACAACAAGTTGATGTCCATGTACCGGCTGCCGATGGGGATGACGAAGCCGAGGTCGCTGTAGTCCGGGAAGTTACTGTCGTCGGTCTCGGGGGCGTAGATCACGTCCCAGGACTGCATGGCCTTGGGCAGGTACTTCAGGTAGGCCGGGGAGCGCAGGAGCATCAGGCCGGGGCGCAGCGGGACCAGGACGCTGTCGATATGGTTGTCGGCCATGGCGTCCAGGCGGTGGAACCGCAGGTCGCGGATGTTGTCCCTCAGCCAGCGCAGGGCCAGTTCGTGGTTGTGGTTGGCGACGTTGACCAGGACGTCGCGGCCCAGGCGCATGCACTGCGCGCCGTCGAAGACCATCTCCAGACCCAGGCCCTCGATCACGCCGGCGCTCTCGCCGTCGGTGGCGCGGCTGACGTCCAGGTTCTTGCGGGTGAAGTAGGCGGTGTCCAGCGAGTCGCGGGTCAGGGCCGGGCGCGGCATGCTCAGCCAGTTCGCCCCGTCCCGGTAGTAGCGGTAGAAGACGGGCTTGAGCAGGTCGTTCTCGAAGATGCGGGCGCGGACGTGGGGCGGGGTCTCCACGATGGTGTTGCCGAGGATGATGGTCTGGTCGCGGACGTTGAGCGGAGGGGTGGCCCTGGCGTCCCAGTGCGGGGAGCGGATGTCGATGTCCTTGCCGGGCGTCGCCGGCCGCAGGACCTTCACCCCGCATCCGGTCAGGGCGTCGGCCAGACCGGCGATGTCCTCGTTGAGCTCGTCGACCAACTGCCCGGGGATCGGCAGCAACTCCTCCCCCGACGCATTGGCGTGTCGGCCGAGGACCGGGGCGACGTTGTCGTAGAAGAACAGCCGCCACGAGGTGTCGGTGTGGTGGGCGTTGTAGTGCTCGGCGCGGCCGAGGATGACTTGGTCGAGCCGGGTGAATTCGTCGAAGCTGTTCAGGGCTGGCGGCGAGGCGGGCGCGGGCTGGGGCATGGTGGGCCGCCTCCTCGGCGGCGGGTGACGGCGCGCCCTCGCCCGCGGGTGCGCGGGTGCGCGGCCGCGGTGGGCGGTGCCGTACGGGGTTCGAAGGTCGGGCGAGGACGAGGTCAGGCGGCCGAGGCGTGCCGGGGCGGGGTGCAGGCGGCGTCGGGAGCAGCGGCGAGCCGGGTGATGATGTCCTCGATCACGCACGGCTGGTCGGGGGTGGCGCGCCGCCGGAAGAAGTAGCCGGAGCACCACGGCACTTCACCGAAGCGCGGCAGGTGCTGCGCGGCAAGGGCGCGGGCCTCGGGCAGGCGCCGCCAGGGGATCTGCGGGCACCAGTGGTGGATGGGGTGGAACATGTCGTCCAGGTGGCCGCCGAGCAGGTGTCGGGTGAGCCATTGGGAGGTCCAGCCGCGGGTCTGAAGGAGGACATCGCCGTTCTCGATCAGCCCGGCGTGGTTGCCGAGATCGGTGATCCAGGTGACGACGGGCCGTAGCAGGACGAGGGGGAGCAGCCAGTAGAGCAGGAGGTACGGCACGCCGCCCACGGGCCACAGCGCGGCGACGGCGCCGGCCCACAGCACGGCCCGGGTGGCCAGGGCCCGCCAGGTCTCCCCAGGCGCGCGGGTGACCAGGGTCAGCACTGCGGTCTTCGGCAGCCGCCACAGGGCGTTGCGCACGATGACCCGCAGGACGAAGGAGCGGCGGCTGGGCGTCCTGCCCGCCGCCCGGATGTTGCCGGCGCGGTAGGACTGGAACATCGGGTCGTCGTCCGAGCCGAGCTTGGCGTGGTGGACGTAGTGGCTGCTGCGGTAGGACTCGAAGCCTTCGCCGAGCAGACCGGTCAGGAGGTAGCCGACGACCCGGTTGGCGCGGCGGGTGGCCATGAGCTTGGAGTGCACGCACTCGTGGCCGAGGTTGGACAGGTGGCGCTGGCGCACCCCGATGTAGCAGACGGCGAGCAAGGGACCGGCGACATGACCGATGAGGTGACCGGCGGTCGCCGCTGCGGCGATCGCCGTGAGGTCCCAGGCGACGTCCCACAGACCGACGGTCGGGCGCCCGCAGAGCTTCTCCAGGTTGGCGATGAGCTGCTGCCCGAGGGCCTTGCGCACAGGGCCGGAGGCGCCAGTGCCGTTGCGGGTCCTGCCGGCGGCGGGGCTGCCCATCAGGTTCTCCAGTCGACGCGGTGCGGATGGAAGGGGGCCGGGCTCCGGCGCGCCCCCCGAGGGACAGGCAGCACGGGCGACCTGCCGTTGGGCAGGCGCGCCGGAGCACGACGAAGGGGTGGATCAGCCGCGGGTCAGGCGGCGACGAGGGCGCTGTCCGGGCGCATGCCGTTCTCCAGGTCGGCGGCGTCGGGGCGCATGCCGTTCTTCAGGTCGGCGGCGTCGGGGCGCATGCCGTTCTTCAGGTCGGCGGCGTCCGGCCGCATGCCGGCCTTCAGCACGGCGGCGTCGGGGCGCATGCCGAGCTTCAGGTCAGCGGCGTCCGGCCGCATGCCGGCCTTCAGCACGGCGGCGTCGGGGCGCATGCCAGCCTTCAGGCCGGTGTCCGGGGTCATTTCAGCGGAAGCGGTCATCGAGTTCTCCCTGCTCGGTCGCGGGTGATCCGCGAGTCCGGGTGATCGGGCTGTGGAACTGCCGGGCCGCGGGTCCGGTGAGGTGCTGAACCGTCGGCTCGGCACGCCGTGGTGTGGGCGCACGCCGGTGGAGAAGGCCGCGCCGGAGCACATCCCCTCCACCTGTGGAGGAGCGTTGCGTGGCGGTCACGCCGGGCGCTTGGCCAGTCACGCTAGAACTCGGCCGAGGAAAGCCGCAACGGCTCTGGCCGTTGCGCCGGTTGCACGGGACCGTTGCGTCCCCGTTGCGCGCACACCCTGCTTGAACTGGGAAAACACCGAACACTGTTGCTGAACGGGTCCTATTTCGGGCCTGTCGGACGCGGCAGGGCGGGCGGGAGGGCTTCTGCTGCTCCTGCGGGCGCGGCTACTTTGTGGCCCCGCCGAGGACCCGAACGCCAGATCACCGTGGGGCCCGGCTTCCCGCGAACTCCGCCCGGAAACAACGGCCTTGAGGAGTACCCGTGCTCAACCCCGTCGTCATGAGGTCCGACCTGCTGTTCAGCCTGCGGGACACCCTCCGCGCCGAGGCGTTCGTCGAGGTGACCACCCCGACCATGCGCAGAGCCGACCTCGGCCCGGGGCGCCGCCTGCCGGTGGACCACGACGGCGGGCGGTTCCTGCGGGCGATGATCGGCCCGGCCCTGCGCGTGAACCTGGAGCACCACCGGCGCATCTTCGAGATCGGTGCCTGCTTCCGGCCCGAGAAGCCCGACGAGCTGCACGCACCCGAGTTCCAGATGCTCGACCTCTACGCCGCCGGTGAGGACTTCGACTTCCTCCTGGCGCTCGCCGAGAGGCTGATCGGCCCGCACCTCCCGTACGCCCCGCAGCGCGTCTCCGTCGCCGGCCATGTCCGCGACCAGTTCGGCATCGACCTGCACCGCGAGCCCCTCGGGGACCTGCCCGCGCGGATGGCCGCCCAACTGGGCATGAGCGCGGACCTGCCGTTCAAGACGGTGCTCGGGCAGTACGTGGAGCGCGAGGTGGAGGTCCAGAGCGCCGGCACCGCGCTGTTCCTGACCGAGTACCCGGTCGGCGGGGACGAGCCATGTGCCCGCCTGGCACCCGGCACGACGGCCGTCCTCAACCGCTTCGAGGTCCTGGTCGACGGCATCGAGGTCGTCCACGGCTACGAGGACGAGCCCGACGGGGCCGCGTTCGTCGAGCGGGCCCGCGCGGTGGACCTGTACGACGCCGAGCAGGCCCTGGCCAGAGAGGCGATCGATACGGGACGTGTGCCGGCCGGCAGCGTCGGACTGGGCATCGGCATCGAGCGGCTGTGCATGGCCGCCTCCGGCGTCAAGGACATCAGCGTCTTCCAGCCCTCCCCCCAGTTCTGACCGCCCAGATCACCGTCCGGAAGGAGTAGCGATGGACCTGCCGCTGCGCCCGCTCGACGAGAGCGGCTTCGGCGCCGTCGTCGATGCCGACCTCGCGATCCACGCCGAGCGCCTCGCGCCCCAGCTGGCGGCGGCTCTGCATCAGCACCGGCTGCTGATCGTGCCCCGCCAGCACCTGACCCACGCCGACCTGCTGACCGTCGCCTCCTGCTTCGGCACGGTGGACACCAGCGTCGACCGCCGGTACGCCGTCGGCGGCTTCCCGGGCCTGACCGTCATCAGCAACATCGTCGAGGACGGCAAGCACATCGGCATCTACGACGGCGACAACGAGGAGGAATGGCACGCCGACAACAGCTTCAAGCCCCAGCTCACCTCGGCGACGATGCTCTACTCGGCCATCACCCCCCAACGCGGCGGCGAGACCCGCTTCGCCGATGCGACCCGCGCCTACGCCGACCTTCCCCCGGCGGTGCGGCAGCGGATCGAACCGATGCGCGCGGTGCACTCCATCGAGCAGCTCGGCGCGCTCCAGAGCCAGGCCAGCGGCGGCCAGTCGTCGATCGCGGCCGGGAGCCTGGCCGCGAGCCCCGAGGTCGTACACCCGCTCGTCCTGACCCACCCCGTAACCGGCGCCCGCTCCATGCTGCTCGGATCCATGGTGATCAGCAGCATCACCACGCTCGCCGAGCAGGACAGCCGCACGCTGCTGGAGGAACTGCTGGAGCACACGACCAGCGCGCCGTACGTCTACAGCCACCGCTGGGAGCAGGGCGACCTGGTCGTGTGGGACAACCTCGCCACCCTCCACACCGCCTCCCCCTGCGACAGCTCCCGCCACCGCCGGCTGCTGTACCGCGCCGCCGTCCGATAGCCCAAAGCCCCGCGTTCACACCGCCGGATAACCCGCGGCGAGAACACGAGGATGCCCCTGTAGCCCCGGCCCTAGGGTGTGCCCATGACCGCGAAGGTTCCCCTGAAAGAGACCGCTCTCAACGCCGAGCGCATCGCCCGCATCGGCCGCGAAGTCCACGCAGTATGCCCAGAGTTCGACGCCGACGCGTTCGTGACTTCCGTGATGGCGGACCTTCCCCGGCTGGAGCTGAGCGCCCGGATCGCCCGGAGCAGCCAGGGCCTGCACGACCACCTCCCGGTCACCGGGCCCGACGCGCTCGACATCCTGCTGCGCTCGCTGCCGCCGACGCCCGCGGCCGCCGGGGTGACCAACGACTTCGGGCTGCACCTCTACAGCCCCCACTCCGACTACGTCTCCCGCTACCTGCGCACCGCCGAGCACCTGGGCCGGTCGCTGGCCGCGCTGGCCCGCATGACGGGGTACTTCTCCGCCGAGCTCCCGGTGCGGCACTTTCTCGCCGACTTCCCCGAGGAGACGATGAAGGCCGTCGACGCGTGGAGTCGCGACGAAGACTTCCGGGTACGGCGGCTGGCGAGCGAGGCCACCCGGCCCCTGCTGCCTTGGGCACCACGGATCACGCTCCCCGCCGACGCGGGCCTGCCCGTCCTCGAGACCCTCTACGACGACCCGCACCTCTACGTCCGCACCTCCGTGGCCAACCACCTGGGGGACATCGCCGCCACCCAGCCCGACCTTGTACTAACCACTCTCCAGCGGTGGAAGGGCTCGGGCCGGGTCACCGGCGAGCAGTTCGCCTTCCTCGCCCGCAACGCCCTGAGCAACCGGCTGAAAGTGGGCTGGCCGCCCGCCTACGCCCTCCTCGGCTACGCCCACGACGCGCCCATCGCCCTCACCCCGCTCGTCCTGGAACGCACCGAACTCCGCGAAGGCGACACCCTGAACTTCTCCGCCTCGCTTACCGCGACCGCGACCGCGCCTGTCCACGTGATGATCGTGATCTCCACCACGGGGCCGAGCGGCCGGCCGCGCGAGAAGGTGGCCTTCCTGCGCCGCGCCACCGCCGAGCCGGGCCAGGAACTGCGGCTCGCCAAGGCGCACCCGTTGCGCTCGACCGCACGGTGGAAGGTCTCCCCCGGCTCCTACTCCCTTGCCCTCCAGGTCAACGGGCGTCGCTTCCCGGCGGTCGCCTTCACTGTCGTCGACGCCTGACCCCCTCCCGGCCGTCCAGCCCCGCTCACGTTCCAGGCGGCCGTCTTCACGCGCCACGGCCCGGTCCGTGCTGTCCGCAACCCCCCGAAGGAGTGACCCAACCTGATCGAACGAGTTTGAGCGGCGACACCCCAGAGCCCGCACGGGACGACCCTGGCATTAGAACTCGCGTTCGCCGAATACCCTCCGTTAGGCCGTGACGGGACCAGATCCGCCGCGTTTTTAGAGCATCAGTGCCACACGGACGCCCAGACGGAGGACGCCATGCATCCCACCCTCGCCCCCTTGCAGCAGCCTCCCGGAATCGAACGGCGGCCCAGCCTGCTCACGCGCAGCGTTGACGGCACCCGCATCTCAGAACGTGCGGATACGGGGTGGGCGGCATGAGCGAGCCCACCGATGCATCAGCCGACGCCGTTCCGGGACCGCGCACCACCACCGCGCCGTCGCCCGCCCCCTCCGCCAATCCGCCCGCGCCCGAGGCGCAGATGCGGTATGTCGACCTGACCGGCAGCCGTGAGGCGGCCGGCCGCTCGATCCGGATGCGTGACATGGCCCGCCGCCTGCCGCAGCTGGTGCGCCGCTCGCTGGCCCTGGCCTGGCGCGTCGACCGGCGGGCGACCGTTGGACTGCTGCTGTGCCAGCTGGTCACCGGCGTGATGCAGGCCTTGGGCCTGGTCGCCATCGCCGGCACCCTGACCGCCCTGCTGCGCGACGGCGACGTCTACCACCGCCTCCTTCAGGCGTGGCCCTCGGTCGCCCTGCTCGCCGGGGCCGCCGGCGTGCGCGCGCTCCTCGGCATCACCGTCAACTGGCTCTCCTCCCGGCTGGGCCCGCTGATGTCCCGCGAGGCCGAGCAGATGCTGCTCACCGGCTGCGCCGAGGTCGAGCTGTGCGCGTACGACGACCCCGACTTCAACCGCGACCGCGAAGCCGCCGACCGCGGCGCCCAGGTCACCGGCGACCTGATCAACGAAGGCCAGGACCTGATCGCCTCGGCCGCCGCCTTCCTCGCTGGAGCGATCGTCCTGGCCGGTGTGCACTGGGTCCTTCTCCCCCTCCTCGTCGCCGCCAGCCTCCCGCAAGCCCTCGCCCAGGTCAGCGCCGCACGCTTCCGCTACCTGGCCAACCTCCGCAGCAACGGCGACAACCGGATGCTGTCCGTGCTGCGCTGGCACATCTACACCAAGGACGCCGCCGACCAGATCCGCGCCGGCACCATGGCCGACTTCCTCTCCGGCCGCTACCGCAGCACCGTCGCCCGGATCAACCGCGAGGACCGGGCCGCAGCCGACCAGGGCGCCCGCATGTCCCTGGTCGGCGCCATGTGCGGAGGGCTGGGGTCGACCGTGGTGTGGGCGGCGGTCGTGTGGCTACTCGCGACCGGCCGGATCACCGTCGGACATGCTGCACGGCCGTCTTCGCGCTGCAGACCGTCGGCATGGCGGTCCGCGGCCTGGTGGCCGTCGGCGCCCGCGCGGTGCGAACCGGGCTGTACATGGACGACTGGACCGGCTTCCTCGACAAGGCCGGCGGCTTCCGCATGCGCCGCGGCCCGCACCACCCCGCGCCGCCAGAGACGATCGAGGTCAAGGCGGTCACCCACCGCTACGCCGGCAAGGACCGCGACGCCCTGTCCGGTGTCTCCCTCACCCTGCGCCGCGGCGAGGTGACCGCGCTCGTGGGCTTCAACGGCTCGGGCAAGTCGACGCTGTCGAAGCTGGTCAGCGGCCTCTACCTCCCCACCGACGGGCAGGTGCTGTGGGACGACGTCCCCACCGGTGACTGCGACCCGCAGGCCCTGTGGCGGCAGGTCGCACTCGTGCCGCAGGACTACGCACACTGGCCGCTGACCGTGCGCGAGAACGTCACCCAGGGCCAGCCCGTCGCGCGCGGCGACGCCGCGGTCCGTGAGGCGTGCGAGGCAGCCGACGCCGACGAGGTCGTCGACAAGCTCGGAGCCGGCCTGGACACCCTCCTGGCCCGCGAGTGGCTCAACGGGGAGGAACTCAGCGGCGGCCAGTGGCAGCGCATCGCCCTGGCCAGGGCGTTCTTCCGCCCTGCCGGGCTGCTGGTCCTCGACGAGCCGACGGCCAACCTCGACCCACGCGCCGAATTCCGCATCTTCCAGCGGCTGCGGACCCTCGCCCGGGACAGGGCGGTACTGCTGGTGACCCACCGCATCACCAACGTGGCCATCGCCGACCGCATCGTCGTCCTCGACGACGGCAAGATCGTCCAAGCGGGCACCTACGCCCAGCTCTCCCAACAGCCCGGACTCTTCCAACAGCTGTTGTCCTACCAGATCACGTCCGAGCCAGACAGAGACAAGCACGAGACCCCCGCGTGAGCCGCCTCGGCGCCACCTTCGCGCGCCCCACCGCCGCCAACCTGCCCGCCCCTCTCCTGCCGTCCCGAGGTGACGACGTGCCGCTCACCCGCGCCCACATCCGCAAAACCGCCGAGGCGTACCTGGCCCGGCATCCACACGAACGGAACTCCCTCGCCGGGCTGCTGTCCCTCCTGGACGGCGTCGACGACCCGGCCGACCGCGCGACGCTCCCCGGTCACGTCACGTGCAGCGCGGCCGTCATCGACCGTGAACAGCGCGTACTGCACATCGGCCACAAGGCCACAGGGTTGCTCCTCAATCCGGGCGGCCACGTCGACGGTGACCGGACGCTGCTGGCTGCGGCGCTGCGCGAAGTGTGCGAGGAGACGGGCCTGCGGCCGGGCGACCTCTGCCTCACCCCACAGTTACTCGGCGCCCCGATCGACATCGACGTCCACGACGCCAACCCCGCCAAGGGCGAAGGCACACACCAGCACTTCGACTTCCGCTTCGTCTTCTACCTCGTGCCCGAGCAGCACCCCCAGCTCACCTTGCAGGACAAGGAGGTCTCCGGCGCCCGCTGGCTCGACTTCGCCGAGGTCTGCTCCAGGACGTTGCGCGCCAAGCTCCTGGCCGCCCGCGAGCGGGGTCTCGACGGGCAGCCGGAGCCCGTCAACGCTTCCGCGCTGATCCACGACGGCCACGGCAGATACCTCCTCCACCTGCGCGACCAGCGTGAAGGCATCTGGGCCCCCGGCACGTTCGCACTTCTGGGCGGCGGTCGCACACGGGAGGACGTCAGCCTGGAAGCGACCCTGCGGCGGGAACTCGCCGAAGAGACACCAGGACTGGAGGTGGCCCATCTGACGCCCTACGCACGGGAGGAGGCGACGAGCGTCGACGGCCTCGCAGTGCCGATCGAGGTCTTTCAGGCCCGCTGGAGCGGCGACCCGGAGACGGTTGACTTGCAAGAGGGAGTGCTGCTGCGGTGGTTCACCCCGGACATGCTCGAGCGGCTCAACCTGAGCCCCGGCCTCGGTGACCTCATCCGCCGGCACGCCGCCGAGCATCCCCCCGCTGGCGGCCCGCCGGCCCCGCCCCGGCTGCTGCGCGACGAGGCACCCCAGGGCACCGAGCTGCACATCGTCGGTGTTCACCTCTACCTGGAGGACGCCCACGGCCGGATCCTCCTCGGCCTGCGCCACCCCGACTCGGCGTACGCGGGCAACGTGTGGCACTTCCTGGCCGGGCACTGCGAACGCGAGGAGGCGGTCAGCTGCCTGGTCAGGGAAGCCGAGGAGGAGGCCGGGCTGGTCATCGAGCCGGACAATGTCGAACTCGTGCATCTCGTCCACCTCGTGGACTCGCCGTCTGCCCGCCCCCGGATCGGCCTGATCTTCCGGGCCCGCACCTGGTCCGGCACCCCGTCCGTCCGGGAGCCCGACCGGTGCGTCGAGTGGCGGTTCTGGAACCCGAAGGACCTCCCGGCCGACGTCGTGCCCTACACCCGCCAGGCGATCGAAGGCGTGCTCGCCGGACGCCTGTACTCACACAGGGGGTGGGACAAGCGATGACGCCCCTGGACACGAGCACGGCAACCCCCGGCCGAGACCGCCGGGCACCCGGGCCGACACCACGGCAGGCCGGTACCGGCCCGCTCTCGGCGGAACTGGCTGCCGCGCGCACGGCGATGGTCGCCGAGCTGGAAGCGAGGCACGGGTTGCGGCCTGGGCCCGTGCGCGACGCGCTGCTTGCGCTGCCGCGCGAGGTCCTGATGCCGCAGGCGTACGTGCGGCGCAGCGCGCCGGACAAGGACCCGCCGCGGTGGGATCTGCTGGACTGGTCGGCGCCGGAGGATCGCCCCGAGTTGCTCGGGCTGCTCTACGGCGGGGGCAGCGTGCTCGTCCAGCACGACGGGGAGCCGCTGCTGGGTCGGGCCGGCCGGACGCGCTCGGGTGCGTCGATCACGTCGATGTCGACGGTGATGGGCCTGACTGCCTCCTTACTGGAGGAGCTTGATCTGCGCTCCGGTCAGCGCGTGCTGGACGTCGGCACCGGGGCGGGGGTGACCGCCGCGGTCGCCTGCCAGATCTGCGGCGACCGGGGAGTAGTCACCCTCGACCGCGACCGGCATCTCACCGACGCGGCCGAAGTCCGGCTGGCGGACCTGGGTTTCCGTCCGCAGGTCGTGTACGGCCCGGGCGAACAGGGCGTGCCAGGCGCTGAGTTCGACCGCATCTTCGTGTCATACGCAATGGAGCGCGTCCCGCAGGCGCTCGTCGATCAACTCGCCCCCGGCGGGCGGCTCCTCGTACACGTGACCAGCGCGTCGCCGTCATGGCCGGGCCTCGCCATCGTGGAGCGCACTGCCGACGGGCGGATCACGGCGCAGCTGCGGGCCGTGGAGTTCGCGCACCGGGCGGGGCACGGTATGGAGCGGATCTGGCTGAGCAAGGAGTTCCGCCGGCGCATCAACGCCGAGCCGGGCACCTGGACTCAGCGCAGCATGCTCGCGCCGCCGGCCGATGCCGACCGGGGCCTGTGGCTGGCCGTAGACCATCTCCTCGGCGGCCTGGTCAGGGACTTCGGCGCCGAGCACCTGGTGATCGGCGCGCCCCGGTGCGGCTCGTGGCTGCGCGTCGAGCCGGTGGGCCACCGGCGCTGGAACATCATCACCCAGGGGCCGCGCGACATCTGGAAGGAACTCCAGGATCTGAAGGCCCGGTGGCAAGCGGCCGGCAGCCCCAGCCGCTACCGCCTCTACATCGAACCGGACGGCGGCCAACATGCCGCCTCGGCGTGCGGCCGTCTGTCCTGGCCTCTTCCCAACCTCCACCCGCTCGACCAAGGATCCGCCCCATGACCTATCCCGACGGCCCCATTGCGAACCCGTGCGGAGACCAGGCGGACCTGTGCGCCGCCGGGTACGACCGCTTCCGTCCCGGCGTGCCGGCCGAAGCGGCGCGACTGCTGGCCGACACCCTGGCGGATCTTCCCGATCCGACGTTGCTGGACCTGGGCACCGGCACCGGACAGGTCCCCAAGGCCCTGCTGAAGGCACTGCCCTCCCTCGCCCACATCGAAGGAGTCGACAGGAGTCGGCGGATGCTTGGCCAGGCCCGGGCTGCGCTCACGCCTGTGCTCGGCAGCTGCACTCTCAGCCTCGTCCAGACCTCGGCCGACCTTTACGCGCCCCTCGCACCGCTGCCTGGGGAGGAGTGGTGGACCCCGGACCTGATCACCTGCTGCCGGGCCTTTCACTGGATGAGCGGTCCGGACGTGCTGGCGATGGCGCACCGGATCGCCGCGCCGCAGGCCTCGCTGGCGATCATGGGGGACGGCAGTCTCTGGACCTACGAGGCGGACTGGACCGGGGTCCTGCGGGACCTGATCCAGAGCTACCTGGGGCCCGGACGGCGCGCCGGCGCGCTGAGTGACTACCCCAAGCCCATCCGCCCCTTCCAGGAGGAACTCGCCGACTCCGCCTGGGGCGACGTGAGCGAGCACCGATTCCCCATCAGGCGGTCCTGGACTCCGGAGAGTGTGCTCGGCTATCTGCGCACCACCTCCTTCGCCGGGGCCGGCCTCTTCGCCGACCGGCACGCGGCATTCGAGGAGGAGGCCCGGGCGCTGCTTGACGACCTCGCGGACGGCGGATCGCTGCTGGAGGAGACCGAGTTCACGGTCCTGCTTGCCCGGCGTTCGGCAGGTGCGCGATGAACGGCCAGCAGCGGCACACCGAGCCGGTGGACGTCCACCTGATCCTGCGCCGGGAATCCGCCGGTGGACCGCAGGTGTTGCTGTCGCGGCGGGCCGGGCGGGTGTACGCCGCGGGCCTGTGGCACCTGCCGTCCGGCCACCTGGACGGCCCATACGAGGACGTCGTCACTGCACTGATCCGCGAGGCGCGGGAGGAGACCGGTGTCGTCATCGACCCGGCCGACGTACGGGCCGCCGTGAGTGTGCACCACCGAAGCCCCGGAGGCGCCAGTCGTACCGGGCATTTCTTCGAGGTCCGGCGATGGCAGGGCGAGCCCGGGATCGCGGAGCCGGACATCTGCGACGCGATGGACTGGGCACCCCTTACCGCCCTGCCCGCCCCGATGGTGGCTTACTGCCGCGCGGGCCTGGACGCCTACAGCAACGGCGCGCGGCTCGCCGTGCACTTCCAACTGCCTGGCGACAGCATCGCCTTCGACCCCGACGCCGACCGGCTGCGCCTTGTGCCGAACGTGACCGGCCAGGCGCCTGGAACCCGTCCCGACACATCGGTCGTGGAGTTCGCGGAGCGGGCAGTCGGCCGGATCGCACAGTGGACGGACACCTCATGGACGCGCGAAGAGAGCCGCGTGTGGCGAGTCCACGGTGCCCAGGGCGGCACCTGGTATGTGAAGGTGCACCAGAACCACCGCTTCCACGGCCGGGAAGTGCGCGGGCTACGAACGTGGGCGCCCGAGCTGGGGGCGGCCGCGCCTCGGCTGGTCGCCGCCGACGAGACCCTGCGGGCGGTGGTCCTCACCGCGGTGCCGGGCCGCCCACTGCACGGCGCCGTCCTTGCCCCGGACCGGGAGAGGGCAGTCTTCCAACGCATCGGCGAACTGGCCCGCCGCATCCACCAGAGCTCTCCCCCGCAGCCCGCTCCCGCCGGCAGCGGTCCGGCCGTCGACAAGGCCGACCGGCACCTGGCCGGGGCGCGGTCTCATCTGCTCCCAGGTGATGAGGAGTTCGTCCGCGCGCTCGTCCGGCAGGCCGAGGACCTGCCACCGCTGGAGTGGGTGGAGACGCACGGCGACTTCCAGCTCCGCAACATCCTCTCCACCCCTGACTCCGCCGACGAGACCGACGTCGGTGAGATCTTCGTGGCCGTGATCGATCTCGAGCGCAGTGAGCCGGGACCGGCCGTACGGGATCTGGTCCGCCTGTCCGACGCCTGGGCCGGCCGGCCCGACCTGTTCGAGGCGTTTCTGGCCGGGTACGGACGGTCCCTGACCGCCGCCGAGGAGTCCCGCCTCGTCATCGACGCAGCGCTCGATTCCGTGAGCGGGATCTCGTACGGCGTCGCCCACCAGGAGCCCGAACTGGTTGAACGCGGCCGGCGGACCCTGACCCGTCTGCGCGCCGAGCATTGTGCCGTCCTCTCACCGACAGGAGATACGACGTGAACGCCGACCCGGCACCCACTGCCACTGCCACTGCCACTGCCGCAGCTGAGCCGCGCGACACCGCTGGACGGCCGCCGGTCCGCGCGGCAACCCCCGCTGACGCCGAAGCCATCACCCGGATGCGCTCCGAATATGTCCTGTCCGAGCCGCTTGACGAGGAGTGGCTCGTCATCTGCCGCGACCAGCTCGCACACCGGCTGCGGCCTGGGGGCGATGCCCGTGCCTGCGTCGTCGACGCGCCGGGCGGCGGGCTGGCCGCCTGTGCGCTCGCGCTGATCCACCCCGTTCTGTCGGCTCCGAAGTACCCCGCGGGGCTGGCCGCCCGGATCCACGTCGTGGCCACCGAACCCGCCCACCGGCGGCGCGGCCTCGCCCGGGCGGCCGTGTCCGCGCTGTTGGAAACGCTGGAGCGCGAGGGGGTCACGCTGTACGAGCTGCACGCGAGCAAGGAGGCCGCGCCGCTGTATGAGGAGTTCGGCTTCACGCGCGATCCGGCCCTCATGCGGATGACGAAGTTCCCGCAGGCCCGGGACGGGGGCGCGCGATGACCGAGGAGAGGCTCGATCCCGAGAAGTATGCGGCGGCTCTGCCGAAGGGCGTCGCGACGGTGAGCACGGCAGCGTCAGCACCGGGCCAGGACGGCCGCTCCCTGCCCGCGGCGTACTGGGAGCCGCTCTGGGCAGGCGGTCGCCGCTACCGGCAGGTGTGCACGGCCGAGAAGCAACTGATGGCCGAGCACCTCGACCCTGGCAAGGGCCGCCTTGCCCTCGACATCGGCAGTGGCGACGGCGCCCTGGCCCGCCACCTCCACCACGAGCTCGGCTACCGGACGACCGGCATCGACTGTTCCCCCAGCGCGGTCGCACTCGCCGCCGCCCACGACTCCAACCCCGGGCCTGGCCCCGGCGAGGGGCCGGACTGGCAGTGCCTGGACATCACCACCGCCGACCTGACTGCCCTTGCGCGCCCCGCCTACGCGCTCATCACCTGCCGCCTGGTCTACCGGTGGATCGGCGACAAGCCGGCCTTCCTCGACCGGATCCGGCGCATCCTCGCGCCCGGCGGAGTCTTCTGGGTCGTCACCGAGATCGCCGGCCGCCGTACGACCACCAATCCAGCCCTTCAGAAGCTCGGGATCTCCCCCTTGGACGCCGAACTGCTGACGACCGGCTGGTCCAGCGTACGGACCGCCGACCTTGACGTCCTGCGCTGCTACGCCCTGCGGCCCTGACCCTCGTGACCAGAAGGAAGCATCCGGTGCCAGACATCGAGAACCGCACCCGAGAAAGCTGTGTCGTCTACGGCCGCGCCCGCTCGGATGCCGGGGCGTTCCGGCAGGAGGTGGCACCGTGGACGCGCTGGTGAACGATCCCCGCTTCGCCGCCACGACGTTCTTGGTGGTCGATTTCGAAGGCCTCACCCCGGCGGGACGGCCTGCCGAGCCGATCGAGGTCGCGGCGCTGGCGCTGCGCCCCGCAGGCGACCGGTTGGTGGAGGTCAGCCGGTTCGAGGAGCTGATGCGGCCGCCCGCCGACGTACCCGTGACCGCCCGGGACGTCCAGCTCAAGGGCATTACCCAGCAGATGCTCTCCACGGCGCGTCCGGCCGCGGAAGTGCTGGCGCGGCTCGACGCGCGTCTTACCATGCCGCCGTACCGGCTGGTCGCCCACCACGCCTCCACGGAGGCCGGGGTCATCGGCCGGCAGGCCGAGCACTGTCCCGTGCTCGCGGCGACGCCACTGCTGGACACCCTGCGTCTGGCCAAAGCAGTGGTGCCCAGGCTCGGCTCCTACGGGCTGGACGGTCTGCTCGGCTACTACGGCATCCCCAAGCCGGCCGGGCGGCATCGCGCGATGCCGGACGTCGAGGTCACCGCCCAGGTGCTGGTCCGTCTGCTGGACGACGGATGCGCCGGCAGGCGGTGGAGCACCCTGCTCGAACTAGACGCGGTCGCCGGATTGCAGCCCAGCCGGCGACCGCACGCAGCCCCGGAAGCGGAGCAACGAGCCCTGTTCTGAACCAGCGCCCCACCGGCCTCGCCCCGGCCCATGAAGGGCGACCCGGCCCAGCTGACCTCCGCCACACTTCACCGCCCACGAGTAAACCCCCACCGTTCGGAGAGAGATGACCACGACTTCCGCACCCGACGAACGTCCCAGCGTGGCGATGAGCGATGAGGCGTACGGGGCGCTGCGCGCGTCGGCTGCTCTGTGGGCCGGCACGTCCGTGTTGATCACCAATCGGCGCGGTCAGGTCCTGGTCCAGCGCGTCAGCTACCGGCCCACTCGCTTGCTTCCCGGCGGCGCCGTCGACAAAGGCGAATCCCCAGCCCAAGGCGCAGACCGCGAAGTGAAAGAGGAGCTCGGCGTCACGGCGCCCATCACCCGGGGGCTGGCCGTCGACTGGGTCTCCCCCACCGGCCGGGCAACGCCCCCGGCCATGAAGTTTCCCGGCGAGCTGCTGCACGTCTTCGACGGCGGTGTCTGGGACGACGACCAGATCGCGGCAATCCAGCCCGCACCAGGCGAGATCGACGACATCGAGTTCGTCGAACCCGCTGACCTCCCCGCTCTGATGGCTCCCGATGACGCCCGCCGCGCCCTGTCCGCACTCCGCGCCCGTATCAACGGCGCCGGACCCGTCTTCCTGGAGGACGGAATCCCGATCGCCCCCACCGTCCTTGTCAGAGTCGGCATCCTGCGCACCGCCCGTGCCCGCCACCACCTGCCCTTCCACCCCACTCCCGTCCCCGACGGCCTTGAGGTTCGCCAGTCCTGGGTCTGGGCCTTCGCGCCGGACGGGCGAGTCCTCGTCCTTCTCGAACCCGACACCGGTGGAGCCGTTCTACCCGGCGGCACCCCAGAACCTGAAGACGGCGGCGACCCCGTGGCCACCGCCGTCCGTGAAGCCGGCGAGGAGGCTGCAGCGGAGCTCGCCGACGCTCGGTACCTCGGATACCCGTCCGACCCCGATGGCCCCTGTGCGCGGGTCCGCTACGCCGCCGCCCTCATGAGCCTGGACGCGGCCCAGGTCGATCCGGCTACCGGCCGTACCTACGTCCGCATCCTGGCCACCCCCGAGCAGGCCCTGGAGTTCTTTGACTGGGGGCCATCCGCAGCGGCGGAACAGCTCACGGCTGCGCACCAGGCCCGCGTCCTCCTCGGCATCCCTAAAGCCGCTCACCAGCCCGTCACCGAACTCACCGACCCGCTCTCCTGGTAACTCCCCCGCCTCCGACGAATCGAGAAGCTGACGAACGCCGCCCTCTCACTCGACCAGCCCTCTACACCAGCAGCGCGGGGCACTGGAGGACGCCGAGGTGACGGTGTGGCTGGGCGGCCCCGACGAACTCGGCGAACCGGGCGGGATGCGGGAGGTGTGGCAGCGGTACTACCGGCAGGCCGCGGCGCCTGCGGCCCGACCGCCCTGGCGCCTGGCAGCGTTGGAGCGGCTGCTCGGCGAGCCCGCTGGCCGCCGCCACCGCAGACCGCCATGGCGGAAACCGCCAGCGAGCCTACCGCCGGTGGCGGGTGTTATCTCGGTTGTGGCACGCATAGGTGAGGCGGCTGCCCCGGGCCGGGACCGGCCGCCTCACCCATTGCTGTCTTCTGACTGCTCAGCCGCGAACGATGTTCTGCGCCTGCGGGCCCTTCTGCCCCTGGCCGATGTCGAAGGTGACGTGCTCGCCCTCGGTCAGTTCGCGGTAGCCGCTGCCCTGGATCTCGGAGTAGTGCGCGAAGACGTCCGGGCCTCCGCCGTCCTGCTGGATGAAGCCGAAACCCTTTTCGGCGTTGAACCACTTCACGGTACCGCTGGCCATACTAGTGAATCCTTCATGTCATACCCAGGAGCAGCCCTTCGACCGGGACTGCTCCGGCTCGCGCAACTGCACCAGCTAACGACTGTTCTACCCCGCTTTCCTGTACCCATCCAGTGGAACTCAGCCATACGTCCAAGGCCAGGGCCCGACGAGAGAGCAGCAAGCTCTACGGCGGAGGCCGCTCCCGGCCCCTCGGTCTGATCACTGACTACGTCATCACTGCGCTTGCGGCCATCACGGGCACACCCGCGAACCACCGGCCTCCTCGTCGGGTACGAGCCGGCGGCCTTCAGCGGTTCCCCAGCCAGAGGATCCGGTCACCGAAGCCACCCCGAGCGGCTGCCTTGGCCGCACGGATCGCCTGCACCTGATTCGCGCCGACCCCGAGATCGTCAGCGAGCGCATACACGACCTCTCCCAACTCCGACAGCTTCTCCGCTGAATCCTTGTCCGCGACGAGAAACTCGGCGACCTTGTCACGGAGCTTGTCCGCAGCCGAGCGCGGTATTCATCCGGAGAGGCGGCTGGGTAGATAACCGGCTTACCCCCGCCGTCGCGGATCATCTGCGGGACCCGGTTTCGCACCAGCTTGCCAGCCCCGCCGTGGCCGTTCACCGGCTGCCCTCCCATCTCGCCGCAAGACGGCGGATGGATGCCGCCCTTCATGCTGAGGCAGTTCAAGGAAAACGCTCCACGGCTTGCCACGCGACGCCGGTCGGCGAATCCTTCCGCGATAGCCAGGCGAAGTGAAATGGTCACTCGTGGGCAACTATCAGAAAGTGCACCATATGCCCGGTATGAGGTTGTGCCGAACCTTGAGTTTCCCTTATTTCTCGCACATTCTTCACTGAAGCAGTTTGCTTTTTCGTTTGATGCGGTATTGGATGTGACAAGTGCAGCAATTGGGCGATTCGGCCCTGAATCTCTCACGTTGAAGGAAGATTATGGCTCAGAAAGTACAGGTCCTTCTTGTCGACGACCTCGACGGTGGCGAGGCGGACGAGACGGTGACGTTCGCGCTGGACGGCAAGACGTACGAGATCGATCTCACGACCGCCAATGCGGACAAGTTGCGCGGCCTTCTCGACCCTTATGTCAAGGGTGGCCGTCGCACCGGTGGCCGTGCCGCCGGCGGCCGCGGAAGGACGCA
Source organism: Streptomyces canarius (assembly GCF_014650735.1). Taxonomy (NCBI): domain Bacteria; kingdom Bacillati; phylum Actinomycetota; class Actinomycetes; order Kitasatosporales; family Streptomycetaceae; genus Streptomyces; species Streptomyces canarius. Next base: position 110,799 of record NZ_BMVN01000030.1, read on the forward strand.
CGCCGGCGGCAACCAGGACACCGCGGCGATCCGCGCCTGGGCCAAGGAGAACGGGCTGAAGGTCAACTACCGCGGCCGTGTCCCTGCCTCCGTCCGCGAGGCGTACGAGAAGGCCAACGGCTGAAAAGGCACGCGATACCAAGGCCAAAGTCCAGTGTCGGTCCTGCACGGGGACGGTCGGCTGTCCGCACTGGGCAGCCATGTTCCGCGATACCGCGGCTTCCCGAGCCGCGGTATCGCGCTGTCGACGCTCGCGCATCATGCCCACGACTGACGCTCGGGAAAGAGCAAAGCGTCACGGCGGCGGCGTGGTGAGTCTGACGGCCACGGCGTCGAGGACCCAGTCCAGGCCGGTCGCGAGCCGACCTTCACCTGCACCGCCGAGCCCGCCGACGACGGCCAGGCCGTCCGTGCATGCGGCGCGGCAAGGCCGCGGCGGCCGGCCTGCTGGAGCTTCGATATAGACCAGCGGGAACCCCCTGCGCGCACCATGCCCTCCTCGTACCTCGTGAGAGAGCCCGCCCCATGACGCACGCCGATTCCCTGCCCCCGGACCTGCACCGGTGGGTCACTCGTCACGTCGCCGGCATGGACACCGCCGATGTGACGGACGCATCCTGGCCGCGCGGAGACTCACGCATCTGGCGCGTTCGCGCGGGTCACGGCGAGGTCTTCGTCAAGCTGTACCCCTGCGTCGAGAAGTACGCGCGCGAGGTGAAGGGGTACGAGCACGCGACGCGGGCGCTCGCTGCGGGCCAGGCGCCGCGTCTGCTGGCCAGTGATCTGCAGCGGCCGGCGGTCGTCCTTTCCGCGCTCCCCGGCCGCGTTGTGCGTGGACTGCCGATCGAGCAAAGCGTGGAACAGCGTGTGCACCGGCTTGCCGGTGACCTGCTGCGCCGCTGGCACGACACTGACGAGCCGATCAGCAACCGCGAGCATCAGCGCATCATCGAGTCGGTGACCGCACAGGCCGACGAGGCCGCCGTGATCCTGGAACGCCTCGGCGATCAGCTCTCTTCCACCGAGCAGGACCTCGTCCGCAAGGCAGCCCACGACCTGCCCGACCTCGCCCAAGCTCTCCCGCTGGCCTACCGGCACGGCGACTACTCCCCACGCAACTGGCTCTGGGACGAGGCAACGGAGCACCATGGACTGATCGACTTCGAGGAGTCCGCGCCGGGTCTCGCCGTCGAGGACCTGGTCTGGTTGTGCGGCGCCGCGTGGCCCACCCGCCCCGACCTGCGTGACGCCTTCCTCACCGGGTACGGCCGGCAGCTCTCGTCAACCGAGCAGCGCGCGCTCATCCTGCTCACCGCCCGCTTGGGTGCTTCCTACCTCAGCACCGGCCTGAGCTTGACTCTGTCGGGGATCTTGGTGTCGGCGGAGTCAACTGCCCAGGGTTCGCCAGGACTTCAGACGAGGGATCTCGCGCTGGTCGAGGTAGTTCTGGAAGGCCGTTGGCTGGCGGGGTGTGGGGGCTTCCTTAGCCGGTGACAGTCCGCTGAGGCGCTCGATGTTGACGGCGATGGCCGTCAACACGTGCTGGACATGGACCTTTCCCTGTCCTCGGTAGCGGCAGCGCCGCATGCCGTGGCCATGGGCGAACTCGTTGACCGTGCTCTCCACTCCGGAGCGGACCGCGTAACGCGTCTTCCACTCGGGCGTCTGCTGCTCGGCGCGGACGCGGAGTTGCAGGTCGCGGAGCTCTCGCGGGGGAAATCCCACGGTGCGGGCGTCGTCGGCGGTGCTGGTGCACTGGGTGCGGGCCGGGCAGGGGCGGCACTGGCTCTTGGTGAACCTGGCCACGATCAGAGGTGCCGCGGTGGGCGAGGAGGTCGGGTAGGGGCCGTGCCAGCCCGCGCTGACCTGTCCCTGGGGGCAGGTGACCTGCTGCTTGCCGTAGTCGATGTGGAAGTCGTCCCGGGCGAAGCCCTCGCCTCGGCGGTGCTGGCGGATGGGGTTGCTCTTCAGCGGACCGGAGACTGTGACCTGGTGTTCACGTGCGGCTTGTTCCAGGTGGGGCAGGGAGGTGCAGCCGGCGTCGACCAGGTGCTCGGCGGGCAGCAGGCCGCGTCGGGCGAGGCGGGTGTGGATGCCGGGCAGGACCTGGCTGTCGTGGGTGGTGGCCGCGGTGGTG
>NZ_BMVN01000031.1:0-110121 GCF_014650735.1 Streptomyces canarius
CACAAACGGATCAACGAGGCCCTCGCTTCATGGCCTCCGAAGGTTTCGGACTTACTCATCTAGGGGTTGAAGCACTCTCTGCCGGAACGGTCGGCGGACGCGTAGTAGCAGGCGCGGAGGCGGGAGGGCTGAGGGGCGGCGATCATGGGTGTGGTGACGAGGTCCTCGACGGTGGAGTGCCGCGTCGCCGTGTTGCTGCGGGAGCGCTGGCCCGGAGAACTGATCTCGATGCGGAAGCCGTCGTGGGTGGGCCGGGCACGGATCCAGCCTGCCTGGCACCGGGGGCTGAGGCGCAGTTCGAGGCGGGTCCCGTCCGTCGCGGTGTAGGACGCCAGGGTCTTCGGGTCCTCGCACGCGGTGGTCCTGGGGTCACGGCCGGCACACGACGTCAGCCGGCAGATCGGCGGGAGGGGCGCCGTGGATGCCGGGGCGGCGTTGTGGGACGTGTGGTAGAGCGCGGCCGGAACGATCATCATGGCTGAAGCGAGGAGCACGCCGATCACCGTGACGACGGGGTGTGCGCCGATCCTTTCGGAGGCGGCCAGCAAGAGGGCGTGTACGGGTCCGGGCGTCTGCCGCGCTACCGGCTCCGGAACGGGGCCCGGTGCTCGGAGCGCGGCCTTGCTCGACACGTACCCGGCGGAGGCGGGGAAGACCTCTCCCGGCGCGGTGATGTCCAGGTCACGTCCGCTCCAGACCGCTTCGGCGCGCGCCCACCGTTCCAGGATGCCGGCGTCGGACGACCGCACTGCCAGGCGGAGGGCCTCGACGGCGTGCCGGGGCGGGAACTGCTTGCCGTTGAGGTAGCGCTCCCAGGAGGATTTGCTGATGGCGGTCAACTCGGCCAGTTCCGCCAGCGTCAGTCCGCTGCGGTCCTTCAGTTCCCGCAGCCCCTCGACCAGGCTCGCGCAGGCCTCCGGCAGAGTGGGGGGCAGCGGGCGCGGGCGTGTTCCCTTCGCGTACTTCTTCATCGTCGAAACCCCCGTTCCGGCTTTCCGGTCAGTGATCACCGCGCATGCCGCAGCAGGCGCCAGGTCTCCTCTCCCACGACGCCGTCGGCGGGTATGTGCCCCTGCCCTTGCAGCCGTTCGACCTGGGTCTGTGTGCGGGGCCCGAAGTACCCGTCGACATCGCCCGGGGACAGCTTGTGGCGGAGCAGCAGGCACTGCACCTCCGCGGCGTCCGGACCGGTGCTGTTGAGCATCACCCGACGGGACGACGTGGTGCTGTTCCCGCCGAACAGCAGATCGCCGCGCCGTGTGTAGTGGCACTCGTACTTTCCGGCACCGGAGCCGGACCCCCCTGCGGAACCGGGCGCCGGGCGGTGGGTGTCGAGGACCAGCGCCACGGAGACCACGGCGGAGAAGAGGACCGTTCCCACGGTCAGGGACAATGCCGCGACGCGCATCCGCGGGCCGCCGGTGACCGGGCCGTTCTTCGCCCGTTCCGGCTGGTGCCCGACGGCAGAAGTGCCGTCCTCAGCCGTCTTCCACGTCTTTTCCGCGGCGTCGCGCAACGCCAGCAAGGGACCGGCATCCTCGTCGGCGATCCGGGCCAGCGCCTCGACCGCCGCCGCGGGAGGAAAGGCCGTGCCGTTGAGATATCGGGCCCATGACGAGGCACTGAAATAGGTTTTCGCCTGGAGGGCTTTCAGCGTCAGCCCGCTGTGGTCCTTCAACTGCCGCAGCGTGCTGACGAACCGCCGCCCGTTGTCGTCCAATGACGGGGGCAGTGCTTTCCACCTCACCCTGCTCCTTCCCGCGGTGCCGCTCCTGCCGAGTATGGCCAGTGCCGGCGCTGGTGCGAGGGCTTCCGTAAGTGCACATTTGCGCGCGGACGGATTCCGGTCAGCGGCGGGCCCGGCGCGCCGGGGCGGGGGCCGAGCGCTCCTCGGTCACCGGCGAGAAGCCGAAGGGCTGTCCCGGGACTTCGCAGCGTCGGGCGAATCCGCAGGTGACCGGCCTGAGAAATCCCGGGACGCCGCTGGGTGCCCCATGCGCTGGTGGTGCGGCCATGCCGACGCCATGCTCGTTTCCGGCGCAGATCGCCGCAGACGCCGTGCTGACGTCCGCCGTGAAAGGGGACCTGATCCATGCGTGTTCCGACGCGCACCCGCAGGGCTGTCGTCTTCTCCGCGGCACCCGTCACGCTCAATTGCGCGGCGGACGGCTGTTCGAAGACCTGAAGCAATTCGACCGGTTCTGCCGCAGCGGTCCTTCCGCTGACGGAGTCGTCGGGCCCTACGGGCTGCGATGCGCAGCAGCCGGAAATCCAGTCGGCCGAAATCCAGTCAGCGGAAATCCATGGGAAAGGAATCGAAATCATGCTCACCACCACTCCGAGGCCCCGCCGGAGCCTGGCCGCGTCCGTGCTCCTCGCCACGGCCCTGGCCGCCGGCATCACGGCGGCCGACGTCACCACTGCCGCGGCGACGGCCTTGCCCGGCGCCGCGCGTGCGGGCTCCACCGCCGACACCGCCGTGCGGGCGTCCTGGCCGACGGTCAAGTCCGGCCAGCGCGGCGTGGACGTGGCCACGGTCCAACTGCTGCTGACCGCGCGGGGCTACACGCTCACCGCCGACGGGATCTTCGGTTCGGGTACCGCCGCGAAGGTCAAGGCCTTCCAGCGGGCGAAGCACCTCACCGCCGACGGCATCGTCGGACCCCACACCTGGACCAAGCTGGTCATGACGGTGAAGTCCGGTTCCAGGGGCGCGGGCGTGAAGGCCGTGCAGCGCCAGCTCACCGACAACGGCTACTCCGTCACTGTCGACGGGGTGTTCGGTTCAGGTACCGCCGCGAAGGTGAAGGCATTCCAGCGGGCGAAGCACCTCACCGCCAACGGCGTCGTCGACGTCCAGACCTGGGCCGCCCTGGTGAGGGGCGGAGGCGGCGCCGGTGGCGGCGGCAAGCTCAGTGACGCGCAGGCCGCGGCACGGCTGAGGGCGGCGGGCATCACCCGTTCTTCCTCGGGCAACTGCACCAACCGCCACAACAAGAACTGCACCAGCCTCCAGGACATCCGGGCCCGCACTGTCGACGGGGTCATCGCGCTGAAGCGGAAGAGCGGCTGCCGGATCGTCATCACCGGCGGCACCGAGGTCGGCCACGCGGGGGGTACGTACAGCCACTGGAACGGCTACAAGGTCGATGTGGCCCGCACCTCGTGCGTCACCGACTACATCCACGCGCACTCCAGGAAGCACCACAAGCGCGGTGACGGCGCCTGGGTGTGGCGCGTCACCTCCGGCGGCAGGACGGTCATCGACTACGCCGACGAGAACTGGGCCAACCACTGGGACATCACGTACTACTGATGCCTTCCCGAGGTGCCCGGCCTGCCCCGGATACCGGCCGGGCACCGCCTCTCCCGCCCCGGGCTCCACCCGCCCGCGCAGGCGGTCACCGGGACATTACCCACCACGGCGGCGGCCCCGCCGCCGGCTCCTGACCCCCGATCCGACGTGGAAAGGCATCCCATGAAACACCTCGCAACCGTCCTCCTCGGCACCGGAGCGCTGCTGGCCGGCGGCCTGGTCGCCGCGCCCTCCGCCTCCGCCGCGACCCATTGCCTCGGTTCCTCCTGCAACGGCCTGAACCCCGGCAAGACGACCTGCGCGGACGACGCCCGCACCGTGGCCGAGGGCACCGGTCCGGTCACGGCCATGGAGCTGCGCTACAGCCCCTCGTGCCGGGCCGCCTGGGGCCGCTTCAGGATCAGCGCCCCGTCCGGCTCCAAGATCGTGATCAAGAACAGCCGGGGGAAGCAGTACACGACGTACGGCAGCGGCCACTTCTACAGCGTCATGGTCAGCGACAAGAACGTGAAGGCCTGGGCGTGCGGTACGTGGAAGGCCCGGGGCTCCCACAACGTCGACTGCACCGGAAGCTACTGACGGGCGGCACCGGCCCGGCGGCGGTCCTGCCCGGGTGACTCGGGGTCTGCCCGTCCTGTGCCCCTGTCCCGTCACCGGGGGGCGAAGGCCGGATGCAGGTGCTGGCGGGCCAGCAGGTCCTGTGGACGGTCGCGGTCGCGGACCAGGTACGGGACGCCCTCGTGGACCAGGACCTCGGCAGGACAGCCGTGGCTGAGGAACAGGGTGGGCGAGGCGGTGGGCCCGTACGCGCCGGAACGCAGGATGCCTATGAGGTCCCCGGGGCGCAGGGCGGGCAGTTCCACGTTCTTGCCCAGCAGGTCGTTGGGCGTGCACAGCGGGCCGGTGATCTGCCAGCGTTCGGTGGGAGCGGGAGCCGCGCGGTTCAGCAGCCGCGTGGGGAAGTTCCGTTTGACGAACGATCCGATGCCCACCGCCGCCATGTGGTGGTGGGTGCCACCGTCGGTGACGGCGAAGTTCTCCCCCATGGAGGTCTTGGTGTAGCGGACCCGTGCCATGTAGGTCCCCGCCAGGGCGGTGAGGTAGCGGCCGAGTTCCATGATGACCCGGGTGCCGGTGTGAGCGGCCCGGAAGCGGTTGATGAGGGGCGCGAGGTCGAGTGTGGTCAGGTCCAGGTCGCGTTCGTTGTCGAAGTAGCCGACGCCCAGGCCGCCGCCGATGTCCACGATCTCCAGGGGGAAGCCCAGAGCGGACGCGATCCGGTCGGCCAGTTCCAGGATGCGCGCGGTGTTCTCGGCGACGACCTCCTCGCTCAGGATGCGGGTGCCCATGTAGACGTGGACGCCCATCAGCCGTACACCCGGGTACTTGGCGGCGAGGTCCGGATGGTCCAGGAGTTGCGCCTCGTCGAGGCCGAACTGGCGCGGACGGCCGCCCATCGTCAGCTTCGAACCCTTCACCGTGAAGGAGGGGTTGACGCGCAGGGCCACGTCCACCGTGGTGTTCCTGCGGCGGGCCAGCTCGTCGATCGCCTCCAGCTCGCCGAAGGACTCGCAGACGATGGCGCAGATCCCCGCTTCGACGCAGGCGTCCAGTTCCTCGGAGCTCTTGCCGGGCCCGAGGAAGATGATCTTCTCGGGTGGGATTCCGGCCCGGCGTGCGGTGTGGAGTTCCGTGAGCGAGGAGACCTCGGCGCCCGCGCCGGCGGACGCGAAGACGGCGCAGACCGAGATGTTGGGGTTGGCCTTCAGGGAGAAGAAGACCTCCGCCTCCTCGGGCAGGATTCCCCGGACCGCTGTGAAGTGGTCGGTGAGCACCCGGGAGTCGTAGACGTACAGGGGCGTCCCGAAGGTCTCGGCCAACTCCGTGAAGGCCACGCCCTGCACCGTCAGGCCCTCTGACATGTGAAACCCCTTCGTCCGCATCCGGTCGTCATCCGGTTGGCGACGGCTTGTCCTGGTCACGCGGCGCCGAGCTCGCGCGTGATGGTCGCGGCCAGCCCGGTGGGGGTGGCGTCCTCGAACACCACGGTCAGCAGCTCCGAACCGAGCTGATCGGCCTCGCCGGCGCCGCTGGGCCGGTACCGCTCCGTCAGTCGCGTGATCAGTTCCACGGCGCGCAACGAGTCGCCGCCCTCACGGAAGAAGTCGTCGAACGGTCCGAGCGGGCGGCAGGAGAGAAGCGCACCCATTTCCTCGGAGACGACGGAAACAACGTCCTTCTCTGTGTCACTCACAAAGATCCGAGCCCCTCTCCGGCATCGCCGTCGCGCAGTACACGGATTGCTTGTCATGGCTGACACGACCGGGCCCGCGCTGACCCTCGCTGCCGCTCCACGTGCCGGACCCGCAGCCGTGTGTACTCCAGCAGCCCCCAGTGGCCGTACTCGACGCCGACGCCGGACGATCGTGTTCCGCCGAAGGGGACGTCGTGCCGCAGTTCGCCGTGGGTGTTGACCCAGGTGGTCCCGCAGTCGAGCAGGGCCGCGACCTCGCACGCCGTGGTCTCGTCCCCCCACACCGAGCCACCGAGTCCGAACGGCGTGGCGTTGGCGCGGGCGACCGCCTCGGACACGTCGTCGTAGGCGATCACCGGGATGACGGGACCGAACTGCTCGTCAGCTTCGAGGCGCGTGCCCGCCGGCAGGTCCGTCAGGACGGTGGGTGCGTAGAAGTAGCCGGGCCGGTCGAGCGGGGTTCCGCCGGTGACGACCCGGGCGCCTGCCTGCCGTGCCTGGGTGACCAGCGCGGAGACGTGGTCGCGCTGCTCCCGGCTGACCACCGGGCCCAGGTCGGTGCCGGGCACCGAGCCGTCGCCGATGGTCAGTGCTTCGGCGGCGGCCACCAACGCCTCGACCAGCTGCCCCTGCTGCCGCCGTGACACGTACACCCGCTTGATCGCCGCGCAGAACTGTCCGGCGTTCACCATCGACCGGCGGAAGATCTGCCCGGCCACGGCGGCGAGGTCGGTGTCCGGCAGCACGACGCAGGCGTCGTTGCCGCCGAGTTCCAGCACGACGTGGGTGAAGGACGCGGCCGCGGTCCGCGCGATACGGCGGCCGGAGCCCACCGAGCCGGTGAACGAGACCATGCGCACGTCCCGGTGGCCGGTGAGCGCCGCGCCCACGTCGGCGCCGCCGGAGATGACGCTGAGGACACCGCCGGGCAGACAGGGGCCGATGACCTCCCCCATCCGCAGCGTGGACAGCGGGCACACCGGTGAGGGCTTGAGTACGACGGTGTTCCCGGCCAGCAGCGCGGGCGCGATCTTGACCACCGACAGGATGACCGGGAAGTTCGACGGGGCGACCGCCGCCACCACACCGCGCGGCACCCGTTCGACGACGACGTCGGCACCAGCGTCGTCGGCGGCCCGCTCCGGCGGACCGAGGGTCAGTGCCGCGGTGTGACGGAACCAGTCGCACGCCAACCGCACCTCCGCCGTGGCCTCGTTCAAGGGCTTGCCCTGCTCACGGGTCAGGAGCCCGGCGATCTCCGCGGCGTGCGCGCTCAACGCCGCGCCGCAGTCGCGCAGCAGCCCGCGGCGTGTGTCCTCGCTGAGCGCGCGCCAGGCCGGCCAGGCGGACGCCGCCGCGCCGACCACGGCATCCACTTCGTCAGGGGTGCAGGCCGGGGCGTCGGCGAAGACCTCGCCGAACGCCGGATTCTCCACCGGTATCCGCCCCGAGCCCGCGATCCGGCTGCCGGCCGTCGTCATCGTCACCGTCACCCGTCCAGTGTCGGCAGCCGTGGCCGGCCGGGGGAACTCCTCGTTGTGTCATGCCCTTAGGCGCGCTCGGTGGTGCCTTGCCCGGCGGCCGGGGCCCCGCCAAAGCTGGGGGCCCGGACGAGAAGGGGAGGTCATGTCGCTGCTCGACGCCCACACGGCGGAGGTCCTCGGGATCTCGCGGGGGGCCTGTCCCGGCCTGGTCGGGACCGCCGTCGACGCCCGGCAGGAGCGACGCCCGCACCGGCGCGTCCGCCACCCCGCCGGACCGTGCCCCGTCCGGCTCGTGGACCGTACGGCCGCGGGCACCTGGCACGTCCCACCCGGTCACCTGCTTCCGCGCGCCGTGCGGAGCGGTCGAGCGGGGCTCCGCGCGGACGGCCGGACGCACGCACTGGTGCGCGCGGCGGTGTCCGTCCGCCGTAGCCGGTGCCGTCGGTCCCCGGGCCTCGCCGCCGCGCGCACACCCCGGCACAGCCGCTGACGGCCCCCGTGTGCCAGGAGTTTGTCCAGGGAGCATCAACCGACGACCGGAGGCCGGGCCATGACCGAACGCGTACTGATCACTGGTGGTGCCGGATTCGTGGGACTGCATCTCGCGCGGCGCCTGCTCACGCAGGGCGCCGAGGTGGTCCTGCTCGATGACTTCTCCCGAGGGCGGCGGGACGACGAACTGCTCGCCCTCCAGCGGCACGTGACGGTCGTGGAGCACGATCTGTCCCGTCCGCTCCCTGACGACCTGCTGTCCGGGTCGTTCGACGGCGTCTATCACCTCGCCGGTGTCGTCGGCGTGGCACGTGCCACCCAGTACCCCGCCCAGGTGCTCAACGTGAACCTGCGCGCGGCGCTGCACGTCCTCGACTGGTGCCGCCGTCGGCAGCCGGGCGCCGTGTTCCTCAGCTCCACCAGCGAAGTCGCCGACGGAGCCGCCGCGTTGGGGCTGGTGGACTTCCCCACGTCGGAGGACGGACCCTTCGCGCTGGCCGCCCCGGCTCGGCCGCGTGCCTCGTACGCGTTGAGCAAACTGGTGGCGGAGGTGCTCTTCCGGCAGTGCGCACACGAGTTCCGGGTCAGGGTCGGGCGCTACCACAACATCTACGGCCCCCGCATGGGGTACGAGCACGTCATCCCCGAGTTCATCGAGCGCGGCCTCGGCCGGCTGGACCCCTTCCCCCTGTACGGCGCGACGCAGACCCGGGCGTTCTGCTACATCGACGACGCCGTGGAGGCGACCGTCGCCCTGATGCGGCTGGGCACGGACGAGGCGGTCGTCGCGAACATCGGCAACGACGAGGAGGAGATCGAGATCCGCCGCCTGGCCGACCGTGTCGTGGCACTGTGCGGCTACTCCCCCGCGATGCGGGTCTTCGACGCGCCCTCCGGCTCCCCCCAGCGCCGCCTGCCGGACCTGACGGTGCTCCGGGAGGCGACCGGATACCGGCCGAAGGTCCCCTTGGACGAAGGGCTCCGGCTCACCCACGCGTGGTACGCCGCACACCGGACGCCCGCGGAAGGCCGCCGGTGACCGGGTTCACCGTGCGGGACGGCCGGCTGTGGCGCGACGGGGAGCGGTTCGTCGCGGTGGGGGTGGACTACCACCCGTCGGGAGCGGGCTGCCGCATCTGGACCGACTGGGATCCCGCCGCGATCGAGCGGGACTTGAGGGAGATCGCCGACGCGGGCTTCTCGGCCGTCCGGTTCTTCGTGTTCTGGCGCGACTTCGAACCCGAGCCCGGCCGCTTGCTGCCCGAGGCACTGGCCAGGCTGCGGCACACCGTGGAGTGTGCCGCGAGCGCGGGGCTCGCCTGTGTCGTTTCGCTGTTCACGATCTGGATGAACGGCCAGCTCCTCGATCCCGCCTGGCGGCGCGGCCGGAGCCTGTTCCTGGACGCGGACATGCTCACCCGGCAGGAGGAGTTCGCCGCCGCGGTCGGACGCGAACTGCGCGGTACCACCGCCCTGCTGGCCATCGACCTCGGCGACGAGATCGGCAACGTGTCACCGGATCCGGCGCCGTCCGCGGCGGACGTCGCCGCCTGGCACCACCGACTGGCGGCCGTGCTCCGCCGGGAACTGCCGGGCGTGCTGGTGACACAGGCGAACGACGTCTCCGGTGTGCTCGGCCAGTCGGTGTTCGGGCCCGCCAACTCGGCCGCCCTCGACATGATCTCGGTACACGGGTTCCCGACCTGGTCACCCGGCTCGATCGAGTCGACCGCCGCGTACAAGGCGACGTCCCTCGCCCCCTTCCTCGTGCGCTTCGCCGCCGCGTACGGTGTGCCGTTCGTCGACGAGCTGGGCGCTTACGGCGTCGACGAGGAGGTGGCCGCGCACTACCTGCGAGCTGCCGCGGCCTCCAGCCTGGCGAACGGGGCGGCGGGCGTGCTCGCCTGGTGCTGGCAGGACATCGCGTCCGTCGTCGAGCCCTACTCGCGCCACCCCTCGGAGCGGTTCGTCGGGCTGCGCCACCTGGACGGCACGGCCAAGCCGGCGCTCACCGCGCTGCGGAAGGTGGCCGGGGCGGCGCGGGAGCTGAGCGACGTACGCCGCGGCCGGGCGAGGATCGCGCTCTACGTGCCGGAGCGCACCCGTGCGGGCGGCGCTTCCTACCTGGACCCCGAGCCGGGCACCCTGGCGACGTTCTACGCGCATCTGCTGCTCAAGCGCGCCCACCTCGACGCCGACATCGTCAGCGGCGACCTCGACGGCTACCGCCTGGTGGTGTGTCCGTCGGCCACCATGCTGACGATGACGGACCTGGAACGGCTGCGCCGCCATCTCGACTCGGGCGGGTTCCTCTTCTGCTCGATGGGTGACCGGTTGCACGGCTTCCCCGGCGAGGACATCGCCGGAGCACGACTCGTGGACTTCTCCCTCCTGCCGGACGGGAAGACCGGCTTCCGCTGGGGGGCGGACGCGTGGCCGGTCGACTGGGATGCCGGCCGGGCGCCCGCCGTCACCGTCCGCACGACGACGGGGACGTGCCTGGGGCGCTTCGGTGACGGCACACCGGCACTCGTCCTGAACGAGGTGGGCGAGGGCCGGGTGCTGTTCTGCGCGGCGCCGTTCGAGCGCCAGCTCGACCGGCCGGGCCGGCTCACCTCCGGCAACGCCGAACACCTCTACCGGCGCGTGGCCGAGCTGGCCGGGATCCCCGCGGACGTCGACTGCGCCGATCCGGACGTCGAGATCGTTCCTGACGGCACGGACCGCCCGCGACGCGCCGTCGTCATCAACCATGGCACCGCTCCCGCCCGAGTGGACCTGGTCTGGCGCGCGGGCCGGCAGCACGTACGCGTGCCGGTGAGCGTCGGCGCCAAGGACTGGTGCGTCGTGGACCGCCCGGCGACGGCCGGGTGACCCGGGGCGACCGGCTGCCCACCGTGCGGACCTCCCCGTCCGCACCTGAAGCGAGCACGTGAGTGAAAGGAGTGGTTCCCGTGCGGACACTGTCCGACCCCGTTCTTGCCGGGCTGCGGACCGCGCTCACCGGAGCGCCCGACCGGCCGCTCGTCCTGGTCGGGAACTTCGAGGTGGAGGAGCACTGGGGCGCCTCGGAGCCCGGCCTGCCCCACATGGCCATGAACGGCAGCCGCGCCATCGTCAACCACATGGACGAGCTGGCCCTGTCGCTCGCCGGAGCGGGCGACTACGTCCTGCTCAAGGCGGCACCCGACCCGGAGTTCCTGGCCTACCTGCACGACCTCGGCCTGGCCGTCCCCACCGTGCTGACGCCCCGCGCGCAGGACCCGGTGCGCACCGTCACGCAGGACGCGCTGGCAGACCCGGACCTGCTCGACACCCTGCGCGGCCTCGCCGCGGTCCGCGCCCATCTGTGGGCCCACGGCATCTCCGAGGACGAGGAGCGGCTGACCGTCGGCTGCGGGCTGCGGGCGGCCGGTCCGACGGCCGCTGTCTGCAAGCGCGTCAACAGCAAGATCTACAGCCGTCTCACCGCGGACCGCCTCGGGATACCCCAGCCGGCCGGGATGGTCTGCCGGGACGCGGACGAGTTCGACGCCGCGTGCGAACGGGCCGCCTCCTGGCTCGGTGCCGGCCGTCCCGTGGTGCTCAAGGACGCCTACGGGGTCTCCGGGAAGGGCCTCCTCGTGGTGCGGGACGAGGCCAGGCTCCGCCAGGTGCGGCGCCTGATCGCGCGGCGCGCGCAGCGCTCCGGCAACCGGCGCCTCGCACTGGTCATGGAGGAGTGGCTGCCCAAACGCACCGATCTCAACTACCAGTTCACCGTCGGACGCGACGGCTCCGTGCGGTACGACTTCGTCAAGGAGGCCCTGACCGAGGGCGGCGCCCACCAGGGCCACCGGATGCCGGTCCGGCTGACCGGGGCCCAGTCGGACGGAGTCCGCGAGGCGGCACACGCGCTGGGCGGGGCCCTGGCCGCCGACGGCTACTTCGGCGTCGTCGGCGTCGACGGCCTGATCACCGAGGACGACCGGCTGTACCCCGTGCTGGAGATCAACGCGCGCAACAACATGTCCACGTACCAGGAACGGCTCAGGGCGATGTTCTTCGACGCGGACCAGACCGCTCTCGCCAAGCGCTATCCGGTACGGCTTCGGCGCAGGCTGCCGTTCGGTGAGTTGCGCACCCTCCTGGACGGCCTCCTGCTCGTGGACGGGAGCGACGGCGGCGTGCTGATCAACTGCTTCGCCACGGTCAACGCGGGCGAGCCGGCCGGCAGGTCCGCGGCGGGAGAGACCTTCGAGGGGCGTCTGTACGCCGTCGTGGTGGCCGGCTCGCCGAGCCGGGCCGAGGCACTGGACCGGGAACTGGCGCGGCGACTCGGGACACTCGCCGGCAGCCCGGTGACCGGGTGAGGCGGGCAGCGGATGTGGGATGACGGTGACCTCCTCGCCGTCCGCGAGCGCCCGCCTTCCGCCCGCGAAGTGCACATCTGGACCATCGCCCCGGACGCACCGCCGGAGGTCGCCGCCCGGCTCGCCACCGTCCTGGACGCGGCGGCGCGCAGGCGCTGCTCCGGCCTCCCCGACCCGCGCCGTGCGCGGTCGTTCGTCGCCGTGCACGGCGCCGTGCGCGTGATCCTCGGCAGGTACCGGGGAACGGCTCCGGCCCGCTTGGGGCTGCGCGCCGGAAGGTGGGGCAAGCCGGAGCTGGTGGACGGCGGCGGGCTGCGGTTCAGCCTCACGCACTCGGGCGGCGCGGTGCTCCTCGCGGTCACCGGCGGTGGCCGGGACGTGGGCGTCGACATCGAGGGGGGACGTCCCGGCGGCGCGGCCGAAGCACTCGCCGCCCGCTACTTCCCGCCGTACGAGAGCGCGCTGGTGGCCTCGGCCGCGCCGGGGCGGCGACGGGACACCAGCCTCCGGTTGTGGACCCGGAAGGAGGCGTGCGTGAAGGCGGCGGGCGCCCGTCTCGCGCTGGGACTCGGCCTGCCGGTCGCGGGGGACGGCGACGTACGGCTCGTCGACGACCCCACCGGACGGCTGCCCGCGCCCTGGCTGGTACGCGACCTCGACGCCCCGGCCGGATACCGGGCCGCGGTCGCGATGGCCGGCCCCGAACCGTACGCCGTGCGCCGAAGGCGGTTGCGCCCCTCGGACCTCGCGTGCCACCTCGGCACAGCGCCAGGCCCGGCGGGCGGCGATCCGGGCCCGAGCGCCGCAAACCGCTTCGTCGACCTCACCGAAGGAGAGACCCAGCCTTGAATCCGCACAACGGACCGCGCCCATGACGCACGCGCCGACAGCCGTCTGTGAGCTGTACACCGCCCTGTGCCGGCACCGGGACGCGGCGCCGGACGCGGTCGCCCTGCGGACGGCGACGGCGAACGGCCGGCACCGGACGCTCACCCGGGCCGAGTTCTGCGCCGACGTGCTGTCCGTCGCCGCGGGCGGCCGGATCTCGGCGGACCGGTCACCGGTCGTCGTACGGGTGGACGGCAGCGCCGAGAGCATCGTGACCGTCGTCGGACTCGCCCTGACGGGGGCGGACCTCCTGCTGATCGAGGAGGAGAGTTCCTACCTCGCCGACCCGGGATCGGCGCTGCGCCGGCTCGCACCGTCGACCGTGGTGGGGCCCCCGGCCACGGCGCCGGACGTGCCCGACCCGAGCACGTACCTCACCTACGAGGAGTGCCGTGGCGAGTTCCGGCGCCTGGCCGCCGGCCGGGACGGCGAGATCCTCCAGATGACGTCCGGTTCGACCGGCGAACCACGGGTCGTACGGCAGCCGTTGCGCCATGTGCTGCGGGGTGCCCGCACCTACGGGGACGTCCTGCGGCTCGGCCCCGGGGACACCCTGCTCACGGCTGTGCCGGCGGCCCACTCCTTCGGCCTCGTCGGGGGGCTGATGGCCTCCCTGGTGTCGGGAGCCGGCCTCTGGGCGCTGCCCCGGTTCGGGCTCCGGCCGCTGCTGGAGGGGCTCGACGCGGGTGCCACGGTGCTGCTGGGCACGCCGCTGGTCTACGAGTTGCTGATCCGTGTGCTCCGGACGCGGAACCGGCCCCCGGCGCTCCGGGTCGCGCTGTCCTCGGGGGGACCGCTCGCCCCGACGGTGGCGGCCGAGGCCGCGAGCGGCCTCGGAGTGCCGGTCCGGCAGATCTACGGGAGCACGGAGACCGGACTCATCGCCGTCCAGCCCGGCCACACCGAGGCCTGGCCCGCGAACGCCGTGGGCGTGGCCGCGCCCGGGGTCGGCCTGCGCGTCGAGCCGCCCGGCGGTGAGGGTGAGCTCCTGGTGCGGACGCCGACGCTCCTGTCGGGCTATGCGGCGGAACCGGGAGGCCCCCCGCTCACCGAGGACGGCTTCTACCGGACCGGCGACGTGGCGAGGATCGACGCCGATGGACGCGTCTTCCTGATCGGACGCAAGAGCACCTTCGTCAACGTCGGGGGCAGGAAGGTCAACCCCCGGCGCATCGAGCGGATCCTCGCCGAACACCCCGCCGTACGGGAGGTCTACGTCCACGGAGTGGCCGCGCCGGGGGCGGAGGAACACATGGAGGCGGTGGTCGTACCCGACCCGGGGACGACGGTCGCGGACCTCGCCCGGTTCTGCCGTACGCGCGGGCTGCTGCCCTACGAGGTCCCGCACCGTTTCCACGTCGTGGACCGGCTGCCGCGTACCTCGATGGGCAAGGTCGACCGCCGCCGCGTGCGCGCCGCGACCGCCGGCACCGCGACCGACGCAGCCACCGGCCCCACCACGTCCGTACCGGCCGCACAGGGCCGGACAACCGAGCCCAGCGGGAGCGAGGACCAAGACCATGAGTGACTCAAGCGCGCGGCGGGACACCCCCCTTGTCGCCGTCATCGGACTGGGATACGTCGGACTGACACTGGCGGTGTCCCTGGCCCGTGCCGGGGCGCGGGTCGTGGGCGTCGAGACGAACCCGCGGGTACGCACGGCGCTCGCCGCGAAACAGCCCCCGCTGTTCGAGCCGGGAGTGGCCGAACTGCTCCGCACGCTGCCGGAGGACCGTTTCAGGGTGGTCGACGCCCTCCCCGACGGCGGCCCGGACGCCGTCGTCATCTGCGTGGGCACCGCCGTCGACCCGGAGACCAAACGCCCCGACCTGCGCCATCTGGAGGCGGCCGTCGAACACACCGTGGCCCATGTCGCGGAGGACACCTTGGTGGTCGTGCGCAGCACGGTGCCGGTGGGCACCTGCCGGCAGCACGTCCTCCCGCGTTTGCGCGAGCGGGTGCGCCGACCGCTCCTGGCCTTCTGCCCGGAGCGGACGATCCAGGGCCGGGCGCTCGAAGAGCTCTCCTCGCTGCCCCAGGTGATCGGCGGCGTCGACGAGCGTTCCGCGGCCCGCGCGGAAGAGTTGTTCGCCCTCGTCTCCGCGGACCGGGTGGTCGTCTCGGCCCTTGAGCCGGCGGAGATGGTGAAGCTGGTGTGCAACGCGCACACCGACCTCATCTACGGTTTCGGGAACGAGATCGCCCTGATGGCCGACGCCCTCGGTGTCGACGGCAACGAGGTAGTCGCCGCGGCGAACCTGCGCTATCCCCGCCCCGACCTGTCCCGGCCCGGGACCGTGGGGGGAAGTTGTCTCACCAAGGACCCCTACCTGCTGATCCACGGCGCGCAGGCGGCCGGGTACCACCCGCCGATGGTGCGGGCCGCCCGTGCCGTCAACGAGCGTGTGCCGCAGTTCGTCGCCGATCACGTGTTGAAGGCCCTGGCCGAGAAGGGCCGACCGCCGAAGGAGGCCAAGGTCTTCGTCTGCGGCATGGCGTACAAGGGCCGGCCCGAGACCGACGACGTACGGGGAACGGCGGCGGTCGAGATCGCCCGGGCCCTGCGCGGCCGGGTCGGCGCCCTGACCGGCCACGACTTCGTCGTCAGCGAGGAGAGGACCGCGGGGCTCGGGTTCGAACCGGTCGGTGTCCCCGAGGGACTGGACGGCGCGGACGCGCTGGTGCTCCTCGTGGATCATCCCCGCTACGCGGAGCGGATCGGCATCGACGCGATCAGGGCCGGTATGCGCGCGCCGGCCCTGGTCTTCGACGTGTGGGGGGTACTGGCCCCGGCGCTCCAGGACGCCGAGGGCGTCGCGTACAAGAGGTTCGGGAGCGGCTGAGGCGGCGGGGCGGGGGCCGTCTGCCGCCGGGAGGTGTCCCGGCGGCAGACGGCCCCCGCCGTCCGTGGACAGAGTCCACCGGGCCGTTCAGGAGGCGCACTCCAGCACCACTTTGAAGGCCCGGTGCCGGTCGAAGAGCCGGTACGCCTCGGCGGCTGCCTCCAGCGGGAGGCGGTGGGTGACGATGCCGCCGGGGTCGACGCCCGCGCGGATCACCCCGAGCACCCGGTCGCGCAGGGCGATCGGGTTGCCCACGGTGAAGCGTACCGACAGCTCGCGGGCGAAGGCCTGCCCGGTGGGGAAGGGCATCGCCGTCGAGTGGTGGGCGCCCAGCGCGACGACGGTGCCGCACGGGCCCGTGGCGTCCAGCGCGCAGGCCAGCGCGGTATCACTGCCGACGGCCTCGATCACCGCGTCGGCGCCGCGACCGCCGGTGGCCGCGCGCAGCGCCGCGGCGAAGTCCGCGGGGGCGACGGCACGCACGCCGAACTCGGCGGCCTGCTCACGTCGTCGCGCGTCGGGCTCGGCGACGACGACCTCCGCGGCCCCGGCCAGGGCGCCGCACCGTGCGGCGAGCACCCCGACGGGCCCCGCCCCCACGACGCCCAGCACGTCACCCGGCTCGCACCGGGCCGCGCGGACGCCGGCGTACGCGGTGGTGAGGACGTCACCGACGAACAGTGCCTGCTCGTCGGTCACCGAGTCCGGGGTGTGGGCGAGCACGACGTCGGCGAAGGGCACGCGGACGTACTGCGCCTGCCCGCCGTCCACCGAGGGGCCGGCCACGTCCGCATACCCGAACAGGGATCCGGCACCGCACTGGTAGTGCCGGCCGCGCAGGCAGTCGGAGCAGCGCCCGCACGCGATGACGTCGGACGCGAAGACCCTCTCGCCGACCGCGAACGGCACCTCGGGACCGGCTTCGTGGACGCGTCCGGCGAACTCGTGGCCCAGCACCGTCCCCGCCGGGAAGCCGGGCAGCTCGCCGCGGTAGGGGTGCAGGTCGGTCCCGCAGACGGCGGCGCGCGTGACGCGGACGACCGCGTCGCGGGGACCGAGCGGACGGGGCACCGGCACGTCCTGGACCTCGACCTTCCCCGGCCCCCTGTAGACCACGGCTCTCATCGCTTCACCGCCTCGGTGAGCCGCCCCGCCACGTACGCCACGTCGTCGGCGGTCATCCGTGCGTGCAAGGGCAGCGACAGCAGGGTGCCCGCCAGCGCCTCGGTCACCGGAAGCCGTTGCTCGGGCGTCGCCGGGTCGCGGCGGCCGGCGACGACGTCCCGGTAGTACGACAGCAGATGGGTGGGCGGGTAGTGCACGGACGTCTGGATCCCCGCCGCCTTGAGGAGCTCCTGCACCTTGGGGCGCGGCACCCCGGGCGGCAGTACGACCGCCATGAGGTGGTGGGCCGTGTCCGCCTGGTGCGTGGCGAACGGCACGGTCAGTCCCGGCACCCCCTGGAGCATCTCGTGGTAGCGGCGCGCCAGTTCGCGGCGGATACGGCGGTCGTCGGGGAGCCGGGCGAGCTGGACCCGGCCGATGGCGGAGGCCATCTCGGTGGGGCGGTAGTTGAGGCCGAGGCCCGGTACGTCGTAGTCGGAGGTCCCGGTGCGCATACGGTCCCAGGTGGAGCGGGTCAGGCAGTGGGCGCGCGCCGACCGGACCCGTTCCAGGACGTCGGGGTCCCGCGCCACGACCATGCCGCCCTCCCCCGTCGTCATGTTCTTGGAGGCGAAGAAGCTGAAACAGCCGATGTCGCCGATGGTGCCCAGCGCTCCGTCCGGGGTCCGGACCACGGGGGCGTGGGCCGCGTCCTCGACGACCGGGACGCCGTGTGCACGGGCGAGGTCGGTGATCTCCCGGGTCCGGGCCGGGTATCCGCCGTAGTGCATCACCACGACGGCCTTGGTCCGCTCGGTCATCAGCCGGGCCACGTCGTCCGGGGCGAGGGTGGGTTCGCCGGGCGAGAGCACATCGGCGAAGACGGGAACACCGCCCTGCAACGTGACCATGGCGGCCGAGGCGACGAAGGTGAGCGAGGGGACGATCACCTCGTCCCCCGGTCCGATGCCGAGGGCCGACAGGGCGAGGTGCAGTGCCGCGGTGCCGCTGCTCACGGCCACGGCGTCGGGAGCGTCCAGGGCGGCTGCGAACCGCCGCTCGAAGTCCCGGGTCACCGGTCCCGCGGACAGCCAGCCTGAGCTGAGCACGTCGGTGACGGCTGCGATCTCCTGCGCGCTCACCGTGTTGTCGGCCAAGTCGACCCGGTGGGGAGCTGGTGTGTCTGCGGTGGTCACGGGTCGGTTCCTCCGTTGCTGGTCAGGGAGAGGGGACGGATGACGGGTAGCCGCGCTCCACTGCGCGCACGACCTGGTCCCACGACATCTCGGCCCGCACACGGCGCAGACCGGCGGTGCCGAGGGTGCGGCGGGCGGTGCCGTCGGTCAGCAGCCTCAGCAGCGCGTCGGCGACGGCCGCCGGGCGGGCATCGGTCACGATCCCGTCCACACCGTCGCGCACCACCTCGCCGACACCGGGGAACCGGCCCGTCACCACGGGCTTGCCGCAGGCCCACGCCTCGGCGAACACGAGCGGGAACACGTCGGCGCTGGTGGGCAGGCACAGCACGGAGCAGGCGGCCAGCGCGTCGTGTTTCTCCTGGTCGGGCAGCAGGCCGACGTCGACGACACGGGCGTCGAGCGGGCCCCGGAAGGCTCGGGCCGCCTGGGCGTCGCCGACCGGGCCGGCGAAGACGAAGAGGGTGTCCGGCAGGTGTTGCCACACCCGTGGCGCGGCGTCGAGGAGCACCTGGTACCCCTTGGAGGCGATCCGCCGGCCGAGGAACAGGACGAGGTCGCCGGACAGTTCGCGCCGTGTGCGGAAGGCGTCCGGGTCCGGGGTGCCGACCAGGTCGGGCGCCTGCGGAAGGGCGCGCACACGGGTGCCGGACACGCCCATGGCCTCCAGGGCGGCCGTTTCCGCCTGCGTCAGGGTGTAGACGACCCGGGCCTCGCGGCACAGCGCCGCGCCCAGATCCCGGTCGGGCCACACGTCGGGCGTGGAGGCCGGGGTGAGGACGAACGAGGCGTTCCAGCGACGGGCCAGCTCATGGGCTTGGGCCACGGCTCGGGGAAGCGCGACGTCGTAGGCGTGCACCACGTCGGGGCGCGGCCAGGGGCGGGCGGACAGCAGCTCCGCCACGGACCGGAAGACCGGGCAGTGCGCGGTACGCAGGTCGTCGGGGGGCGGCGCGTCGGTGAGCGTGGCCACCTGGTGCCCGCGGCGCGCGAGGGCCGACGTGGTGCGCCAGGCCATCCGTTCGGCCCCTGACGTCCGGCCCTGCCCCGAGCCGCCGAAGACCGTGAGGACGCGGCTCATGCGGGACGCGCGTTCTGGACGGGGTCCGGGTCCGCCGTGACGTAGCCGCCGGGGTCGGCGAGGAACGCGCGCGCGGCGGTGTGATAGCTGCCCAGGGTTCCGATGTCGTGCCACGATCCGAGGACCCGGTGCCCCCGCACGCGTTCGCCCCGGTCGATGACCGCGCCGATCAGGGTGGGCATGTCCATGTGGTGACCGGCCGGGATGTACGCGCGTACCGCGGGGTCGATCACGTACATCCCCGACGAGAAGTCGACGTCGATGCGCGGCTTCTCCCGTATGCGCGCCACCCGGCCGTCCTCGTCCAGGTCGAGTACCCCGTAGGCGACGGGGATCTGGGTGCGGCGGACGGCCACCGTCATGATCGGCCGGTGCTGCTGGTGGGCCGCGAACAGGTCGCCGAAGTCGGTCGAGGTCAGAATGTCGCCGTTCATCACCAGGGCGGGGGACGTCCAGTCCGGCACCAGGCGGAGGGGTGCGGCGGTGCCGAGCGGAACGCGGTCCCAGCAGTAGTCGATCGCCACGCCGAACCGCTCGCCGTTGCCGAAGTCGCGTTCCACGAGTTCGCCGAAGTGCGACACGCAGAAGGTCAGCCGGTCGAATCCGGCACGGCGCAACTGCTGGGTGATGATGCCGAGGATCGAGTCGTCGCCCATCTTCATCAGGGGCTTCGGGAGGTTTCGCGTCAACGCGCCGAGACGGGAACCCTTTCCGCCCGCCATGACAATCGCATGCATGTTCGCTTCTCCGGGTGGTCGCGATTCCGGGATGCCGCCGGGCGCGCTCACTCTGCCGAATTCCCCGGTGACCCACCAACACCCGATGGTCGCCCCCTTGAGGTAACCGGATCGGCATACCTGAAAAAGGCCCGCCAAGGAGGGTCGTAGTCGGTGGGGTCGGCGGAGATATTGGTGACCGCGACAAGCGTGCCGTTCGACCACTCGCCGCCATCGGAGGTTGCCTTGGTGTCCCTTGAGGCCGTGTCGAGCCACATCCCGAGCCGGCGCGTCCGAGTCTCCGAGTACCTGCGGCGCTACGGCTTCAACGAGAAGCGCATCGACATGCACATCCGCTACTTCGGGTTCGGGGAGGTCCCGTGCGACCCCGACGAAGGACCCGTGGAACAACTCGTCGCGGCGGCGGCCGGACTGGCGCTGCGCGGCCGGGAGCACCGGGTGCGTTACGTGCTGCACGCGCGCACGATGCCGGTGACCGCCCCGTACCCGGTCAATCCGCTCCAAAGGGTGTGCGAGGAACTCGGCTTGGCGGACAGCACCGCGTTCACCCTCACCCAGCACGCCTGCGCCTCCAGCCTGCTCGCCGTCCAACTGGCCGGGCAGTTGCTCGCCGACGACGGCGACCCGGACGCCCGCGCACTCGTCCTCGCCGGGGAGAAGACGTTCACCTCCGCCGCCCAGGTCATCGCCGACACCGGAGTCATGGGCGAGGGCGCGGCGGCGATCCTGGTCGCCCCGCAGGGCGGGCGCGACCGCGTGCTCGGCTACGCCACGCACACCCTGGGCGAGTTCCACAGCGCGCCGTGGTCGGACGAGGCCACCAGCGCCCGGTTCAACCAGATCTACCCGAAGGCGCTCGCCGAGGTGATGCTCGCCGCGGTCGAGACGGCCGGCCTGACCCTGGACGACATCACCCTGGTGCTGCCGCACAACGTCAACCGGATGTCCTGGCTCGGGGTGTTGCGCCACCTCGGGATCCAGGGGAGCGGCCGGCTGTTCCTCGACAACCTGGCGACGCTCGGCCACTGCTTCGGGGCCGACGCCTTCATCAACCTCCAGTCGGCCCGCGCGCAGGGGCGCCTGCGGACGGGCGACCGCTCCATCATGACGGCCGTGGGGTTGGGAGCCACGTTCTCCGCCATGGTCCTCCAGCACTGAAAGCCACCGCACACCACCGAAGAAGGGCAGCCATGGAGACCTCGAACGTCAGCACCTCGACCCCTCAGCTGACCAGCACGGTGATCGGGACCGTCGCGCGCATGGTGTCGCGCGAGCCCCGGTCGATCTCACCGGAGACCCGGTTCCTGGACGACCTCAACTTCGACTCGACCATGGTCCTGGAACTGCTGATGAATCTGGAGACCGACCTCGACACCGAATTCGACCCGGAGACGCTGGAGCCCAGTGACTTCGACACGGTGGGCACCCTGGTCGCCTACCTGACCCGGCAGTTCGAGGCGTAGCCGGTGTACGTCGCCACACCGCCGGAGTGCGCCGGGGCACGGCCGGGCACGGAGCGGACCGCCCTGGGACTCGCCCGGGTCGAGTACCAGGAGTTCGACGGCGGCGGCGGCTTCCAGCCGCAGGACCGCATCTACTTCTCCGATCTCATGGCGGCGTACGGCCGCACCGTGCGACCGGGGTACTTCGACGGGACCCGGGTCACCTTCCGGGACATGGCCGAAGGGATGCTGCCGCGGTTGCTGCCGCACCACGACCGGTTCGACCTCGCGCTGCTCGCCTCCGTCACCTCCGACGCGGAGGCGGGCCGGCCGTTGTGCTACCTCGCCCACACCCTGTCGCACATCGGCCTGGCCTACGGGGTGGCCGACCAGGGCGCGGGCGCGGCCTTCACGGCACTGCGCATGGCGGCGACCGGCGTCCGGCAGGACGGGGCGCGCAGCGTGCTGCTGCTGCTGATGGACCAGGCCGCCGTGCCGCACGCCGACCCCGTGCCGGGGCGGCTGGCAGCGGACCGGAACGCGGTGGTGGCTCTCGTGCTGGGCACCGAGGGCGACCTCGCCTCGCTGACGCCGCACCCGGCCGTCCGCGTGGCACCGGACGGGGCCGGCGAGCGACTCCGCGGCACGCTGGCCTCCCTGCGCGCGGACGGCCGGCCCCTGACCCTGATCGCGGGGCCCGGCCTGACGCCCCATCTGCCGGACCACCCGGCGGACGAGGTGGTCACGGCACCCGGGGGCGGGCCGTGCACCGCGGCGTGGTCGCTGCTCGCGCGGGGGCTGCCTGCCTGGCGGGCGGTGGGGCGCCGGGTCGTACTGGCCGACTACGACCCGGACTTCAGCCGGCTGAGCATGTGCACGGTCGACACCGCGCGCAACGGCACCGGCCCCTGACCGCTCCGGGCCGGCCGCGGGCCACGGCGGGCACCGGACGCCGGTGGCCCGCGGCCATCACACCAGGCCGGCCTTCTGGGCGGTGACCACGGCCCCGGTCCGGTTGGGCGCGCCCAGCTTGAGCAGGATCGAGCCGACCAGGCGCTTGGCGCCGTGGATGGAGATGCCGAGCTTGCGCGCGATCTGTTTGTTGCTCAGGCCGTCGGCGAGCAGGGAGAGCGCCTCGGATTCACGCGAGGTCAAGGACACCGAACGGACCGCGGAACCCGAGATGCGCACCTTGTTCGCGGTCAGCAGGCGACGGGCGAGCGCCGGCGGCATCGGCATCTGGCCGGTGACGGTGCGCAACAGGGATTCCCCGGCCGATTGCGCCGAGAGCTTCTGGAGGGAGAGGAACCCGTCCACGGGAAGCGCGGCGAACAGTTCACCCGACCACTCATAGGGCTCGTCGCCGAGGACGAGCAGGTGGGGAAGGCGGGTGTGCGTGCCTTCGGTGCTCTCGGCCAGTACGCGCCACTCGTCGAAGGTGATGATGAGGATGTCCGGCGGGGCGTCCAGCAGGACGTCCAGGCAGCCGGGTTCGTACGTCTCGACACGCCCCACGCAGGCCAGATCCCGCAGTATCCCCTCCATGCCGATACGTATGATCTGGCTCTCGATCATGAGAGCAACGCTCCAGGTGGCGGTTGCCGTTTGGGTAGTCACAGATGTGCACCTCGCGATACCTCGTGGATTGATGGCCGCTGCGCGTGCGTGTACCGGGCATGGTCACGAGTCCCCGCGTGACCATGCGTGAGGGTCCTCAGTCCGAGTACTGCTCGATGACGTCCAGCATCGCCTTCGGCTTCTGCCAGATGTCGCGCTCCTTGTGCGCCCAGGCGGAGGCGGCCCGCCCGAGTGCCCGCGCCTCGTCGCGGTGGTCGGCGACCCAGCGCAGGTGCCGGGCGACCTCGGCCACGTCCGGGACGCCGCGCACCCCGCAGTGGCCCAGGTGCGACTCGTACACGCCCTCCCAGCGGGACGGGGCAACCGGCAGCACGAGGTCGCCCGCGTCCGCGCAGACGTCGCCCTGTCCCTCGGAGGACAGCGCGATGACGGGCAGGCCGGTGGCCATGCCCTCGACCAGGGGCAGACCGAAACCCTCACTGCCGAGCGCGAGCAGCACGTCCGCCTGCTCGTACCAGTGCAGGATGCCGCGGGTCGGCTCGTTCTCGTCCACGATGGTGACCCGGGCGTCCCGCGAGGTCAGGCCCGCGCGCCCCTCGGCACCGAACCGGGCCTTGATCACCAGCCGTGCGGCGGGGTCGTCCGCGAAGGCCAGGTTCCAGGCCGCGACGGCCTCGGAGACATGCTTGCGCGGTACCACGGTGCCGACCACGAGCGTGGTGATCCCCTCCCGCTCGGGCCGCGTGACGTACGGGTACACATCGGCGTCGACGCCGTCCGGGGTGACCTCGACGGGCACGGTGATCCCGCTGTCCCGGAACATGCGGGCCACGAACCGGGTCGGCACCATCAGGGCCCGCGCCCGGTTCAACGGACCGATCCAGCTCGCGGGCAGCCTGCTCGACTCCCACATGGTGTGCACCAGGTGCGGACGCCCGGCGAAACGGTCGAGTTCCGGGCGGACCCACGAGTTGAACACCAGCGGGCCGGGCACGAACGGCCCGGCGGCGGCCACGATGTCGAGCATCTCCGGGGAGAGGCCGGCCGGCTCCAGTTTGAACGGGATCAGGTTGACCCGGATCCCGAGCCTGCTCAGGCCGACGACGATGTACTCGGAGATGCCCGCGTACCCGTCGTGCACGTAGAACTCCCCGGCCAGGTTGACCGACTCGATCATCAGGCCGCCGCCGCGAGTCCGGTCTCGCGCACCCAGGCGACGACCTCGTCCACCATGGCCTCGATCGGTGTGTCGGCCACGAAGCCGAGCACCTCGGCGGCCTTGCGCGTGTCGGGCCTGCGGACGCGTACGTCGTCCGGGAAGGCCGGCTCGTGACGGATCGAGAACGGCA
Organism: Streptomyces canarius; assembly: GCF_014650735.1. Lineage (NCBI taxonomy): Bacteria > Bacillati > Actinomycetota > Actinomycetes > Kitasatosporales > Streptomycetaceae > Streptomyces > Streptomyces canarius. The sequence goes on from NZ_BMVN01000031.1 coordinate 24,117, forward strand.
CACCGGGGTTGACCCGGTCCCAGACGAGCCGGGCCAGTTCGGAGATCGTGCAGCCCTGGTTGCCCGAGAGGTTGAAATCCTCGTTCCACGCGGCCTCGGACTCCATGGCCAGGACGACGCCGCGCGCCAGGTCCCGGGCATGGGTGAACGTGCGGAACTGCCGGCCGTCGCCGAGGACACGGAACGGGTTCTCGCGGCGCAGCGCGCGTTCCACGAAGTCGGGGATGACGTGCCCGCGTACCAGGCGCTGCTGCTCCTCGGAGGAGGTACTGGTGTGGGGGGCGTGCCGTTCACCGGCGCCCACGCAGTTGAAGGGGCGGACGATGGTGTACGGCAGTCCGTACTGGGACCAGGCGGCGCGGGCGTAGTACTCGACCGCCAGCTTCTGGAAGCCGTACGCGGTGGCCGGAGGGGCGGTCTCCCGTTCGTCCCCCTCACGGAAACCGACGCCCGGGTGGCGCTCGTACACCATCGAGGAGCTGACGTAGGTGACCTTGCGGAGCCCCTCGCGGTGGCGGCTGACGCCCACCTCGGCTGCCGCGCCGGCCAGCCTGTTGTTGGTGGACAGGATGTCGTAGGCGAGGTCCTTCATGTACCGCACGCCGCCGATCAGGGCGGCGCCCGCGATGAAGTGCGCGCATCCCTCGCTGAGTTCGTACAGCAGGTCCTTGTCCGCGGCGTCGCCCACCACGCTCGTGAAGCGCTCGTGCTCGGGCAGCCCGCGGGCCGGCTGTCGGTACTTGGAGAGGTTGTCCAGGCCGACGACCGTGTACCCGCGGTCGATGAGCTCCTCGGCGATGTACCCGCCGAGAAAACCGGCCGCACCCGTCACCAGCACCTTCACGCCGTCCCCCGTCCGCCGCACCGCCGGCCGTCCCTGCTCGTCCGCTTGCTTCCGCCCGCTCGCCCCCGTCACGCCGTCCACGCCAACCGCCCTTCGCCGAAGGCGAGGTACTCCACCCCGCCGCCCAGCGAGGCGGCGTGCCGGGTGTGCAGGCCCCAGGCGTCGTACACGAGGCCCGGACTCGCCATCCTGTCGGTGACCCAGTGCAGTTCGAGTTCCGCGTACGACGCGTGATCGGTTCCGAGGATGACCAGGTTGGCGCCGTCGACGGCGTCCTTGGCCTCTGCGCACGGCCGGTACCCGAGGGCCTGCTGTCTGACGAGGGGCACCAGCGGGTCGTGCGAGCGCACGGTCATGTCTCCGTAGCGCTCCCGCAGCCGGGCCACGATCTCGACCGCCGGCGAGGACCGTTCGTCATCGGTCTCCGGGTGGCCCTTGAAGGCGACGCCGAGCAGGGCCACGACCGGGGGGACGGAACCGGTCAGGCGCGCCATGCGGTCGGTCACCCGGTCGGCGACCCGGACCGGAGTCGCACGGTGGGCTCCGGCGACGCCGTCGAGAAGCGCGGAGGCCGGTGAACCGTGGTCCGCGAAGGCCCGGGAGAGTATCGCCGTGTCCTTGGGGAGGCAGGCCCCGCCCACCGGCCCCGCACCGGGCATCGCCGCTCGGCTGTACCCGGCCACGGCGGCCTGGCGCACCTCGCGGGAACTCACGCCCACGCTTTCGCAGAGCCGGGCGATCTCGTTGGCGAAGGCGAAGACCGTGTAGCGGTAGGCGTTGCAGGCCAGCTTGGCGATCTCCGCCGTCTCCAGGTCGGACACCTCGACGATGTCCGGTGTGAGTGTGCGGAACAGGGCGGCGGCCCGCTCCCCCGCACGCCGGCTGCCGGCGCCGACGATCTGCGGCAGGCTGCGCAACTCCTGCGCGGCGATGCCCTGGACGGTGCGCTCCGGGCAGAAGGCCAGCTCGATGTCCCGGCGGGAGCGGAGTTCGCCGAGCAGCCTGCGGGAGGTGCCCACCGGCACGGTGGAGCGCAGGATCACCAGGCACCCGTCGGCCGCCTGTTCGGCCACTGCCCGGACGGCGCCTTCCACCTGGGTCAGGTCGGGGCGGCCGGACTCGTCCACGGGTGTGCCGACACACACGATGTACGTGTCGACCGTTCGGCCCGACGGCACATCGCCGGTCACGGTGAACCGGCCGCTGTCCACGGCGCCCGCGAGGTCCAGGCCGGCCTCGTGGATGTGGGGCTGTCTGCGGGCCAGTTGCTCGCGGATCGCCCGGTCGCGTTCCACTCCGACGACCGCGCGTCCCTGGGCGGCGAGGGTGACGGCGAGGGTGAGCCCGACGTAACCGAGGCCGATCACGCACACGGCGCCCGGGGCTCGGGCCGTCGTCCCCTCGGTGCCTGCGTCCCGCGCGTCCCGCGCGTTCCCCGTGTGCGGTGCGTTGCGTGTGTCTCCGCTGTCTCCGTGCATACAGGCATTGCCTTTCTGATCGGGCGGCCGACGTGCGCTGGTCACCTCACCCGGAGTCGCCGCGGCGGCCGCATGTGGGTCTCCATGACGTCGAGCAGGGCGGGGCCCTTGTTCCAGAGGTTGCGGTTGCGGTGCACCCACCGCGACGCGGCGGCCCCCATGGAGGCCGCCTCCTCGCGGTGGCGAGCCACCCAGGTCAGCTGTTCGGCGACCTTGGGCACGTCGGGGACCCCCCGTACTCCGCAGCGCCCGTAGCCCGGTTCGTCCGCCGTCTCCCAGCCGCCGGGCGGCACGGACAGCACGAGGTCGCCCGCGTCCGCGCAGACGTCGCCCTGCCCCTCGGAGGACAGCGCGATGACGGGCAGGCCGGTCGCCATGCCCTCGACCAGGGGCAGACCGAACCCCTCGCTGCCCAGCGCGAGCAGCACGTCGGCCTGTTCGTACCAGTGCAGGATGCCGCGGACCATCTCCTCGTCGTCGATCACGGTGATGCGCGGGTCGTCGGCGGTCAGGCCGTACGTCCGCGCCGTCCGGAACCGGGACTTGATGATCAGCCGGGCGTCCGGGTCGCCGTCGAAGGCCAGGTGCCACGCCTCGATGGCCTGGGCGACGTGCTTGCGCGGCAGCACGGTACCGACGACCAGAGTCGTCATGCCCTGCCGGGCGGGACGCTCGATCCACGGGTAGAGATCCGGGTCGACCCCCTCGGGGACGACCTCGACGGGGGCGGTGACGCCGCTCGACCGGCAGACGTCGGCGACGAACCGGGTGGGCACGATCACCGCTCGGGTGCGGTTCAGCCTGTCCGGCCAGTCGGCGGGCAGCCGGCTCGACTCCCACATCGTGTGGACGAAGTGCTCGGTGTCGGCGTACTGCTCCAGCTCGGGTTCGAGAGCGGCCGAGAACAGGACCGGCCCTTCCCGGTAGGGCGTGGATTTCTCCAGGAGTTCGAGGACGGCCGGGGCCAGCCCTTCCCGAAATACCTTGATGGGGAGGAGGTTGACCCGAGCGCCTTCTCTCGCCATTCCCATGGCGGCGTATTCGGCCAGACTTCCGTATCCGTCTGCGACCAGAAAGTGCGCTACGAAATTAACGGGTAAGGTAGCTGATTCCTTCACCATATGTCCGTTCTGCCCTGACATCCAGCAGCCCACATCGGCGCAGGTCCGCGGCGAGACAACGGGACGCTAAGCAACTAAAGCGAATTAGTCAACAGTAGTATCAGAGGCAGATTGCCACCACAGTACACACCTTTTCTTTGCGGAATGCACTCTTGACGCTGTTCATACAACCGCCCTACGATGAAGATCACGATCACGCGGAAGACGGCCGTATTACGACCGTTGCGGTGTGTCCGGACGAAGGCGAAATCGGGCGACCAAAGAAGGATCGGTGGAACGTTCGTGAACGGGAGAACAGCCGTCGTGACCGGGGCCGCCGGCGGAATCGGATCGGCCACAGCCCGCCGTATGGCCCGCGAGGGCGCCGCGGTCACCGTCGCCGACATCGATGTCGGCGGCGTCGAGGAACTCGCCGCGCAGATCACCGCCGAGGGCGGCAGGGCGCTGCCCGTGGCGTGCGACGTCACCGACCCGGACCAGGTCACAGCGATGGTCCGGGCCACGGCCGAGCGGTTCGACACGGTGCACATCCTGGTCAACAACGCGGGTGTGATCCGCGACAGCGCCCTGTACACCATGTCCGAACGGGCCTGGGACTCCGTCCACGCGGTGCATCTGCGAGGGGCCTTCCTGTGCGCCCGCGCCGTGCAGAAGCACATGGCACGCGCCCGCTGGGGCAGAATCCTCAACCTGTCCAGCATCTCCGCGCTGGGCAGTCACGGCCAGGCCAACTACGCAGCGGCGAAAGCCGGGTTGGAGGGTCTGACCCGCGCACTGGCCGTGGAACTCGGCCCGTTCGGCATCACGGTCAACGCCGTCGCCCCCGGGTACATCGAGACCCCGATGACCCACCGCGCCGACGGCCTCGGGGCCGTCAAGGCGGCGTCCGTCGCCGACGCCGCCCCGGTACGCCGGACCGGACGCCCGGACGACGTCGCCTCGGCGCTCGCCTTCCTCGCCGGGGACGACGCCTCGTACATCACCGGGCAGACGATCCACGTGGACGGCGGGCTGCCCATGGGCCGGCTCCAGGCCGGCGACGGACGGTGGACGCCGGGCGTGGACCCTGCCCGGGCCAAGGGACCTGAGGTGCTGGGTTGATGCATCCGCCTCCCCTTTCCTCACTTACGGTGCCACACATGTCACCGGCACCGCCGCCCTGACTTGTGAGCTGCCCGCGTGGCCATATCCGTTGTGCTACGCACCGCGCCGACGAAAGACGAGCATTCCGGACATGCGGAGGCCGCGGGGCCGCTTCGGGCCACCCGGTACGCGCAGACGGTGCTGCCGGGCTCCCCGCCGGCATCGAGGACCGTCCCGCACAGCAGTGGGCCACGCCCGGGGAGACGGCTGCGCGGACCACGAGGGCCGGACAGGCCACGAAGGAGGAGGACGCTGATGACAGGGCACAGTGACGCGAGGGGTTTACCGGACGCGCCGCCGACGCGGGTGTCGCGGAAGATCGGGCGCCTGGCCGTCCCCATGGTGCTCGGCGATCTCCTCGGCTATCTCACCATGCTGACCCTGGTCGCCATGGTCGGGCGGATGGGAGACCAGGCACTGTACGTGCGTTCGCTCTTCCTGCCGCTGGGCATGGTGTTCAGCGCGATCAACGCCGCGCTCGCGGTCAGCACCCAGGTCGCCTGCTCGCTCAGCAAGGGCCGTGAGAAGCCCGAGGACGTCTTCCCGCTCACGGTGAGCATGACGAAGGTGTGGGTGGTCCTCGGGGCGTCGCTCACCCTCGTGCTGTCGCTGGGCGCACCCGGCTTCGCCCACCTCTTCGACGTGTCCGACACGGCGCGATCGGAGTTCGTGTGGTTCCTGCGCTGGATGTCCGTCGTCAGCCTGCTCGGTTTCGGGCCCGCGCTGTGCGCGTCCGCGCTGCGTGGCTTCGGGTTCGCCCGGCAGGGACTCATGCTGACCCTGGTCAGCTCCTTCACCGAAGTCGCTCTGGTCGCCTGGCTCGGCCTGGGCACCGGCCTCGGCATCGACAGCCTGCCCGTCGCAGCCGCCGTCTGCGCCTTGGCCGGTACCTCCGCGGGCCTGTGGCTGATGCGCCGGGCGGGGCTCTGGCGGCCGGGACAACGCGCGCCCTGGCGACGCGAAGTGCTCGGCCACGTCCGGTCCGTGGGCGTTCCGGTGGGCGCGACGCTCGGCCTCATCTCCTTCTACAGCCTCGCCCTGCTCTGGGTCCTCGGGCCGTACGGCGAGGCGACCGTCGCCGGATTCTCCACCGCGTCGTCCGTGCAGAGCCTGATCCTCATGCCCGGGATCGTGCTGGGTTCGGCCACCGCGATCATCTTCAACCAGCTGCGCGGCGCGGGTGCGTACGGGTCGCTGGGGGTGACGTACCGCAGCGGCATCGTGCTGTCGTTCGCCGTCTTCGCCGCCATCGCCGTGGTGACGTTCTTCGCCCGCGACGCCATCGCCCAGGTGATGACCGGCGACACCGACGCCGCCGCGGTGGCGAGCGAGTACCTGGGCATCGTGGCCTTGACCTACGCGGTGCAGGGCCCGGTCCTGGTCGCCCTGACGCTCCTGGAACACATCGGCGGCGGGCGGCTCGCGGTCCTGCTGAACGCCGTCTACTTCGGCGGGAACGTGGTCGTGGGCGCCTGGGTCTGCGCCGCGACCGACAGCCCCCACGGCATGTACTGGACGGTGGCCGTCTTCAACGTGGTCGGCGCCAACGTCCTGGTGGCCGCGGCGGCCTTCGTCAACAAGCAGGTGCGGCAGAACACCCTGGCCGAGGCGGCACCCCTGTGAACGCCGGCGCACCCCGGCACCCCGCACCGGGAGCGGCGGCGGGCCGGGAGACCCCGACGCCGGAGCGGGCCGGCACCCGTTGGGCGCCGATGCTCTGGAGCCAGGAGCACTACTGGTTCCTCTACTTCGACGTGCCCGCCTACGGCGCCATCCGGGACTGCGTGAAGATCAGCCGTTCGTGGCGGTTCGACTCCGGCGTCCCCGACACGGCCGTCCTCGCGGCGCTCACCGCCCTGGTGGCCCGCTACGAGTCGCTGCGCAGCAACTTCCTCCTCGACGACGCCGGCACACCCGTCCAGGTGGTCCGTCCGCCCTGGCCGGTCACCTTCGACCTGCGGCTGCGGGCGAGCGCCGCGGACCTCCCCGCGGTGACCGAGCGCCTCGGCGCGCGTCCCTTCGACCCCGCCCGGGACCGGCCGGTGCGCTTCGCCCTGATCGCGGGGGACGCGGGGGACTCCTGGGTGCTGATGACGGCGATCCACTGCGTGATCGACGGGCAGAGCTGGATCGCGCTGGAGAACGCCTTCCGCTCCCTGCTCGCGGCCGGGCACGACGACGTACCGCTGCCCGAGACACGACAGCCCCGGGAACAGGCCGAGTTGGACCACTCCCCGGAGCGGGCCCGCTACCGGGAACGGGTGCGCGCCTACTGGCGCGACCGTTACCGCTCGATCCCGCAGGGCATGTTCCCCGACTACCGGCCGGCACCCGTGGGGCACTTCGCGGGCTTCACCCCGCCGAGCCCGTACGAGCGCGTGACGCTGACGTCCCGGCGGCTCGTGCACGCCGCCGAACTCGTCGCCGCGGAGCGTGGGATCGGCCCCGGCGTGGTCTACCTGACGGCGTTCGGCACCGTGCTGTCGGCGCTGTCGGGCAACGACCGGTGCGTCGTCTCCATGGACACCGCCAACCGGGCCGACCCGATGCTGTCGTCCGCCGTGGGCTGCTTCTTCCAGCCCGCGCTGGTCGTCTTCGACGTGGCTCCCCAGGACACCGCCGCGTCCCTGCTGAACAAGGTCTTCAGCGCCACTGTCATGGCCCAGCGCTATGCCCGCTACTCCTCGCTGGAGATGGCCGAGGAACGGGTTCGCGCCGGTCACGAGCGCGGCATGAACCTGCGGACCGGGGTCACCTACAACTATTTCGCCCGCAGGAGTCCGGGGGCCGGCGCCCCGGCCCCGGACGGCACGGGCGACGCCGGCAGCACCACGGACGACTTCGTCGTCGAGAAGGCCCCCATCGACTGGCAGGACAACAGCGCCGACCTGTACTTCGCCGTGGAGGCGGGCGAGGACGGCGTCACCCTGTCGATGCACGGCCATGTCTCCGTGACGGACGGCGACCGCATCGGGCAGGCCCTGCGCGGCATCGGCGCACTCATCGGCGGCTGGGCCGACGGCACCCTCCCGATGGACCTGCCGCTCGACGGCGTGCAGGACGAACTCGCGCTGCCGAGACGCCGGTTCGGGCCCGGATGGGTCCACGTGGACCACGCCTGGGCCGACACGCGGGCGTGCACCGCGCTGCTCGCCCGGCTGCCCGGCGTCGTCGAGGCCGCCGTCCTCACCGAGGGCACCGACGACGGCGGGACCCGGCTCGTCGCCTACGTGGCCGGTGACACCACGCCGGAGCGACTGCGCCACGGGCTGTCGGCCGCGCTGGTCACCCACCCGTGCCTGGTGCTGCCGCACCGGTTCGTGGTGTGCGCCGACGCGCCGGAACACAGCACACCGCGGGCCTGGGCCACGGCCGTGGTGACCGCCGAGGGCGACGGATTCCCGAGCCGTCCCGTGCCTCCGTACACCCCTGAGGAACGGGCGCTGGCGACCGCACTCGCCGCCCGGTGCCCCGCACTTACCGTCGACATGGCCACGCCGTACCTCCCGGCGGGAGGCAGGGCGGCGCTCGCCCCCTCGGTCGTCGACCACCTGGAGGACGCCGGATTCACCGGCATCATCCCGGCCGACCTGCTGGGGCCGCTGCCCCTGGGCGCCGTGGCCGCGAAACTCTCACCGACCCCCGACGCCAGGAAGTGACGATGCCCGACGCCGCCCGGCGGACCCCCGCTGCCGCCCACCCGGACCGGCAACCCCACGACCTGCCCGGCCTCCCGCTGACCCGGGAGTGCCCCTACCACCCGCCACGGGCCTACGAGGACCTGCGCGGCCGTGGCCCCGTGACGAGGATCAGGCTCTACGACGGGCGGGATGCCTGGGCGGTCACCGGCCATGCCGCGTTCCGGTCACTGCTCACCGACGAACGGCTCACCGTCGACCGCGACAAGGCGGAGTTCCCCGACCTGGTGCGCGTGCTGGCGCTCGCCCGGCCGGGGCGCCACCACGCGATGCGAGCGCTGCTGCGCACCGACCCGCCCCTGCACACCGAGCAGCGCCGCGCCATGCTCCCCAGCCTCGCACTCAAACGCGTCCAGAGCCGACGGCCGGCACTCCAAGCAGCCGCGAACCGGCTCCTGGACGGCCTCGCGGCGCGGCCACGCACGGAACCCGCCGAGCTGATCAGCGCCTACGTCCGGCCCCTGGTCGCCACCGGAATGACCGAGATCCTCGGCCTGCACGGGCCCGACGGCAGCGCACTGCACGACCTCCTGCACCGCCACTTCGACCTCGTACCGCCCCTCGACGACTTCCTGCGCTCCCTCCTCGCGCGCATGCCGGACCGGCCCGGCGGCGACGGCCTCCTCGACGACCTCGCCGCCCAGGTGCGGGACGGACGGCTGACGACCGAGCAGTTCGTGCACTACGGCACGGTCCTCGTCGTCGCGGGGCAGGACGTCACCATCAGCACCATCGCCCTCGCCGTGCTGACCCTGCTCGTCCACGGGGACGAACTCGACCGGCTGCGTGCGGGCGAGGTGCCCTGGTCACGCGCGGTCGAGGAACTGCTGCGCTTCCTGTCCGTCACCAGTGGTCTGGTCCGTGTCGCCATCGCCGACATCGAGACGTCGGGCGTCGTCATCCGAGCCGGCGACGGCGTGGTGCTCCTCAACCCCGCCGCCAACCGCGACCCCGGCGTTTTCGAGGATGCCGACCGGCTCGACCTGCGGCGGCGCCACGGCAACCACGTGTCGTTCGGCTTCGGTGTCCACCAGTGCATCGGCCAGAACCTGGCCCGCCTGGACGTCGAGGTCGCCCTCAGCAGGCTCTTCGAGCGCTTCCCGAGGCTGCGGCTCGCCGCCCCGGTGGACGAGGTGCCGGTCCGTCAGGGCCTGGTCTTCGGCCTCGGCGCCCTTCCGGTGCGGTGGTGAGGACCACGGTGCGCATCACGGCGGACCGCTCGCGCTGCGTGGGTTCGGGCAACTGCGTCCGCACCGCACCGGGCGTCTTCGACCAGGCGGACGACGGCCTGGTACGTCTGGTCGGCGGCACCCTGTCCGGCGAGGACGCGCGGAACGCCGCCGAGGCCGTCTCGCTGTGTCCCGCGGCGGCCATCTCCCTGGCAGCCCAGGAGGATTGACGTGGGCCGCGCCGCTCCGGTGCGCGGTCAGCCGACCGGGGCTCCCGGGTCGAGCGTGCCACGCGTCAGGGCACCGGCGACGGCGAGGCGCTGGACGTTCTGACTGCCCTCCATGAACTCGAAGGCCAGGGCGTCCCGGGCGTACTTGTCGAGCAGCGGGTGCTCGATGCGCCCGCCGGCCCCGAAGAAGGCCGGCGCCGCCCGGGTCACCGAGACGGCCAGGCGCGCCGCCCGCAGTTTCGCCACCGAGGCCAGGTGTCCGTTCTCCTGGTTCCGGTCCACCGCCGCCGCGGCGCTCAGGGTGAGATGCCTGACGGCATCGATCTCGTGTGCCATCCGCGCGAGCCGGGCGGCGTCCTCGCGGCTCGGCTCCGCGCGGTGCTCACACACGTATTCGTACGCGGCCCGGGCAAGCCCGACGGCCATGGCGGCTACGGTGGGCCGGAGCACGTCGAGCACGCGGCTCCAGCCCCACAGCCCTCTTCTGAGGCTGGACAGGCCGGATCCCAGCATGTGTTCCTCACTCAGTTCCACCGACTCCAGTGTCACCGCACCGAGTTGGGCGGCCCGCACACCGATGGTGGGGATCGGCTCGGCGTGGTAGCCGGGGAGCGAGGTGTCCACGAGGGCCGCACGGATGTGGTACGGACCCGGGCCCGTGCGGGCGAAGACCGCGCCGAAGCGTGCCCGCACCGCGTTGCTGACGAACCGCTTCGTCCCGTCGAGCCTGATGCCGCCGGTGTCCGACCGGGAGAAGGTGCTGCCCAGCGATGCGGGGTCGGAGCCGGTGTGCGGTTCGGTCAGAGCGAACATCGTCCAGGTCGGGCGCTCCAGCAGATCCCCGTAGAAGCGCCTCTTCTGCGCCTCGCTGCCCAGTGCCTCCACCAGGACCCCGCACATCGACGCACCCGGCGAGGCCAGGCCGATCCCCAGGTCGCCCCAGGCCACCTCCTCGCACCAGACGGCGCGTTCCAGTGCGCCGGTGACGTGGAAGACCTCGCCCTTGATGGAGAGGGGCCGGTCGTTGTAGGGGGGCGGGATCTGCACCCTGGACGCGAGCGCGACCGTGGGCAGGTGCAGGAGCCCGGTGGCCAGGCTCGGATCCCGGTCCACTTCCAGGGCGAACGGCCGCACCTCGGCCGCCCATTCCCGTACCTGGTGCCGCAACAGCGCGAGACGCTCCTCGGACGTGGTCAGCAAGGCTCCGTGCCCTCCTGCGCGATGGTGAAGTAGGTGTCCACGAGCAGTTCCGACGCGTGGGCCACGCTGCCCGGGCCCCCGGTGGTGAAGCCGCTCGCGCCCAAGAGGGGAAGGAGGATGCGGTCGGCCTGGGTGACCATCGCGTTCAGGCCGGCCGAGAGGGGCCGGGGAACGTCGCCGGGAGCGTGCGCGTCGAGCACCGAGCGAACCTGTAGCTGGAGGGCGACCGCGTCGGCGAGCGCGCCCTTGATCAACTGCCGTGACAGCAGCGGCGATCCGCCCGTGACCCGGTCGCGGAGGTATCCGAGGGCCTCGTCGAGGATCCTCACCGACAGCCCCAGCCGCAGCCAGGTCAGCACCTCGGCCCAGGCGGCGGGACCGATGGGGCCGCCCTCCGGTTCCGGTTCGCGCGCCGGTGCGTCGGGCGCGGTCGGGCCGCGCAGCGGGAGCAGGCCGAGGCCGTCGATCCCGGGGAGCACGGTGGTGTCCGCGGCATCGTGCCGGACACCCTCGGGGACGAGTGCGTGTCCGCCGGGCCCCCGCGAAGGGGTGTCCCGGCCGATGGCCTCGTACAGTGCCGACAAGGCGGCCGTAGGCCCTGCGCGCCGTGCCGTGTCGTGCACCGCCCGCTGGACGCTGCGGGTCAGAGCGGGTCGCTCTCCGGACGTCATGGCTCGCCTCCTCGCTCCCGGCGTCTGAACCGGCCCCCTGGGACTTTCGCGCCGCGCCCGTCCCTCACCAAGGGGAGATCGGGCGCGCCTCAAGGCTGATGACACGGGCATAGCCCATCGAGGAGCTTCCTTCCCGCGCTGTCCATGACAGAGCATGTAGCGCCGCACTGGTCGGCCGCGGCGGAGCACTGCGGGCGCCGCGCGATGCGGGGGTTCCGGTCGTGAACGGGGCCCCGGCACCGATGACCCTCGACGAGAGGAGTTTTTGGTGGACGAGATGTCCGAACGGCAACTCAGAAACCTCCTGGTGCGGGCCAACCGCGCCATCCGCCAGAACCGTCCGCCCTTCCCGGAATACACCAACTCTCGTCTGAGGACCTACACGGCCGCGACCGGCCACGCCCGCGAAACCGTCCGCATGTACCAGTTCTGGTTCCGCACCCGCGGCTGCACGTACGACCGGGCCGGACAGTGCAGCATGTGCAACTACGGCATCGGCCCCGAGGTCGATCCCCGCCGGATCGTCCGCTCGGTCCGGCGCAGACTCGCCGAGGTGCCCGAGGGCGCGCACATCTACCTCTCCCCTTCCGGCAGCCTCCTCGACGACCTTGAAGTCTCTCCCGAGCTGCGCGAACAGCTGCTGCGGCAGGTGGCGGAACGGCGACCGGCCCTCTTCGCCTTCGAGTCACGGCCCGAGGTGTTCACCGAGGAGAAACTCGACGTGCTCCGCACGCTCCTGCCGGACACCCAGATCGTCGGACAGGTCGGCGTGGAGTCATGGAACCCCGAGGTCCGTTCCCTCTGCCATCTGAAACCCACGCCCCAGAAGGCATATCTGAACGCGGCGGGAATGCTCCGGGAAGCCGGCTTCGCGTCGATCGCCAACCTCACCCTCGGGGCCATGGGCCTGTCCCAGAAGGAGGCCTACGACGACACGCTCGCCGGCATCCGGGACGCCCGCGCCGCGGGCTACACCACGCAAATGGTGTTCCCCCTGAGCGCCAAGTCCGGAACCCTGCTGGGCTGGGCGCACGAGCAGGGGATGTGGGAACCCCCCACCCTGTGGATGCTCGTACGGCTCCTCGCGCGGACCGCGGACGACAAGGCCCGCGACGGCGAGGCCGGGGATCTCTCGATCTCGTGGTTCGCTCCCGTGATCGACGAGGTGGTGCGTTCCCGGCCCGACGGGTGCGACCGCTGCCGGCCGGCCGTGTACGAGGCGCTCAACGAGTTCCGTGACTACCCGCGCGCGGAGAAGCTCGCGGAGATCGCCGGGTGGGACGGCTGCGACTGCCCCCGCCGGACCGCCGAACTGCTGAGCGGTGACTCGGACGCACAGCGGGACTTCCGGAGCAGACTGCGGCGGATAGCCGCCCGCTGGACCGAACTGCACGTGAGCGCCACACCCGTCGCTTCACCGTCCTGACGGTCGGGAACGCTTCGCCGGCCGGGGGTGGGGACCACGGCGGCGCGGCCCCGCCCGACTGCCCGACTCCGCTGCGGAAACCGGCGGGAACCGGCGGCCACAAGCTGGCATCATGCCCAGCGAGGACCGAGCCGGGCAGGGGAGTTGGGGGATCCATGACGGGGCCGTCGGGTGTGGTCGAGCGCCTCTACTTCGGGCGGGAGGACGCCGAGCGGGACATGTCCGACGGCCTGCTGCGCGAGGGGTTCCTGCGGACCGCCGCCTACGACGCGGCCGTGTCCGGCCGCAAGATGCTCATCATCGGCCGCAAGGGCTCCGGCAAGAGCGCCATCTGCATGCGTCTGACCGCCGACGGCGTCCACCCCGGCGGCACCGCCCTGATCACCCCCGACGACGCGGCGGGCGACGAGATACGCCGGTTCGAACTGCAAGGGCTCACCGGTGACACGGCCAAGTCGCTGATCTGGCGCTACGTCTTCGCCGTCCAAGCCGCGCGACACATCGTCGCCCACGCCAAGCGGGTCCACGGGCTGCGGCGACTGCCCCGCCCGGTCAGGACACTGCGGCGGTTCCTCCGCGCGAATGGCGAGTCCGCGGACGAGCCCCGTCTCTACGACCGGCTGCTCCGCGGCGTGACCGGGCTACAGACGTCGCTGTCCCTCGAAGCGTTCGGCGTCAAGGCGGCGGTGGATGTGGGCGGTGCCCCGCCGGCCTCCGAAGGCGCCCGCGCCGCACGTCAGCTGGAGGTCGTCGAGCGGGGCGTGGCGGAGGCGTTCGCCGATCTGGACTGCGCGGGCTCGCACGCCCCGCTCCTGCTGCTCGTGGACCAGCTGGAGCAGATCTGGTCGAGCGACCCGGACAGCAACGCCATGGTCATCGGGCTGCTGCTGGCGGCCAAGCACGTCTCGGGCGCGTACGGCAAGGCGCTGCGCTGTCTGCTCTTCCTGCGCGCCGACATCTACGACACCCTCAACTTCAGCGAGGGCGACAAGTTCCACAGCGAGGAGCTGCGCATCCAGTGGACCGCCACCGGCCTGCGGGACCTCGCTCTCGCCCGGGCCCGCGCGTCGGCCGGCGCCGAGCTGACCGGCGACCGGCTGTGGCGGGAGGTCTTCCCGCCGGCCGTGGGCGGCGAGGACACCGCCGACTTCCTCTTCGGCCGCGCCCTGCCCCGCCCGCGCGACGCGATCCAGTACCTCAACGCGTGCCGGGACACCGCCGTCGAGCGGGAGCACGAGAGCATCCACGAGAGCGACGTCCTGCTCGCCACCCGGCAGTTCTCGGAGTGGAAGCTACAGGACCTGGCGAAGGAGTACCTGGTCACCCACCCCTTCCTGGCACAGCTGTTCGTGATGTTCCAGAACACCGGCTACGTGGTGATGCGCAGCGCGCTGGAGGCCCGCTTCGACACCGTCGCCGAGACCCTCCACCGGCAGTACCCCGCGTACGCCGAGGGGCTCACCGCGCCCGGCGTGGTCGACACGCTGTACGGCGTCGGCTTCCTGGGGGTGCGGCGCGGCAACGACGTGGTCTACACGGGCGGGGCCCACGTGCCCGTACAGCCGCACGAGGCGGAGTTCCACATCCATCCGTGCTTCCGGCCCGCGCTGGGTGCCACCCACGCCATCGACCTGCACCGGTACGAGCCGCGGGCGCTCACCCACCTGCTGCTGCGGAGCAGTTCCTACCCCTCGGCGGGGGTCGGCCCCGCGGTCCGCCGTGACTTCACGCTGCTGGAGGAGCTGGAGCGGTCCTGCAACAGCATCCAACGACAGGTGGGGCGGGCGGTGGGGCTGCCCACCGAGACCCGCGCGCAGCTCTCGCAGCAGGTCGTCCGGGTGATGAGCGACGCTTCCCAGGCACTGCTGCGGCTGCGCGACGGCGAGGCCGTCGACGCCCACGGCCATGTGCTGGCCGCCGCGCAGTACTTCACCACCGTCGCCGCGCAGTTGCTGGCCAGCGGGGTGGACGACGGCAGCGGCGGCAGCGTGGTGCGCAGGATCGAGGACGAGGCCCGGCGGCTGACCCGTACGGCGGGCGGCAGTCACACGGGAGGCGGGGGTTCCTCCAACTCCTGATCCCCCGCCGCCTGTTGCGGGGCACTGTCTTCCGTCCCCCCGCGCTGCTACGGTCCGTTCCATGGCCGTCATGATGTGTTCCCGGCGGGGCTGTGATCGCCTGCTGTCGGTGTCGCGCGTTCCGGGGGGCAACCCGGTCGCCAGGAACGACCCGGAGCACTGGGCCGTGGTCTTCTGGCACTGTGCGAGCTGCCGCGCCTACTTCTGCGACCGGTGCGTGACCCGGCGTGTGCTGCGCAGGCCGGTCTGCGTCAGCTGCGCGGGCGTCCTCGCCAAGCCCGATATCGATGCCTTGCTGAACTGAGCAGCCCCGTCGGCTCCCGCCGCGGTGCGGGCAGCGGACGCGGACCCTGCCACGCCGCGGCCATCCGCTCCAGCTCCGCCCGCACGCCGGCCGCCCGCAGCCACCCGTATCCGGCCCGTGCGAGGTGACGCAGCAGCAGGTCCGCGTCGGCCTCGGACCACACCGGCTGTCCGTGCCGGGCCAGCCGCGGGTCGTACGACACCGACTGGAGGCCGTGCGACGCGGGCCGCCCGAACGGCGTGTGCGCGGCGAGGAACGCCTCCAGGTGCGGGCGGGCGCCCTCGTCCCAGTCCGCCGGCTCCCTGGCCTCCAGCTCCCAGTCGAGCTCCCACCGGCGCAGGGTCCCGTCCGTCCCGGTGGAGACCGCGTAACGCCCGTCGGCGCTCAGGTGGACCGACTGCACCCAGCGCCGGTGCCCGCCCAGGGTGCGCAGGCAGCGTCCGGCCCGCAGATCCAGCAGCCGCACGGTCGTGTCCCAGTTGGCGGCCAGCGCGAAGCGGCCGTCCGTGCTCAGGGACACCGACGTCATGGGCTCCGCGTGCCCGTCGCTCCCGACGTGCTCCTCGAAGACGTGCAGACGCCGCCCGCCCGCCACGTCCCACAGCGCCACCCGCCCGTCGCCGTTGGCGGTCACCGCGTGCCGTCCGTCCGCGGTGAGCTGGGCCGAGTGCAGCAAGCCCAGCAGCGGCGAGTCCGTCACGGCGTCCCGGCTCAGGTCCTCGAAGGTCCGCACCCGGTGGCCGGAGTCCAGCTCCCACAGCCGCGCCCTGCTGCCCTCGCCGCAGGAGAGAAGGAACCGCCCGTCGGCGCTGGGGCACACCGAGTCCACCTTGTGCCGTCCGTACGCGTAGGCCCGCAGCATCCGTCCGGCCGCCGGTTCCCACCAGCGCACGGACCCGTCCTCCCCGCCGGAGAAGGCGAAGCGCCCATCGCCGCTGAACCTCACCGAGCGGACCGTCGCCCCGTGCCCCGCGAGCACGCTCAGGCAGCGACCGGTGCGGACGTCCCACAGGCGGACCGTCCCGTCCTCCCCGCCCGACAGGGCGAGGCGTTCGTCGGCGCTGAGGCAGACGGCCCGGACCGCTCCGTCGTGCCCGTCGAAGGTGCGCACGCACCGGCCACCGTCCTCGAAGTCCCACAGACGCAGGGTGTCCAGGTCCGCGCACAGGGCGCGCCGGCCGTCCGCGGTGGCGTGGGCCTGCGTACCGGACGTGGGCAGCTCGACGGTCCCGGCGGCCCAGGCGCCGCGCACCCCCGTCCGGACGGTGACCAGCGAGAGCCGGTGCCAGGCCGCCAGGGCCCGGGTGTCCCGCTCGTGCCCCGGCAGGGCGCGTGCCTCGGCCACCAGGGCGAGCGCGTCCGCGTACCGCTGCCGTCCCGCGGACGACTCGGCGTCGTCCAGCAGCGCGGCGACCCGGTCGTCGTACCGGGTGAGTTCGGTGTGGGAGCGGGGGCGGCAGATCCGGAAGGGCGCGGTGTACGCGTCGGGGGCGGGCAGCTGCCACAGTCGTACCCGGTGGTCGCCCCCGGTCAGCACCCGCCGGCCGTCCCCGCTCAGGCTCACCGAGGTCACCTGGGAGAAGTGCGCGTCGTAGGTGCGCAGACAGCGCCCGGTGGCGGGCTCCCACCAGCGCAGCGTGCCGCCGATGGCCCCTGACACCGCGAACCGCCCGTCGGCGCTCAGCTCTGCCGCCCAGGGGGGCCGGGCGTCCGCCCGCAGGGTGCGCAGGGACCGGCCGGTCGCCAGGTCCCGCCACACCAGAGCCCGGTCGCCCCCGCCGGTCAGCGCGTGCCGCCGGTCGTGGCTCAGCGCGGCCGGCCAGATCGTGCCGCGGTCCAGGGTCCGCACGCGGCGGTCGTCCACCAGGTCCCAGAGTACGGTCCGACCGCCCACGAACAGGGCGAGCCGACCGTCGGCGCTCAGGCAGGCGGCGTTGACCTCGCGGCCCGCCCCGCCCGGCCCCTCAGGGGAGTCGACGACCCGCAGACAGCGGCCGGTGGCCACGTCCCACCAGCGCAGGGTGCCGTCCCAGCCGCCGGTCAGGGCGGTGCTCCCGTCGGGGGCGAGGCGGACGGCGCGGACCGAGCCGGTGTGGCCGGAGAGCCTGCGCAGGCAGCGGCCGGTCGCGGTGTCCCACAGCCGTACGTCGCCGTCGTGCCCACCCGTCAGGGCGAGACGGCCGTCCGGGCTCAGCGACACCGCGTGCACGGCGGCCCGATGTCCCTTGAGGGCGCGCGGGCGGCCGGTGGCCGTGTCCCACAGCCGTACGTCCCCGGCGTCGTCACCGGACAGCGCGCGGCTGCCGTCCGCGCTGAGACTCACCGCGTGCACGACCGCCCGGTGCCCGGTGAAGGTGGCGAGCAGGCGCCCGCCGGCGGCGTGTTCGCGCTCGGCGTGCGCGAGCGCGTCGCGCAGGGCCGTGCCGGCGTCCGCGTCCGCGGTCGCCTCCGCGGTCGCGGACGCCGCGCGCAGGAGGGGCAGGGCGGACTCGTGATCGCCGCGTTCGAGGTGCACCTGGGCGAGGAGGTGGTCGGCGGGCGAGGGCCCTTCCGCGCTCGCCCTCGCCGACTCCATCCGGTCCACCAGCGCGTCGTCCGCGAGCGTGCCGGACCGCCACCTCAGCAGCCCGAGGTTGTACGTGGCCTGCGGGTGCTGCGGGTCGGCGGCGTGCGCCTCGGCGAGCGCGGCCTCCGCCTCCCGCGTCCGGCCGAGGTCGAGCAGGGACATCGCCCGGTTGTTCAGCCCGTCGGCCCGGTGCACGGCGGCGTTCTCCGCCCGGCGCGGATACGGGCGGGCAACCTCCCGTGCGTACACCTCGGCCAACTCCCCGGCCACCGCCGCCAGGTCGTCGGGCCGCTCCTCGACGCGCTCGCGCAGACAGCGTTCCAGCAGGTCCGCGAGTGCTCCCGGCATCGAGGCCACCGGGGCGTCGGGCGGCGGGCTCAGCCGGTACGCGGCGAGCGCGGCCCCGGCGGCGGACCCCACGCCCCACGTCACCGTCCCGGTGAACATCTCCAGCACGCTGACCGCGAAGCTCCACACATCGGTGCGACGGCTCAGGGGCGCGCCCCGCACCTGCTCGGGCGAGGCGTACGCGGGCGTCATCCCGCCGTGCGTGACCAGAAGCGTGGGTGCTGCCCGGCCGGGTGCTGCCCCGTCGGCCACTCGGCCCGAGGGCGTCGGCCGGGTGCCGAAGTGCCGGGCCCGCGCGAGCCCGAAGTCGGTGATCTTCGCGGTGCCCTGCCGGTCGAGCAGCACGTTGCCCGGCTTGACGTCCTGGTGCACCACCCCGCTGAGGTGGGCGTGCGCCAGCCCGCGCGCCACCTGGACGGCGATGTCCAGGATCCGGCCCACCACCTCGTCGCGTGCTCCCCGGTAGAGCCGGCCCTCGTCGATCGACTCGCGCAGGCTTCCGCCGTCCACGTACTCCGCGAACACCCGCGGCACCCCGCCGATCGTGCGCACGTAGTGACATCCGCACAGGTGCGGATGGAGTTCCAGCCCCACCCACGTCTCCGCCTCGCGGACGAACCGTTCCTGGTCCGCCTCGTCCCGGAAGAGCTCCGCACGCGGACTCTTGACGGCGAGATCGGTGCCCCACCCCAGGTGCCGCACCCGGTGCACGCGCCCCATGCCGCCCTGACCGAGAGCACCGGTCACCTCGTACACCCCGAGGACCCGGTCACCGACCCGCCAGTCCCGCCCCTGCCCCGCCGCTGCCGCCGCCCCCTGCCGCATGGACTCAGAGTAATGCGCCGGGCACGGCGTGGACCCATGAACGAGCCCCGGGGCCCACGCGTCCGGAATCTCCATGCCCGATCCCCGCGCAGGCTACTGCTCGACGCCCTGCGCTTCGACGACACACTGCTCACGGACGCCGAGGTCGCGACAACCCAGACCCGGGCCGCCTCGGCTGGGCCCTCGTGGACGTCGGCCCTCACCTGTTCAAGATCCCTCAGCCGAGACCCGGCTCACCCGTCCACAACCTCCCCGGACAGAACAACTAGCGCGCCACGCGGTGGCGGAGGTAGACGACTCTGGAGCTGAAGGTGCGGGTCTCGACGAGTTCGAGGTCCACCCGGCGCTCGTGCCGGGGGAAGAAGGGGGTTCCACCGCCCACCAGCACCGGGTGGACCTTGGCCCGGTACTCGTCGATCAAGCCCGACGCGGCGGCCTCGGCGGCGAGAGTCGCGCCGCCGACCGCGATGTCACCCTCTCCCGGTTCGGCCCGCAACCGCTCGACCTCCGCCGCCAGGCCGCCGGAGGCCAGGCGGGCGTTGCCCCGGACCGCCGACAGCGTGGTGGAGAACACCACCTTGGGCAGCGACTTCCAGACCGCGGCGAACTCAACCGTCGAGAAGTCGACCGACGGATTCTGATCGACGGTCTCCCAGTACAGCATCGTCTCGTACAGCCGTCGTCCCATCAGGTAGACGCCGACCTCTCGCACCTCGTCGGTGGTGAACCGGAAGACCTCCTCGTCGGGCACCGTCCAGTCGAAGCCGCCGTCCGGCCCGACGATGTAACCGTCAAGTGAGACGTTCATCGAATAGGTCACGCTGCGCATCCGAAGTCCTCCTTGATGACGGGTTCGACAGTACGACCGCCGGACCCCTCGGAACTCATCGCGACGCGCAGGACCCAGAGCTTGTGATCGAGGCCGACAAACTGAACTGCCGTGGCGAGGATCGCGGGCTCACGGGCGAACCTGGCCGCGATCCAGGTGGCGCACCGACCCGGCTCGGCGGCGACGGCGACCGCCTCGGCGTCGCGGCGTGCTGCTGGGATTGCAGCGCCGCCCTTCCCCGGCTCCGTTCCGCGGGCGGTCCGTGACCTGCACAAGCTCTTCGTACGCGACGCCCATGCGTACCGCGCCACTTCACGGGACGGGCAGAGGGGTCCTCCCGTGCTCTCCCCCACCGCTCCGCACCGGACCGGCGGCAGGCGGGCTGAGCCCAAGACGGGCCCTCGTACACATGACTGACAAGAAGCTGTCACACACGGACCGGAATGCGGCTCCGACCGGCGCCCGTTCTGACTGACATGACTGTTGGAGTAGCGCTCAACGCGTCCGACGCGCCGAACCAGGTCGACGCCACCGTTCAACTGGCCCGGGAGGCAGCGGAGTTCGGTCTCGCGTCGGCCTGGTTCGGCCAGACCTTCGGCGCGGACTCGCCCCAGCTCGCGGCGATCGTCGGGCGGGAAGTGCCCGGACTGCACGTCGGCACCTCCGCGATCCCCGTCTTCGGCCGGCACCCGCTGCTGGTCTCCAGCCAGGCCCAGACCGCCCAGGCCGCCACGCACGGCCGCTACCACCTCGGTCTGGCCCTGGGCACGAAACTCCTGACGGAGGCCGGCTTCGGCCTGCCCTTCGAACGCCCCATCGCCCGCCTGCGTGAATTCCTCACCGCGCTGCGTCAGTTGACCGAGACGGGCACGGCCGACTTCCACGGTGAACTGCTCACCGCCGCCACCCCGGTCCCGGCGCGGGTACCGGGCGCCGAGGACGGCGTCCCCCTGCTGGTCGCCGCGATGGGGCCGCAGGCGCTGCGGGTCAGCGGTGAGCTGGCGGACGGGATCCTGCCCTACCTGGCGGGACCACGCGCCCTGGCCGACCACATCGTCCCCGCCCTGACCGCCGCCGCCGAGGCCGCCGGCCGCCCCGCGCCCCGGATCGTGGCCCTCGTGCCCGGTGTGGTCACCGACGACGTCGACGCGGTGCGGGCCAAGGCCACCGAGGACCTCGCGTTCTACGAACAGATCCCGTCCTACGCCCGGGTCATCGAACTCTCCGGCGGCCGACGGGCCGCCGACCTGGCCGTGATCGGCGACGAGAAGACCGTCGAGGCCGAGGTACGCCGTTACCGCGACGCCGGCGCCACCGAGGTCGTGTTCTCGGGCACCGAGATCGCCGGAGAGGCCGACCGCCGACGCACCTGGCGACTCCTCGGCGACCTGGCCCGCTGAGCACGCCGGTCGCGCCGACGGTCCTGCCGGTCCCCCGCACCCCCGTGACGAAGGAGAGCCCATGACCACCGAAGCCACCACAACCGACCGCGACGCCTTCACCGAGAACTGGCTGGACTGGTACCGCGCCCAAGAGGCCCGGCTCGCCGCCCCGCACGGGTTCCTGGCGATCACCGGCCTGCACTGGCTCGACGACCGGCCGCAGCGCTTCCCCGACGCACCCGGTACGTGGCGCACCGGCCCCGAGGGCGTCGTCGTGGACCTCGACGACGGCGAGGAACTGGTCGTCGACGGAACGCCGGTGCGCGGTACGCACCACTTCGGCGTGCTTCCCGAGCGCGGCGGCGTCGACGCCGTCTGGGCAGACGCCGTCATCGAGGTCGCCAGGCGCGGGGGCCACGACATCGTGCGCCCCCGGCATCCGGACGCACCGCTGCGCACCGCCTTCACCGGAACGCCCGCCTACTCCCCCGACCCGCGCTGGGCGGTGACGGGCCGCTACATCCCCTTCGACACGCCACGGCCGACCACCGTGGGCGCCGCGGTCGAGGGCCTTGAGCACGTGTACGACGCCCCGGGCAGGGTCGAGTTCGAGCTGGACGGGCGCCCGCTGTCGCTGACCGCGTTCCCCGGCCGTGGTGCGGGCCGGCTGATGGTGCTGTTCACCGACGCGACCTCCGGGGTCACCACCTACGCCGCCAACCGGTCCCTGACACTGGAGCCGCCCGCCGCCGACGGTACGGTCGTCCTGGACTTCAACCGTGCCGCGAACCTGCCGTGCGCCTACACGGACCTGGCCACCTGCCCGCTGCCCCCGGCCGAGAACCGGCTGCCGGTGGCGATCGAGGCCGGCCAGAAGATCCCCCGCGAGCGCGGCGGTTCCTGAGCCTGACCGCGCCCGACACGCACGAGCACCCCTCCCACGCGCGCGGTGGGGTGCTCCGGGCGAAGGCCCGGCGATCACGAGCGATCTCGGAGACTCGGGCGCAGTGCGCCTACGGCAGCCGGACCCGCGGCCTCGCCGCCCGAGTCCGACGGGTGCGGGTCCCGCGTGGCCGCCCCACCGCGCCGGTCAGCTCGCGGAGCCAGGGCCGGGCGGGATGTGGACTGTCATGATCAGCTGGCAGGTCCCGGTGCCCGCGCCACGGTAGGTGTGAGGGGCGTCGCCGTCGAAGGTGGCCGTCTGCCCCGCCTCGACGGCATGCTCGGTGCCGTCGACCACGAGCACCATCCGACCGGCGGTGACGCTGACCGTCTCCACGACGCCGGGCTGGTGCGGATGGCTGGGGTACTCCTCCCCCGGTTCCAGTCGCCAGCGCCAGACCTCGACCGGCGCCGGTCCCGAGGTGGTGAGCATGAGCCGCGCCTCGCCGCCCTTCTCCCCGGCCCACAGGGGCATGACGGCGTCGGCGGACACGATCCGGACACGGCCTTCCGCAGGACCTTCCATCAGCGCGGACACCGAGATGCCGAGGGTGTCGGCGAGGCGGACCAGGGTGGCGAAGTTCGGATTGCCCTGGGCCTTCTCCAGGGCGACCAGGGCGCCCTTGCTGACCTTGGCACGTCGGCCGAGTTCGTCCAGGGACAGCCCGGCGCGGGTACGGGCCGCGCGGACGTTGTGCGCGAGCGTCCGCAACGCCGCCTCGGTCTCGGCCATCGTCATCACCCTTCCGGCAGTGGATCAGTGCACTGCACCGCGCGGTCGTTCGGTTGACGAATCCCGGTCGGTGCACTGTACGGTGTAGTCGTTCCACTGATAGTAAGGGATGTACCCGTGATCGCTCTGCTGCTGGCCCTGGGCAGCTCCCTGGCCTACGGGTGCGCCGACTTCCTCGGCGGGCTCGGCGCCCGCAAGGCCCACGTCCTGCGCACCGTGATGATCGCCGCCCCGGCCTCCCTCACGGTGGAGCTCCTGCTGTGGCCCTTCCTCGGCGCCTCCTTCGCTCCCGCCACCCTCGCCTGGGGCGCGGCCTCCGGCGTCGCATCGGCGGTCGCGTTCGCCCTGCTCTACCGCACGCTGGCGATCGGCCCGATGAACGTCCTGTCCCCGGTCACCGCGCTGGTCTCGGCGATGCTGCCGGTCGGCGTCGGGCTGTCGCAGGGCGAGCACCCGGGGCCGGCCGGACTGATCGGCCTGCCACTGGCGCTGGCGTCCGTGGTGCTGGTCAGCGCGGGACACGGCGCCGGCGGCGCCCGCCCCTCGCGCACCGCGCTGCTGCTGGCCTTCGGCGCCGGGGCCGCCATCGCCCTGCAACTGGTCTTCCTGCACCAGGCGCCCTCCGACAGCGGCGTCGGCCCCCTGATCACCGGCCGCGCCGTGTCCTCCGCCGTCACCCTGGCCGCGGTCGGGCTGCTGTTCCGGCGGCTGGGGCCGGAGAAGCCGGCGTACGCGATGTCGGCGACGGCCGGCGTGCTCGACTCGATCGCCAACCTGCTGTTCCTGCTCGCCGCCCGCAGCGGTGACCTCGCCGTCGTCGCCGTGATCACCGCCCTGTACCCGGCCGGCACCGTCCTGCTCGCCCGCACCGTCCTCGCCGAGCGGATCCACCGCGGGCAGCTGATCGGCCTGGGCACCGCAGCCGTCGCCGTCGGCCTCCTCGCCCTCACCTGACCTCCCGCACCTCCGCCCCGAAGGACCCGCGCATGTTCATCCACCCCTGGGACGCCGCCCTGGACGACGCCGAGTGGCAGACCTGGATCGCCGACGGCCACGACTTCGGCCTCCTCAGCGTCAACGGCCCGCCCGGCCAGGCGCCCGTCGTCGTGCCCACCCACTTCGCCGTCGACGGCAGCACCTTGCTGGTCCACCTCGCCCGGCCCAACCCGGTCTGGAAGGCGATCGAGGCCGACCCGAACGTCACCTTCACCGTCACCGGCGACTACGCCTTCGTCCCCGGCCCCTGGCGCGCCCAGCCCGGCATCCCGCCCACCGACGGCGTTCCGACCAGCTACTACGCGGCCGTCCAGTTCACCTGCCGGGCCACGATCATCGAGGACCCCGAGGCCAAGGCCGAGCTGCTGCGCCGCCAGATGGCCCACTTCCAGCCCGAGGGAGACCACGCCCCCATCGACCCCGACCAGCCGCCCTACGGACGGATGCTGTCCGGCATCCGCGGCCTGCGCCTGGACGTCACCGAGGTCCGCGCAAAGTTCAAGTACGACGACCACAAACCCGTCGAGCAGCGCACCGGCACCGCCCGCCGGCTCACCGAGCGCGGCACCGGCCTGGACGCGTCCACCGCGGCCCAGCAGCGGCGCCGCCTGAACCGTATCGGCCCCTGGAAATCCTGACCCCGCCGTACCCGCCCGCCCTTCCGGAACGGATCCCTCACGATGACCACCTTCCGCCTCGGCCCCGCCGTGGCCGACGCCTTCCCCGACACCCTCATCGCCGTCGTCACCGCCACCGGACTGCGCTGCCGCGAACCCTGGCCCGCGACCGCCGCCGCCCTTGAGGAGCTGGAGCGACAGCTCGCCGACGGCGCCTGGCAGCCCGCCGACGAGAGCGACCCGCGCATCGAGGCGTGGCACACCGCCTACCGCTCCTTCGGCACCAACCCGCGCCGTGTCCGGCCCAGCGTCGACGCCCTCGGACGCCGGTTCGCCAAGAAGGGCACGCTGCCTCGGATCAACCCGGCCGTCGACTCCTACAACGCCGTCTCCGTCCGCCACGGCCTGCCCGCCGGCGCCTTCGACCTCGACCACGTCACCGGCGACGTCGACATCCGCTACGCCGACGGCAGCGAGACCTTCACCCCGCTCGGCGAACCCGACACCACCGAACACCCCAAGGCCGGCGAGATCGTCTACACCGACACCACCGACGTACTGACCCGCCACTGGAACCACCGGGACGCCCACCGCACCCGCGTCACCGAAGACTCCACCCGCGTCGCCTTCGTCCTCGAAACCCTCCACGCCACCCGCGACGGACACCTCCTCAAGACCGCCGCCGTCGAACTGCGGGACCTGCTGGCCTCGCACACCGACCGGACCCAGGTGCACCACCTCACCCGCGAACACCCTCGGGCCACCGCCTGACGTGGGGTCGGTCATGGTGTACCAGAGCAAGGAGCACGGCACCTCGCCGCCCTGTTCGGCGCCGGACCCGCCCGCGCCCGACCCACGACACGAGAGGACACCCGTACATGACCCCGGAGCAGTGGGAGACCATCGGCCGCCTGGTCGACTGGCTCGACAGGGAGAACGGCCGCGACGAGCACGAGCGGGCGCTGCGCCTGATCAAGCTCACGGAGGAGGTTGGCGAGGTCGGGCAGGCGTACGTCGGTCTGACCGGGCAGAACCCCCGCAAGGGCGTGACCCACACGTCGGCCGATGTGGCCGACGAGCTGTGCGACGTGATCGTCACCGCCGCCGTGGCGCTGCACAGCTTCAGCCGCGACCCGGCCGCCACGTTCGCCGCGAAGCTGGACGCGATCACCGCCCGCACCTTCGGCCCCCCGTCCACCACGCAGTGACTCCTCCGGCGAGGGGCCCGGCCGGGAGCACTTCCGCCCCCTCCGGGTCCACCCCGAGACCGTCTCCCGGTGGATCACCGCCCCCATGTGCTGTTCAGGGGCGGGCAGCCGCGTAGAGGACGTCGCGCAGTTCGGGCAGGGTCTCGCGGTCCTTGCGCCACACGAGGCGCAGGCTGAGGTCGGGCACGGGGAGGGCCAACTGGACGAGGGTGCCGGTACGGAGGCTGTCGGTGACGGCGAAGCGGGGCAGCAGGGTGACACCGAGGCCGTGTTCGGCCCAGGCGCGCATCACGGGGACACCACCGGCTCGGACGCGTCGGGGACCCGTGCCGAGGAGGTGCTGTCCGGCCAGCCAGAAGGAGCATTCCGGCACGTTGACCAGGAGCCGCTCGCCGTCGAGGTCGGCGGGGGTCAACGCGGGGCGGGTGGCCAGAGCGTGGGTCGGGGCCGCGACGAGGGCCAGGGGCACCGGGTCGAGATCGAGGAAGGCCAGGGGTTCGGCGGGGGCGGGGAAGCCGAGCCCGCCGAGGGCTTCCCCGGCGTCCAGGAGGAGGGCCGCGTCCAGGCGCCCGTCCACGACGTCCGTGAGCAGCCCTTGGCGGGTGCGGTCGGAGCGGACGTCGACCGTGATGTCGGGGCGGCGTTCGGCCAGCCGGGCGAGGACGAGGGGAACGTGGGAGCCCGCGAGGGTCTCCAGGGCGCCGAGCCGTAACCGCAGGCGCTCGCCACGGACATCGTGGACGGCTCGTTCGGCGGTGTCGAGCAGCGTGCGTGCCCAGCCGCGCAGCCGCTCCCCGGCGGGGGTCGGGTCCATGCCTCCGGGACCGCGCGTGAACAAGGAGACGCCGAGGCCGGCTTCGAGGGTGCGGATCTGCTGCGAGACGGAGGAGGGGGCGAGACCGAGGGCGACGGCGGCGTCCGTGACCGTCCGGTGCCGGATCACGGCCTCGAAGGTGACGAGTTGGCGTAGTTCCACGTAGGCGCCCAACACCGCCTGAGCATACGGAAATTCCGAACGCGGCGTGCGGCTGCGCCGGTGGAGCGCCCCGCCCGGTCGGACCGAAGGTGGACGGCGTGACCGATCTCGCTGCTCACCGGAGGCTTCCTCTTCCATGACTGTGGTGAATTCCATGACCGCGGTGCACCCTGGCGCGCCCACGCCGCCCGCGCCGTCCCGGGCGAGGCGCGCGGGCGCGCTGACCGGCGTGTCGCTGGGCTATTTCATGGTGCTGCTCGACACCACCGTGCTGTCCGTCGCCGAACCCGATCTGGCCGCTTCGCTGCATACGTCGATGGCCGGCCTCCAGTGGGCCACCACCGGGTACACCGTGGTGTTCGCGGCCCTGCTGCTGTCGGCGGGGGCGGCGGCCGACCGGTTCGGCGCCGACCGGGTGTTCCGTACCGGCACGGCCCTGTTCGCGCTCGCGTCCCTGCTCAGCTCCCTGGCCCCGGACCTGGGTGCGCTGCTGGTCCTGCGGGCGGTGTCCGGGGCGGCGGCGGCCGCCTGTGTTCCGGCCTCGATGGCACTGATCGCCCGTCTCCACCCGCAGCCCGCGGCACGGGCCCGCGCGATCTCGGTGTGGGCCGCGGTCAGCGGGGCGGCCGTCGCGGCCGGCCCGATCGCCGGCGGCGCCCTGGTGGAGGCGGCCGGATGGCGGGCGGTGTTCCTGGTCAACGTGCCCCTCGGGCTGCTGGTGCTGGCCCTGACCTGGGGACGGGCGGTGCGCTGCCCGCGCGGCGCCCACCGCGTCGACTGGTCGGCCCAGGCCGCGGCCGTCGTGGTGCTGGCGCTGCTCACGGACGTCCTGATCGCCGCCGGCGCGGGCGCATGGATCCACACCGCGTGGTCGGCGGGCGGACTCGGCATCGCGGTGACGGTGTTCGCCCTGCTCGAACGACGCAGCCAGGCCCCGGTGGTGAACCGGACGCTGCTGCGGTCGGCACCGGTACGGGCCGGGCTGATGGCGGGCGCAGTCACCAACTTCGCCCTGTCCGGCGCCCTGTTCGTGCTGCCTCTGCTGCTCCAGCGCGAACGTCACCTGAGCGCCCTGGAGACGGGCCTGGCCTTCCTGCCGCTGACCGTCCCCTTCGCGGCGAATCCGCCACTGACCGGCAGGATCGTCGCCCGCACCGGCCCACGGCCCCCGATCGTGGCCGGCCTGGCACTCCTGACCGCCGGAGGCACGGTCCTGGCCGGCACGGTCTTCGCCGAAGGCGCCTACGGCTGGCTCGCGGCGGGCCTGCTCCTCACCGGCTTCGGTATCTCCTTCATCCTGCCAGCCCTCGTCGCGGCCGTCATCGGCGCCGCCCCGCCCGGTACGGCCGGCTCGGTCGGCGGCCTGCTCAGCGCCGTCCGCCAGATCGGCGCCACCCTCGGTGTCGCCCTCATGGGCGCCGCCGCGACCGCCGGCACGGGATGGGCACTGCTGCTGTCGGGCGGCCTGTGCGCGCTCGCCTGGCCGGTCTTCGCGCTGACACCCGGGGGCACGACCCGGTGATCAGCGGCCACGACGAGCGCGTCACCCCCTCCGCCCCGTTGGTCGTCGGTCCGGCAGCTCGTCCGGCGTGGGCGGTCCCCGCGCTCGCAGCGGCCGGAATACGCACCAGCCGCCGCCGGTTGCAGCGGAACATGCCCCATCCTCAGGAGCCGCCCAGCGGCATCCACCCGCTGCTCGCCGGGCGCTTCAGCCCCTACCGGTTCGACCCGTCCGCGGTTGTCGACGACCACGCGCTCGGGCTGCTGCTGGAAGCCGCGCGGTGGGCACCATCGGCGGGGAACTCCCAGCCGTGGGGCTTCTTCGTCGGCAGGCCGGGTGAGCCGGAGCACGACCGGCTGCTCCCCCACCTCGCGCCGAGCTCGGCCCGCTGGGCGACGGATGCGGGCCTGCTCGTCGTCACGCTGACGCGCCGGCACGTCGATGACACGGGGTTGCTCTACTCGGAGTTCGCGGACCACGACCTCGGTCAGGCCGTCGCCCACATGACTGTGCAGGCCCAGGCCATGGGACTGGCCGCACACCAGTTCCGGGCCTTCGACCTGGAAGGGCTCACCAAGGAACTGGACCCGAACCCGGGCTGGGCGATCGTCTCCATGGTCGCGATCGGCGAGGCGGCCGGCGGACCTCCGCTGGGCCGGGAACGGCGCGGCGTCGCGGACTTGCGCTCCGCCCCCTGGTCACCGGCGGAGTAACAGCCGGGGCGTGGTTCGTTCCGGCCCGCGCCGGTGCCGCCCCGGGCCATGAGCCGACCGCGATCAGCCGAACAGCTGGGAACCGAGCGGGCGTTGCCGGTCGAAGCCGGGGAGGATCAGAAACGTCGCGCTCGCGGTCGTGGTGGTGAAGGACAGCAGCGCGTCGGAGGTTTCCATGTGCGTGAGGGTGGCGGTGAAGGTCCGCAGGTCGTTCTGGAAGCTGATGAAGAGCAGGCCGGGGGCGGGCTGGTCGGTGCTGTAGGAGCGGCGGAGCATGAGGCCGACCCCGACCACGGTGGCGTGCGCCCTGCGCACGTGGGCGTCCGCGGGGACGAGATAGCGCCCGTCCGGTGTCTTGGCCCCGAGTTCCGGGCCCGAGGCAGCGGTGCCGCCGGAGAGGGGGACGCCGCTGGCCCGGCGCCGCCCGAAGACCGCTTCCTGTTCGGCCACGGACAGGGCGGCGAACCGCGTCAGGTCGAGTTCCATACGCCGCAGTACGGCCAGGGTGCCGCCGGCGACCGCGGGCGGCCCGGCCAGCCACAGGTCGCGTTCCTGTTCGGCGGTCGTGTGCGGACCCACGATGCCGTCGATGAAACCGAGCGGGTTGCGTGGCGCGGTGAGGCCGTTGCCGACGGACACGTTCGTCCCGCGGCGTGCGGACTGCCGCCAGCGTTCGCGGACGCGGTCACCGGCGTGGTCCAGGAGCGCGGCGGCGACGACCGGCAGGAGCAGCGGGTCGCCGGCGCAGATCTGGATCAGCAGGTCACCGCCGCGTGCGTGCGGGGCGATCCGCTCGCGGGAGAATCGCGGGAGATCGGCCGCGCCGGGCAGCGAGGCACCGGCCGTGCGCACCAGCCGGGGGCCCACGCCGACGGTCACGGTGAGGTCGCCCGGAGACAGGCCCAGCAGCCGCGGGTCGGTCCCCGCCGTGAGTGCGCGGATGGCCTGGCCGAGTTCGGCCAGCAACGGGCCGGGAGCCGCGGTGTCGTCGACGTCGGCCACCACGGCGAGCAGGTTGGGCTGGGCCTGCCGGGGAAGTGCGATGCCTGCCTGATGGCGGCCCGTCGCCGGAACCGGCATCGGCGTGGCCCCCGGGCCAGGGGCGTGCCGGTCCGGCCGGGCGGAGTCCGATGTGCACCCGGCGGTCAGACCGGCGGCCATCATGGCGCCGGTGACGTCGAGGAACGTGCGGCGTGACGGGTGGTGATCGGCTCGGCGCATGGGGTGCAGAGTGCCACACCTCGGATCGTGCGTGCCGGTCAACCTCATGATTCTGGCGTGGAATTGGGCGTCATGCCAGACTGGGATCATGCCTCGATTAGCTCTTCGCGTGTTGGCGGCGGTAGCGGGCGCGCTGACACTGGTGGCAGGCTGCGGCGGCGATGGCGGATCAAGCAAGGGCCGGCGTCCGGCCGGTGCGCATGTGACGATCCGCGTGCCGGCCGATGCCCCGACGATCTCCGATGCGGTGTCCTTGGCCCGGCCCGGTGACCTGGTGCTGGTCGCGCCGGGCGTGTACCACGAGTCGGTGAAGATCGACACGGAGCGCATCACTCTTCGCGGTCTGTCCCGGGACAAGGTCGTCATCGACGGGCGGTTGCGGCAGCCGAACGGCGTCGTCGTCTCGGCGCCCGGGGTGGCCGTGGAGAACCTGACCGTGAGGAACAACACGCAGAACGGGGTCCTGGTCACCGGTTCGGCGAAGGCCGCCGCCGGTCTGCCGGGGGGAAGCGGCGGCTACGACACCGGCGACGAGCCCGTCACCTTCCTGAAGTCGTTCCTGGTCTCCCACGTGACCGCGACCCGCAACGGTCTGTACGGCATCTACGCGTTCTCCGCCCAGAACGGTGTCATCGAGCACTCGTACGCGTCGGGTGGCGCCGACTCGGGGATCTACGTCGGCCAGTGCAAGCCCTGCAACATCGTGGTGCGGGACAACGTCGCCGAACTCAACGCGGTCGGTTACGAAGGCACCAACGCCAGCGAGCACATGTACGTGGTCGGCAACCGCCTGGTCGGCAACCGGGTCGGAATGACCACCAACTCCGACCACCAGGAGAAACTGCTCCCGCAGAAGGGCTCCGTCATCGCGGGGAACCTGATCGCCGCCAACCAGCAGACGGCCACCCCCGAGCAGGCCGACGGCGGGTGGGGCACCGGCGTCGGCATCGACGGCGGCAGCGACAACCGGTTCATCCGCAACCGCATCGCCGACAACAGCAACGCCGGGCTGGTCATCACCGCGACCGCCGACCTCCCTCCGGTCGGCAACCAGGTCGTGGACAACACGTTCACCGGCAACGGCGTCGACGTCGGCTGGACGTTCCCCACCGCCACGCGGGGACGGGCCAACTGCCTGCGGGGCAACGATCTGCGCACCACCGTGCCCGCCCGGCTAGCGACGACCGCGGCCTGCCCGTCTCCGGCCGGGTCGTCCTCGCCGGCCGGCAGGTGGGCGGCGCCGACGGCGCCCGGTGGCATCCCGTTCACCGAGGTCGCGGCGCCCGCTCCGCAGCCGCAGTTCCCCGGCGCCGCCACCGCGGGCGCCACCGTCGTCCCTCCCGTCCCGGCCCTGCCGAGGACGGAGGGCATCCGGGTGCCGCCGACGTCCCTGCTCGCCGCGAACGCGCGGGTGCGGACGTCCTGAACGGCGGTTACCGGGCCGGGGTGGTCCCGGGGACCGGCTTGACCGGAACGTACGGGTGGGTGTCGAAGTCGATGACCACCGGCTCCGGCTGCGACCCCACGCTGACGCGGACCCGGTACATGGTGCCGTCGGAGCCGATCCAGTAGCGCACGTTGCCCGCCGTACCGGAGCGGTCGGGCGAGGACGGCCCGGTCATGACGTCGGCCCGGTGCCCGTCCACCTGCTCCCGCCCCCACCAGGCGGCGCCGTTCTGCGGCAGCAGTTCGGCGTTGTCCGGCCGGTCGCCGCCGAGACCGAGCGCGATGGACAGGGATGTGTCCAGCGCGCTGCCGGACGCCAGCAGCCCACGGTCGTACCAGCCGGAACGGGGCGGCGACGCGGGTGCGTGCGCCGGGGCGTCCGTCATCGGGCGGACGTGCACCGAGGTGGGCGTCCACTGGATCAGCCCGTCGCTGGACCTGTCGCGCCCGGTGCCGTGCACCACGCCGTACCCCACCTTGTGCCGGTAGTCGACGGACCCGGTGACGGTCAGCCCGCCGGCAGTGCCCGGCACGGTGATGGTCACCGCGCGGCCCTTGGCCTGGTAGTTACGGAATCGCGTGATCGCCAGCCGGCTCGCCTCGTCCGTCGTCAGCGAGCGCGGACCCTCGGCGCCGGAGCCGCCGTCCGCGATCAGGAACGCGGCCACAGCGGCCACGGCGAGGGCCACGACGCCTATGACGGCCGCGCCCCGGCGCGACCGCGGCCATCGGCGCCGGCCGGCCGGCCGGCCCGGTGGGGCGTGCCGGGTCCTCGCGCTCCGCACGCGGTTCGACGCTGACACTCTCCGCTTCATCCTTTCCCTCACCAGCGGTCCGGCCGCCGCGGGCTCGCGGCGGCACTCGGCAGTCCGGTGGCGGACCACGCCAAGGCCGGCCCTCGTGGACCGGCCGAGGCGTGATCTGCCCGTCCGCGCCGTCCGGATCGCGGACGGGCGGATCACTGTGGTGCGGTTGTTCAGTGCTGCCGGGCGCGACGATGCCGGGCCACGAACGCGATGACCACGCCCGCACCCACCAGCAGACCGACGAGGCCGATCATCTCCGCCAGCCCGGACGCACCGGTGTTCGCCATCGAACCCCCGCCCCCACCGGCCGGGGCCGGGTGGTTGGCAGGCGGCGCGGGCGACGGAGGCGTGGAAGCCCCGGGCGGCGTCGGAGTCGGGCTCGAGGTGGACGTCGGCGTCGGAGTGGGAGTCGGCGTCGGGGTCGGGGTCGGCGCCTTCTTCCAGATGTACACCCCGGCGTCGATCGTGTGATCGACCCCGCCCGGCTTCTCCGGCGCCGTGACGGGCGCGTAGCCGTTGCACAACGGTCCGCTGGTCGGCGGGGTCACGTTGGAGTCGTGCGCACGGTCGGCACCGGCCCGCGGGAGCGTGAACCTCAGTCGGTTCGCCGGGGGCTGCTCGGGCACCTGGCTGGTGTCCGCGGTGCACACGTCGAACTGCACCGTGTACTTCGCGCCCGGTGTGAGCTCGTACGCGGCGCCGACACCACCGAAGTAGTACTCGCCGGCGGCATTGGTCTTCGTCGTGGCGACCTGCTTGCCGTCCTTGTCGAGCAGGTTGATCGTCGCCCCCGGCAGCAGCACGTGCCCCGGGTCCTGGATCCCGTTGTGGTCGCCGTCGAACCACACGACGTTGCCGATCTGGATCGGCGCGTTCGCCGCGGCGTACGCGATGTCACCGAGCCCGCCGGCCTTGCCGAACCCGCCTTGCGCCTGGCTGACGAACTGGAAGCCGTTGGCGGTCGGGTTGTTGCCCGGGCCCTCACCGGTCGTGATGTCGTGGTACCCGGTCCCCGAGGTCGCGACGTTGACGACCGGGTCGAACTCCGTGCTGACGACCCACTGCTGCTGCGGGATGTAGGCCACCGACCCCAGCGCGGTCTCCTGGTGTGCGCCTGCGTAGGAGTCGCCCGGGAAGTACTCGACGACACCGGCGGGCTGGCCGCCACTGTTGGCGGGGGTGGCGTGGTTGGGGCAGCTCCCGGTGCCTTCCCACTGGTACTCACCGGTGGGCGTGGCGCAGACCATGGTGATGTCACCACCGGACATGCCGTTCTCCGCCGTGTCGTTCCCCGGGCGGGGGTCCAGACCTCCCCAGCTGAGCACGTCCATGAACCGGTCGCGGAAACCCAGGACCATCGAGCCGTCGCGGCCGAAGGCGAGGGAGGACAGCTCCGGCTGCGGGTCGATGAAGACGCTGCCCGCCTTCCGGTCGTCCCACGTGCCCAGGCTGGTGTTCCACGGGTTCCAGTGGGTGGCCTTGTCGCCGGAACCGAAGACGCTGCCGCGTTCGTACGTGAGCGGGTGGCTCAGTACCGTGGTGAACCGCTTGCCGTCGTAGGTGGAGACGTATGCCTTCAGGTCCGCGCGCTGCTGCGTGCTCTCAGCGCTGCACACGCCGCCCACGTACAGCGTGTTGTTGTGGAACTGGAGACCGAACGGCCGCCAGTCGTCGGAGCTCGCGCACCCCGGGTCCGGGATCGGGACCGTCGACTTGGGCGCCGCGGCGGTGGCCCCCGTCGCGTCGAAGCTCACCAGGCTGCGGGTCCGCAGGTTCACCGCGTACAGCGTGGAGCCGTCCTCCGACAGGGCCAGGCCGCCGATGCTCTCCTTGCCCGGTGCGTCGGTGAACCCGGCGTCCTTGATCATGTTGGCGGTGTCGTGCGCCGTCACCGTGGCGTCCGGTACGTGCGCGAACAGCTGCGGCGCGCCCGAGCCGTTGACCGGCACCGTGTAGATCGCACCTCCGCCCTGCGGCCCGTACGGGGCGTACCGGCGGGCGAACGCGCTCTGGAACAGCCGGGTCCGGTTCGTGTCGTACGCCAACCCGAACGTCGTGCCCACCTGGTCCTGCGTGGCCAGCGTGGCCGGGCACGCCACATCGGTGGGACACGTGCCCCGCACCTTCGTCCCGAACGCCACCAGCGCCCGGTTGTCGGTGCTGTTGGGGCCGCTGTGGACCGGCACGAAGTACCGCGAGTCCGGCAGCGCGTAGTCGGCCGGATCCCACACCCCCGTCACCACGGATGCGTTCTTCCCGTCCGACACGTCCACGAACGACGTGAAGCTGTCGAAGTGGTTCTCGCTCGTCGACGCGGGCGCCGCCCGCAGATAGCCGTTGTACGGCGCCGGGACACTGACGTCGACGCGGTACCGGCCGCCGCTCAGCACGGCCGACGGCGGAACCACGACCTTTCCGGTGGCATCCGTGACGCCGTTGACGACGCGCCCCTCGGGGTCGGAGATCTTGACCTTCATGCCCCGCTGCGGCACGTCCATCGTCGTGTTGATCACGCCGGTGCCGAAGAAGTCGCGCAGCACCTGAACCGTCAGCGTGCCGTCGGCGTCCGAGGCGGAGGCCGGTCCAGCCGTCGCTCCTACGGCGCCGCCCGCCAGCAAAAGAACGGATAACGCTATGCGGGCCGGCGGCTCCGCGAGCCTCCAGGGTAACCGGCGCGAGTCTCTGCCGATTCGGTTCATGGCATCACACTCCACACTTCTCTCGTCGTGGAAACGAAGGGAACGGCACGGAAGAAAAAAATGGCCCACTGCTGTTGCGTGGACCGCTTTGCGGTGATCATATGAGGAATTTGTGGGTGAGTTGTAAGCGCCGTCGGCCAGGAAGAGCGAACGCGCGTTCACGACCTCGGGCGGAACCGCCCCGCGTTGCGTGTCTTTCCAGCTCAATCACGATGCTTTCGCCCCCGCCCCCGACCTCGCCGACCGCCTTCGCGTGCAGCGCGCGATATCCTATCCCCGGAGTCTCGCCGCCACCACCAGAACCCCGGAACCCCTCGCATCCATCGGAACCCGCGATATTTTCCGAGCGCTCGGACAATGGCGACCGGAAGAATGTTCGGCAGCCAAGTGATGGCCGAATCTGGTCCGTTCAGGTCCGCGATGTCCGGATGACGCGTCCGGGACGTGCTCGTCACCCAGGGGCGTTGCGCGGTCGAAAATGGGTCCGGTTCGCTTGCTGCGCGAGGGACATGGCCGATAACTCGTATGCCGCGCCGGCTCAGCGACGATCTCGACGGCGAGGGCGACTTCGGCGCGGTGGACGGAGCCCCGGACGATCACGGGGTGTCGCCGGCCCAGTCGAAGCGGGTCGGGTCGCCGGGGCGCGGGTCGTACATCGCCCGGCCGCCGGCGCCGAACCGCCCCAGCTCGGTGGCCAGTGCGACGCCCGTGCCGACTTCTTCATGCGGCCGGCCGGTGATGTCGAGCAGCAGGCCGTCCAGCGGCCCGCCGACCAGTTCGGCGTAGCACCGGTCCGGCCGCGGGCCCGGATGGTCGTGGTCGGCGCCGTAGACCCGGCGGCGTAGCAACTGCTCCTCATAACGGTCCATCCGTTCAGCCTCGCATCCGCCACTGACAGCGCGGGCTCTCCGGCGTCAACCGCGAGCACATGAGCGCCAGTTGCCGTCGGCCCCTGGCCGAGCCGGCGCGTCCCTGGCGTCTCCGCGGGTCCACGACGGTTCGGTGAGTGCCGAACCGTCCGGCCCGTAGCGTGCGGAGTCCTGTGCGGGAGATGCCCGCGCCGATGACGCCGGAGGCCCCTATGACGGAGACGGACCTGAAGCAGCAGATCGTCGAGCGGTTCCAGGAGGTCAACGGCGACCATCCGATGACCGATGCGGATGACGTGTACGTCAGCGCGCAGTTCATCGCCCTGGAGGACCTGTGCGCGGTCCATGGCCGGGAAGCCGATGCGGTCCGCCGGCTGATGCTGGGGCGGCTTCTGCCGCTTCCGGGGTATCTGCGCTCCGACGGCGCCGAGATGGTGCCGGCCGACCTGTTCGCCCTCGCCGACGAGGCCGGCGGCGTGGACCGGCTCGAAGCGTGGTTCACCGCTCACTGGGCCGACCCGGTCACCGGTGAGGAGGAGTGGGACGCGTATCTCAGCGGACAGTACGTGTGTCTGCACTCGGTGACCCCGGCCGCCATCCAGCGCAAGGATCACCTGACGACCGCGATCGGTGCCGCGGCGAACGAACTGGACGCCGGTTCGGCGCGGTGCCCTGAGCGGCTGCACGCGCTGGTCGACGAACTCGACGCCCTGGTACCGGCGTTCACGGCCTACGACCGTCTCCGGTTCGGCGGACCCACGTCCCGCGACACCTGCGTCGACGCCATGCGCGCCCGCTTCCCG
Organism: Streptomyces canarius; assembly: GCF_014650735.1. Classification (NCBI taxonomy): domain Bacteria; kingdom Bacillati; phylum Actinomycetota; class Actinomycetes; order Kitasatosporales; family Streptomycetaceae; genus Streptomyces; species Streptomyces canarius. The sequence goes on from NZ_BMVN01000031.1 coordinate 60,959, forward strand.
CGCCCGTGACCGGGAAGCGGTCAGGCCGGGAACCGTCTTGCGCCACAGACAGCCCTTGCCGGCCGCTGATGTGGCCGGTTCGGCCAGTTGGCCGACGCCCCGCAGGCGGCGAGCCCGGCGCGTGCTTGTTCGGCACGGGAGGATGCCATCCGCGCCGCCTTGGTGAGGGCGCCGGTGCGCGGGAGCACGGCGAGGATGTCCCGGTGCAGTGGTGCAGGACCGCCGTGGAGGCGCTGGACGCCGACGCCACCCGGTGACGCCGGAGCCGACGGCGCTCGTGAGGGCGAGGGCTTCCGGGAGCGGCCCCGCGCCCGCCGTGGAACTGGACGTCTGGCGCATGAACGCGGCGTACGACAGCCCCGCCGCCCCCGCTGCCCATGACCCGCCCGGCCGGCCGCCCTCGGCGAGGTCGGTGACGGGCACGAGGCCGGGGCGCCGGACTGCCCGCACGGGGAGCGCCGGGTGTCAGCGGCCCGCCGGCGGGTCCTCCGCGCGTGCCGGGTGCGGGCGGAGGGAGGGAAGCGTCAGCTGCCACCAGTCGGTCAGGCGGTCGGTGACGACGGCCGTGCCTTCGAGCGCCTCGGTGAGGGCGCAGAGGCCGAAGAACGCGCGCACCAGGGTCCGGGCCGTGCGGGCGGGGCGGATGTGCGCGTACAGATGGCCGGCGAGCCGGGCCTGCGCGAGCAGTCGTGTGGCGGCGGCGGTCCACAGCGCGAAGGGGTCGGGAAGGGGAGCGTTGATGGTGGCGCGCTCGGCCCACAGGCGGGCGCCGGCACGCGTCACCGGGTCCTCGGCGAGGGCACGGGCGATGTCGTAGCTGAGGGCGACGAGCCGTTCGACCGGGGGCACCGCCTCGTCCGCGTAGCGTGCGGCGAGCTGCGACCAGGTGGCGAACCGGTCCTGGACGACGGCGACGGCGATGCCCTCCTTGCCGGCGTAGTGGAAATAGACGGCGCCGCTGGTCCGGCCCGACCGGGCGCTCATGTCGTTGACGCTGGTGGCCGCGTAACCCTGTTCGGCGAAGAGCTGGGCAGCCGCTTCCAGCAGTGATCTACGGGTTTCCTTCGCCCGTTCCTGCAACGTCCCGTCCGCCCTCGCTCGGTTCTTCCACCGGCCACGAATTTAGTGCGCCAGCGTACGCCTGGCGCAGAATAGGTCACACTCGCGCGGTAATTACGCATTTCTTTCGAAGGGGAACGCGGCCGAGTGGTATGGGGCGCCGCCTCGTGCAGAGTGCCGTACGGCTGGCCGTGTGTGTCAACTGGTGCGTGATGACAGTGGTGTTGACGATGCCGATCGCCGACCGCCCGACGTGGCCGCCGCACGGCCATACGCCCGGATCCCGGTGCCGTCGAGTCACTGAAAAGAGTTATTGCCCGATTTGCCGGGACGGAAATAACGTAGTCGTCACTATCTTTCCGATTCCTGTAGATGGTCGGAAATGTCGTACGTCATGCGTGCGGACACCTAGGAGGCACCGTGAGCACCACGGCCCACGATCTTCTCGACTGGTCGCCCGAAGCCGTCGTCTTCGACTGTGACGGCACCCTGATGGACAGCGAACGCCACTGGCAGGAGGCCCGCAACCGGGCCTTCCGGGAGTTCGGGCTCCAGCCACCGCCCGGGTTCGCCGAGCAGGCCACGGGCCTGTACTACGAGGACTGCGGCCGGCTGATGGCACAGTCGGTGCGCAAGCCGGAACTGGCGGAAGGCCTGACGGCCGCGCTCCTCGACCACTTCCTGGAGCTCGTCACCGACGACCCGGTGACGATGCCGGGCGCGACCCGGCTCGTCCGGCTGCTCTCCGCCCGGCTGCCGCTGGCGGTGGCCAGCAACTGCCCGAGAGTGGTGGTGGAAGGCAGCCTGGGACGGGCCGGGCTGCTCACGCGCTTCCAGCACATCGTCGTCCCCGACACCGGGGACCGCCTGCGGCCCAAGCCGCACCCGGACCTCTACGCCCAGGCGGCCCGGCTCTGCGGTGTCCGCCCGCACCGGGCGCTGGCCGTCGAGGACTCCCTCACCGGTGTGGAAGCGGCCCGCCGCGCCGGACTGCGGGTCCTGGGCGTCGGCCCCCGGCCGCCGGGCGACGGCGCCACCCGGGCCGACTGGTGGTTACCGGCGCTGGACGCCCCCGAACTGCTGGCCTGGGCCGACGCCTGCGACACCCCCGGGGCGGCGCCGGAACCCTAGTCCGGCGGCCGGACCGGCCAGAGGTGGACCCGCGTGTGAGACCGGTGCCCGGCGGAATGTCAGGATAGGGGCATGACGACCAAGGTCTACTTCGATATCACCATCAACGACGAGCCCGCCGGGCGGATCGTCTTCAACCTGTTCGACGACGTGGTTCCGAGGACGGCGGAGAACTTCCGCGCCCTCGCGACCGGCGAGAAGGGCTTCGGTTACGCGGGCTCCTCCTTCCACCGTGTCATCCCCGCCTTCATGCTCCAGGGCGGTGACTTCACCCGGGGCGACGGCACCGGCGGCAAGAGCATCTACGGCGAGAAGTTCGCCGACGAGAACTTCACCCTCAAGCACGACCGGCCGGGCCTGCTGTCCATGGCCAACGCCGGCCCGAACACCAATGGCTCGCAGTTCTTCATCACGACCATCGTGACCGACTGGCTCGACGGCAAGCACGTGGTGTTCGGCGAGGTCGCCGACACCGCGAGCATGGACCTCGTCAAGAGGATCGAGGCGCTCGGCTCCTCCCCCAGCGGCCGTACCTCCGCGAAGATCACCATCGCCGAGTCCGGCCAGCTCTGACCCTTCCGCCCGGGGCTGCCGAGGGTCGCTCGCGCGCGACGTCCTCGGCAGTCCCGGCGGCCCGTCCCCGGGCGCCGGCCGGTACGCCCCGGCGCGATGGGGTCCTACAGGGACCCGCACAGCCGCCGGGCGTCGAGGAGCGCGGCGTGGACGTTGCGGTGGGCCACCGCGTCACCGATGCGGAACAGCTGGTAGGTCCCGCCCTCATGGGTCACCCGGTCCTGTGGCCGGCCCTCGGCCAGCGCGGTCACGTCGGTCTCGCCGAGGTTGCGGGAGCCCGCCCGCAGTTGGTGGTACAGGTCGTCGGCCGGCGTGGTGCCGTGTTCGACGACGACCTGGTCGACCGTCCGCTCGCACACCGCGTCGGTGTAGGCGTTGGCCAGCGTGGCCACCAGTGCGCCACCCTCGCGGCGGACCGCGCGCAGGAGATGGTCCGGGGTCAGCACCGTGCCGTGTGCGTACAGGGCGCGCAGGTAGTCCGGGTAGAGGGTACCGGTCACATCGGCGCCGACCGTGCGGTCGGGGGTGACGAGCTCCACGTGCGCGCCGGCGGTGGCCAGGTGCTCGGCCGCGGTCAGTGCCTGCTCCCCGCCGTGGTCGTCGAAGATCAGTACCCGGTGGCCGGGCCGGGGCCTGCGGCCGAGTACGTCCCAGGTCGAGTCGACCAGTTCCTCCCCGCTCTGGCCCACGGCGGTGTTCGGGAGCCCGCCGGTGGCCACCACCACGACGTCGGGCCGCAGAGCGAGGACGTCGGCGGGCTCCGCGAGGCAGCCGCGTCGGACGGTCACCCCCAGGTGTTCCACCTCCTTGGCCAGCCAGTGGACGATGCCGGCCTTCTCGGCGTGCCGTGGGGTGCGGGCGGCGAGGATCACCTGCCCGCCGAGCCGGTCGGCTGCCTCCAGCAGCGTGACCTGGTGACCGCGTGCCGCGCACACGCGGGCGGCCTCCAGTCCCGCCGGACCGCCGCCGACCACGACCACCCGCTTGCCGACCGGTGCGGGGCCGACCAGCTGCGGGATCACCTCTTCCCGGCCGGTGGCGGGGTTGTGCAGGCAGAAGGTCTCGACGCGGGAGGCGCAGTAGGTGGCGCCGACGCAGGGGCGGATGCGCTCCTCCTGTCCGGCGCGGAGTTTGGCCACGATGTGCGGGTCGGCGATGTGCGCCCGGGTCATGCCGACCATGTCGGCATGACCGCCGTCGAGGGCGTGCCGGGCGGTGGGCAGGTCGGCGATCCGGCCGGCGTGGAAGACCGGAATGCCGCCCGCCGCCTCGCGGATCGCCGCCGCCACCGGGAGGTGGGCGCCCAGCGGCCGGCCGAAGACGGGGATGACGTCGGCCAGTTCGCGGTCGGTGTTGCCGGAGCCGTAGACGACGGACAGGAAGTCGAGCTTGCCGGTGCCGGCCATGGCGGTGGCGATGTCGGCGCAGTCGGCGGCTGTGAGGCCGTCGGCCACGCCCTCGTCGCCGGGGACGCGCATGCCGACGACGAAGTCGTCGCCGACCTGTCTGCGGACCTCTTCGAGCACCATGTGGCCGAAGCGCAGCCGGTTCCGCAGGGTTCCGCCGAACTCGTCCGTGCGGTGGTTGGTGCGCGGCGACCAGAACTGGTCGATCAGGTGGCCGGCCATGGCCGCGATCTCGATGCCGTCCAGGCCGCCCTCGCGCGCCCTTCGTGCGGCCGTGCCGTAGGCCGTGACGATCCGTTCGATGTCGAAGTGCTCGATCTGCTTGGGGAAGCTGCGGTGGGCCCGCTCGCGCACCGGGGACGGGCCGAGGGCGGGCAGCCACTGGTCGATGTCCCACTGGGAGCGGCGGCCCAGGTGGGTGAGCTGGATCATGATGGCGGTCCCGTGCCGGTGCACCCGGCCGGCGATGGAGCGGTAGAACGGCAGGATGGCGTCGTCCCCGGCGTTGATCTGGTCGAAGACGTTGGCGGAGTCCGCCGCGACGTTGCTCGAACCCCCGATGATCGTCAGGGCGATGCCGCCCTTGGCCTTCTCCTCGTGGTACAGCTCGTACCGCAGGCCCGGCACGCCGCCGTCAAGGTAGCCGGACGGCGCGTGCCCGGTGCTGTAGATCCGGTTCTTGAGGATCAGGTTGTTGATCCGCAGGGGTTGCAGGACGGGGTCGTTGACACGCACGGGGCTGGACTCCTTCACCGGATCGATGGGGGAATGGGCGCGGGGTCAGGGCAGGCGTACGGCCTGGCCGGTGCGGGCGCTGGTACGGGCGGCGTCCAGCACGGTGGCGGTCTCCACCGCGTCCCATGGATCGACGGGCACCGCACCGGTGCCGCGGACCGCCGCGGCGAAGGCGGGGTAGAACAGGTCCCACCGGCCGCGGGCGGACGGGACGGGCTCGGCGTGCGCTCCGCACAGCACCTGTCCCCAGTGGTCCTCGGGCTCGGTCCCCCAGCGGTCGCCCTCCGACGCCGGGCGGGCGCCCGCGACCAGCAGCGCCTCCTGCCCGTCCGTCCGGTCGACGACGTAGGTGCCCGAGGTGCCGGTGGCCCGGACGCGCGGGCCCGGGGCACCCTGGCGCCAGCTTCCCCACAGGTGTGACTGCACGCCGTTGTGGTGCGTCAGCGTGATGAAGACGTCGTCGTCGAGGCCGCCTGCGTCGTCGCGGTGGTGCGTCTGCGCGTACACCCGCTGGACGGGCCCGGACAGTACGAGGGCCTGGTCGACCAGATGACTGCCGAAGTCGAGCAGGGTGCCGCCGCCCGCGGCGGGCGGGCCCGGTTCGGGCTCGAAGCGTTCGAACCGTGACTCGAACCGGATCAGCGTGCCCAGCCTCCCGTCGTCGACCAGCTGCCGCAGCGTGCGGAAGTCCGAGTCCCAGCGCCGGTTCTGATAGACCGTCAGCGGAACACCGAGCCGGTCCGCCAGCCGTACCGTCTCCCGCGCCGACTCCGCGTCGAGCGCGAACGGCTTGTCGCAGACCACCGCCAGGCCCAGCTTCAGCGCCTGCCGCGCCAGTGTCACGTGGGTGGCCGCCGGCGTGGAGATCGCGACCGCCTCGGCGCCGGCCCGGGCCAGCTCATCGAGCGAGGCGTACGCCGGCCGGTCCAGGTCGCGGGCGACCTGGGCGCGGCGCTCGGGCGACGTGGTGACCACCCCGAGGAACGCGCAGTCCCGCGCGGAGGCGATCAGCGGCGCATGGAAGTACCGGCCGCCGAAGCCGTAACCGACCAGACCGATGCGTACGGGCGTGGTCATGTGTCGTCCTTCCTGTGGTGGGGCGGTGGTCAGCGGAAGCGGCCGGGCCTGAACGCGGCCAGCAGCGGGCTGCGCTCGCCGGTGGTGATCTCGTCGGCGAGCAGTTCGCCGGCGATGAGGGCGAGGGTCGCGCCGCTGTGCGTGAACGCGACGAACAGGCCCGGGAGCTCGTCGAGTTCGCCGAGGACCGGCTCGCCGTCGCCGGGGATCGGCTTGCGGCCCACGCCGTAGGAGTCCAGCTCCAGCCGCGGACCGCCGGCCAGCACCGCCGTCGCCTCGCGCAGCAACTGCTCGACGGTGGAGTCCTTGACCTCGTAGCTGCCGTCGCCGTGGTCGACCACCTCGGCCGCCGAGGCATCGGAGTCCATCACCAGCGCCCCGCCCGGGGCGGGCCGCAGCGCCACACGCGGGGTGTTCAGCGTGGCGCGCAGGGCCGTGTCGACCGGCTTGGTGCGCACCAGCAGCGCCTGCGGCGTCGCGTCCGGGATCCGGACCCCGTAGGGGCGCACCATGCGCGGTACGTCGGCGCCCGTCGCCAGCAGGACCGCGTCGACGTCGATCCGCTCCCCCGCGCCCGTGCGCACGGCGACCGCCCGGCCGCCTTCGACGACCACGTCGGCGGCGCCGCCACCGGCACGGATCACGCCACCGGCCTCGGTGAACACACCGGCGAGGTGCCGGACGAGCGCGACCAGATCCACCCAGCCCTCACCGGGGTTGAAGATGGCGCCCTCCTCGGGGACCGCGGCCGGGTTCACGCCGGGTGCCCACCGCGGGACCTCGTCCCGGGTCAGCCACACGGCGTCGTAGCCGTTGCGCCGCATGTGCTCGAACGCCGCGCGGTGCGTGTCCTCACCCGGCGCCGCCCAGGTCAATCCGCCGTCGAACCTCAGGAAGTCGGAGGACGGGACGCGGGTGGCGAAGGTTCGGTAGCGGTCGATGCCCAGGACCCGCAGGTGGTGGTAGGCCTCGGAGCGCATTCCGCCGAAGGAGTTGAGCCAGGACAGAGAGCGGCCCGACGCCCCGTCGGCCAGTTCGGACTCGGTGACCAGGACGACCTGTGCTCCGCGGAGGGCGAGCCGCGTCGCGGTCGCCACCCCGATGACACCGCCGCCCAGGACGGCGACGCGGGGGCGGGAAAGGGAAGTACGCATGGAGAAACCTCTCGGTGTTCGGGAGAAGGGCATGGACGAGACGCCCGGGGCGCGGCGCTTGCTCGTGGGTCGGGTGCGGTGCCCCGAAGGTGTTCCGGCCGACGACTCGGGTGCGGTGGATCGGCCGGGGGCGGTACGGGGATCGGCCGGGGGCGGGGTGCGGTGGATCAGCCGGGAGTCGCGGTACGGGGATCGGCCGGGGTCGTAGTGGCTCAGCCGGGAGTCGCGGTACGGGGATCAGCCGGGGTCGGAGTGGCTCAGCCGGAATGCTCGCGCACGCCGTGGCCGTGCTCGGCGGTGCTGGAGCGGACGACCAGTTCGGTCGGCAGCACGATCCGCTCGGCCGGGCGGTCGTCGCCCTTGATCCGCTCGAAGAGGCGCACCGCGGCGGCGCGGCCCATGTCCAGCGGTGACTGGGCCACCACGGTGAGCGGCGGATCGACGAGCGTGGTCCAGTCCAGGTCGTCGAAGCCGACCAGGGAGACGTCCGCGGGGATCGCCAGTCCACGCCGGCGTGCCGCCATGAACAGGCCCTGCGTGGTGACGTTGTCGGTGGCGAAGACGGCCGTGGGCGGCTGCGGCTGCGTCAGCAGGGCCTCCGCCCTCCGCTGGGCCTGTGCCGCGTCGCTGAGCGGCGTGTACTGGATCAGCTCGGCCGAGGAGGTCGCCCGGTGGTCGTCCACGGCCGCCAGGTAGCCCCGGATACGGTCGATGGACGGGCGGGCGGCGCCCCGGACCGTCAGCCGACCGGTGCCGGTCCGCGCCACCAGTTCCGGGCCCTCCGCGGGGTCGACGCACGCGAGCAGACCGACCCGGCGGTGGCCGAGGCCGAGCAGGTGCGCGACCGCCTCGTACGCCGCCGCCTCGTTGTCGATCACCACGCTGTCCGCTTCGAGCGCACCGATGTGCCGGTCGAGCAGGACGATCGGCACGCCCAGTTCCTTCGCCCGCTCCAGGTGGGCGAGGTCGGTGACCGAGGTCGGCGCCACGACGATGCCCTCGACCTGCTTGTCCAGCAGGACGCTGACCGCGGCGCGCTCCACCTCCAGCCGGTCGTCGCTGTTGGCGAGGATGGGCTCGTAGCCCTGTTCGCGGGCCACGTCGCAGAGGCCGCGCATCGCGGTGGCGAAGTAGGGGTTGGAGATGTCGGCGCCGACGAAGCCGATGCTGCGCGTGCCGCCGGAGCGCATGCTGCGCGCCACGGCGTTGGGTGAGTACCCGAGCCGTTCCGCGGCCGCCTGCACCTGCTCGCGCAGGTCGTCCCTGACCCGGCCGTAGTTGCCCAGCGCCCGGCCGGCCGTGGCCACCGAGACACCCGCCTCGCGGGCCACGTCGGCCACCGTCGGACGCCTGCGCCCCGGCGCGGCTCCTGTGCCGGCCGGCATCACAGCACCTGCGACAGGAAGGTCTTCAGCCGCGGCGAGGAGGGCGCGTCGAAGATCTGCTCGGGCGGCCCGGACTCCACCACGACTCCCGCGTCCATGAACACCACCGTATCGGCGACCTTCCGGGCGAACCCCATCTCGTGGGTCACCACGACCATGGTCATGCCGCCCCGGGCCAAGTCTGCCATCAATTGGAGGATGCCTTTGACCAGTTCGGGGTCGAGCGCGCTGGTGACCTCGTCGAAGAGCATCACCTGCGGCTCCATGGCCAGGGCCCGCGCGATGGCGACCCGCTGCTGCTGACCGCCGGACAGCTGGGTCGGACGGTGTCCCGCGCGGTCGGCCAGGCCCACGTCCCGCAACCGCTGCCGGGCGATGGCCTCCGCCTGTTCCTGCGGCATCTTCTTCACGTGCCGCAGCGCGAGCATGACGTTCTGCGCCGCGGTCTTGTGCGGGAACAGGTTGAAGTGCTGGAAGACCATGCCGACCCGCTGGCGCAGCACGTTGATGTCCATCGTCGAGGTGTCCTCGCCGCCCAGCAGGATCCGGCCCGCCGAGCGGGTCTCCAGCCCGTTCAGGCAGCGCAGCAGCGTCGACTTGCCCGAACCGGACGGGCCGATGACGCACACCACCTCGCCGGCCGGGGCGAGGAGGTCCGCGCCGCGCAGGACCTCGACCGGCCCGAACCTCATCCGCACGTCGCGGGCTTCGAGCGAAGTCCCCTCGTAGCGGTGCGAGTGGGAGGGGACCGCCACATCCGGCGTCGTCATACCAGCGCCTCTTTCGGGTCCACGAGGGACGGTTCGTCGGTTGCCGCGGCCGGGCGGGAGCCTTCGCGCAGCCGCCGGTCGATGGAGTTGACCAAGTGGGTCAGCGGGACGGTCAGCAGCAGGTAGCACAGTCCCGTGGCCAGCAGCGGGGAGAGGTTGCCGGTCGTCATCGCGTCGTCCTGACCGATGCGGAACAGCTCCCGCTGGCTGGTGATCAGGCCCAGGAAGTACACCAGGCTGGAGTCCTTGATGATGGCGATGAACTGGTTGACCATGGCCGGCAGGACCCTGCGCACGCCCTGCGGGACCACCACCAGGCGCAGCGCCTGGCCGTGGGTGAGCCCGAGGGCCCGGCACGCCTCCCCCTGCCCCTTGTCCACGCTCTGGATGCCCGAGCGGAAGATCTCGCCGATGTACGCACCCGACATCAGGCTCATCGCCAGGATGGCCACCGGGTACGGCGAGGTCAGCCAGCTGACCTGCGCGGAGAACACCCCTTCGCCGACGATGAGGATGGTCAGGGCCGCGGGCAGACCCCGGAAGAGGTCGGTGTAGATCCGGGCGGGCAGACGCAGCCACCAGCGGTGCGACAGGCCCATGACCGCCAGGACCATGCCGATGACGCTGCCCAGCAGCGCGGAGGCCACCGCGAGGACCAGGGTGTTGCGCAGCCCGTAGGTGAGCAGGTCCGGCAGCACCTGGCCGATCAACTGCCAGTCGAAGAAGTTGTGCAGGAACGCGTTCATGGCTACCCCTTGGGGGTGTAGGGGGGCAGCTGGCTGCCGGTGGGCACCGGGTCCTGCGGGAAGTACTTCTTGTACAGCTTCAGCCAGGTGCCGTCGTCGACCAACTGCTTGAGCGCGCCGTCCAGTTCGCCGGTCAGCTCGGTGTTGCCCTTGCGCACCGCCCAGCCGGCGGGGAAGTCGGTGGCCGGGAGGGTGATGGGCTGCTTCAGGTGCAGGTCCGGGTACTTCTTGACGATGCCGAGGTTGGGCCCGAAGTCATTGAAGAATCCGGCGACCCGGTTGTTCTTCAGCGCCAGGTCGGCGGAGTTGTCGTCGGGGAACCGGACGATGTCCGCGCCCGGCAGGAACGTGCCGGCGTTGGCGTCCTCGATGGACCCCTGCAACACGGCGATGCGCTTGCCCTTCACGCTCGCGACGGAGGAGGTGATCCCGCTGTCCGGCTTGGTCAGGACGCCGAAGTAGCCGGCGAGATAGCCGTCGGAGAAGTCGACCATCTTCTTGCGCGGCGCGGTGATGCCGATCGCCGCGGCGGCCACGTCGAACTGCCGGTTGCTGACCGCCGGCAGCAGCGCCGAGAAGTCCAGGGACACGATCTGCGGCTCCAGCTTGAGCTTGCGCGCGGCTGCCGAGATGAGATCGACCTCGAAGCCGGTCAGCTTGCCGTTCTCCTCGTAGGCGTAGGGCTTCATGTTGTTCGAGGTACCGATCTTCAGTACGCCCGCTCGGCCGACCCCGTGCGCCTGTCCGGCGGAGCCCGCCCCAGCGGACGTCCCCCCGGAACCGCAACCGGTCACCGCGAGCAGCAGCACGGCCACCGCGGCAACCCCTCTCTTCGCTGGACGGGCCTTCCCCATAACTCCTCCATGCATGCCGGGACACTCGCGCGTGTGCTTGAGGTCCGGATCCGACTGACCGACCCGGACGAGAGGACAGGTGGGACAACTGCCGACGAGGCCGAAGCGATGGCACGTGCAGCACGCCCCTCCCCTGCGAGAGAACGTTCTCTCGCTGCGGAGTGAGAGAACGTTCTCACTGGCCGTCGTGAGCGTCAATACCTTCGACCGGAAACCCGGGGACGGGGCGCCGCGACAGCCGCACGCGACCGGTGCCGCGATCACCGAGGGGCGGCTCGCGCGACCACCGCGGGCGGCGGGAAAGGGTTCCGTCGCCGCGGGCCAGTGCCTCGTCGAGACGGAAGCGGTCCCCGATCACCGGCGGAGCCTCCTGTGCCGTGCCCCCTCTCCATCACCGTTGGCTCGTGACCTGGACCCGGACCCGGATCTGGACCTGGACCCGGACCTCGGCATCGACGTCGCGGTCGAGGAGCCCTACCTCCCACCGGCCACCTCACCCAAGGAGCACGCCGACCGCCTCGTCCGCGCCGAGCGGGAGCCATGGAAGCCGCCAGGCCGCGCGACCACCCCCATGTCGTCGCGGTGCACGGCGTGGTCTTCGACGACGACAAACCCTGGATGATCACGCGCCGGGTCACCGGGCGCCCGCTCCTCGAACACCTGGCCAGGCGCGGCCCGTTGTCGGCGGCGGAGGCGACGCGCGCGGCCCGTCATCCGCGCTGCCGGCGCTCCGGGCCTCGCACCGGGAAGAGATCATCCACCGCGACGTGAAGCCCGCGAACGTGATGGTCGCGGACAACGGCGAGTTCCCGCTGACCGACTTCGGCACCGCCATCCACGCCACCGACACCTCGCTCACCACCACCGGCGGATTCATCGGCTCGGGCTCGCTGGAGTACGTCGCCCCGGAGCGCGCGAACGGCGTCGACGACCGTCCGGTCAGCGACCCGTTCTCACTGGGTGCCACCCTCTACCAGGCCGTCGAGGGCGTCTCGCCGTTCCACCGGGACAGCCAGACGCGACGCTCACGGTGGTCCTGATCGAGCAGCCGGACCCGCCCCGGCACGCGGGCACGCTGACGCCGCTGATCACCGCGCTCCTAAAGCGGGCGTCGCAGGTTCGAATCCTGCCGGGGGCACAGCGTTGAACAGGGCGAAGGCCCCGGAACTCCCAGGTCAGGGAGGGTCCAGGGCCTTCTTCACGCCGTCAGTTGCCACTCTGGCTACGGTCTCACTACACCCTCACTACGCCCCCACTACGGGGCTCCGTCTCCTAAAAATCCCCTAACCGATCAAGGTGAACGCGCAGGTCAGGGCGAACGCGAGCAACCCCCGCCCTCCTATGGAGAGGCGGGGGCTGCGTGTGCCGGGCCACCACAGGGAGGGGGCACTCCAGCTTGGGACCCGGCACGCCGCGAGGACGTAGTTGCTGTACGCCACCGACTGCATGTCTAACAGCTGCCATCGTCGCAGGTAATCACCCGTTCGCGTGAACAGGTGTTCGAGTTCGGACCATACCCCCAGCCCTGCGGCATATGCCAACCGAGGGTGCACAGACTGTGTGACTTCAGTGACGGAGGGAGGTTGCCCCGCCCTTATGCCCGGAGATGGGCAGGTCACTCCGCTGCCCGTCACCCCGACTCAGCCGCCTCCGCGCGCCGAGTCGCCAGAGTCTTCCGCTCCTCGGTCACCGGACGCTCACCCGGGGCGTCCCAGGGCAACCGCCCCTCCTGTGATCAGATCTTCTGGGACGGCGCCGCCAGGTAGCCACCTGCCTGGAACATGCCACTGAAGGCTCCCGGACCATGTCGATCATCAAGCCATCGGCACAGCCTGGCCGTGTCGCCGTTGATGATGGCGGCCACGACCAGGTCATGCAGGTCTTCCGGCTCGCCCGCGCCGAACTCGGCGAGCCACCGCTCGTACCGGCGGTTCACGCCGTTCTCGTACCGGCAGAGCGAGGCCACGTAGGCGCCGGCCTCACCGCTGATCCGGGTGTCCAGGTCTCCCGGGTCCTCGGCGGCGCCGAGCTGTCCGGTCACGTCCCGGTACGCCCACCACCCCGGATCGTCCGGAGAGTCGGGACTGGTGATCCCGAACCGGCTGGCGATGTAGCGGGTGATGCGTCGGGCCTCCCGGTCGCAGGCCCCTTCCATCACGACCCCCAGGTTCCGGGTGTGGTGGGCGTCGTGCGGGTCGGCCGCCGAGTACGAGCGGCCGTCCGGCCGGCGCCAGTTGATGCCGTACTGCGTCCGCGTCACCCGGCCATCGGTGAGGACGTACCGGCGCGCCGACCCGTAGTGCAGAGAGTCGTGCGCGTAGGCCCGCACCACGTCGAGCATGGCCAGTCCCGGGTCGGCAGGAATCGCCCTCCCCATCGGCCCGTACATGGTGATGAGGGCGGCCATCTGCATGTGCCGGTACCCCTGGTTGGGGTGGTGGAAGCCGCCCCAGGCCCCGGGCCGCGCCGACTCGGCTCCGACGAGCACTCTGTTGAGTGGCAGCAGCTGGTCGAGGCCGAACTCGGCGTAGCGGATGCGGGCACGCCGCAGTCCGCTACGCACGGGCGCGGTGTCGAGGTCGGCGTCTTCCCATACGTTCAGACGTTCGGCCAGGCTGCTGAAGGTGTGGGCGGCGTGCTCGCTGCTCGCGGTCAGCAGCGATGGGTCCACGCGCCAGTCGGTGAGCGCGTCGGCGACCGCCGCCCGGTTGCCGACGAGGACCTCGTTCGGGGCGAGCAGGTTCAGGTCGCCGTGGCGCTGATGAGCTGCCGATGGGAGTCCTGCATCCCGGCCGGCAGGCTGTCCGATGTGAACCATCGGGCCTCCAAGATCTCGAAGGAGTCGAGGTTGAGGGAGCCACCGACAACGAGCGCCTCATAGGCGACCTCGATGCGCAGCTTGTAGCCGCTGGTGAGGTGCACCAGACGGCCGACCTTCACATCCAGGCCGGTCTCTTCCTTCACCTCCCGCACGACGGTCTGCGGGAACTCCTCGCCCTTGTTGGCGTAGCCCGTAGGCAGTCCCCACGGCTTCTCGGGCGGCCACATGCGGTGGCGGAGCAGGAGGACCCGACCGGTGTCGTCGCGGACGATGCCGGTCACGCCGACCATGAACTTGGCGTGGGCGAACCAGAGGACGCGCCACTGGAGCGGGCCTCGGATCGCGCGCCATACGGGGGTGATGAGTCGCTTCATCGGGGGACCTTTCCGGTAGGAGATCCGCCATATTGGCGGGTATCTCCCGGTGGTGACCAATTGCCTGCGTGGGCGGGGTGGCGGCCACCCGCGGTCATGGGGAGGGCGCGGGGTGTCCGCCTCCGCAACCAGCCGGGTGGGCGCAGCTGGCAGCGGAAGTGGGGTCTCGGGTGCCGAGTTGGTGCAGGCGCGCAAGCTCCTCGGCGATCTGAACGGAAGTCATCGGCGCGCCTCTCGCACCGCGCGGACCAGCCCCAGGCCCGTCGTGCAGAGGTTGCGGTCGTCCACGCACTGCTCGCACACCTGGCTGTGCGCCACGAGTGCGTGCATCGCCTGCTCCAGGGCGCACCGGCGGCACGCTCGGGGGAACCAACTGACCCGGCCCCCGACACGGCGCAGGCGTCGCTCGCCGAGATCGACGGCCGTTGCCGGGCTGAGCGCCGCCCCGCCGTACACGCAGGTGATACCTCGCACCTGGTCCTGCGACAGCGTGTGAAACTCAGGGAGCGGAAGGACAGCGAGCCGCTGTGTCGCGGTGGTCATCCGACCCGCTTCTCACTGGTCTGCGGGCGGAATGCGTCCTGGAGCGCCGCGGCGAGTGCGGCCGGGTCGGTGAGCCAACCGTCGTTGCCGGGGCAGATACGCCAGTGCGGTCCAGGGCCCTCCGTGCGGCGGGTCGGTGGGATGGGTACGGTCGCGCCGGCGGGGAGCGCTTCCGTGTTCCCCAGGTCCCACGTGTCGGCGGTGCCCGCGGGGGTGAAGAAGTAGATCGCGCCCCGGGTCGGGTCCTCGACCACGGCACCCGCGCGTGTGCCGAGGATCTCCCTCGCTGAGAGGCCGAGCTGTCGGGGGACGCGGACGGCGTCCCACTCGGGGGCGTCCACGGGCGGAGCGGTGGACATGGTTTCTCCTCCACGGCAGGTGTGATCGGGCACACCAGACTGGCCCTGCAATTGCATCAAGCCGAGGACTTCAATAGGTCTCTTGCGGGCCTCAAAGAGGACTTTCGTTGGGACGTCCAAGTGACGACTGGCCAAGGCGAGGGCGTACAGCGACACTTGCCGCAGCGCTCGACGATGGAGGTGCAGCAGTGGCACGCCCCACAGGAAACTTCCGGCTCAAGGCGGCCCGGGTCGCGGCCGGCTACTACTCCCAGCAGGCCCTCGCGGAAGCCCTCGGGGTCGGTGTCCGGCAGGTCCGGCGGTGGGAGTCCGAACAGCCGCCGGTTCCGCAACCGGAGGTGGCCCAGGCTCTCACACGGCTCCTCGGTCAGGACCTGGAAGCCCTGGGATTCACTCCTACTGGTGGGAGACCAGCGGGCCATGCGCGCCGCACCGTGCTCGCCGCGACCGCAGCCGCCGTTGGTCTCGCTGCCGTCCCCACCCAAGCCGTCACCATGCAACCCGCCACAGCCGCCGAGGACTTCGAAGCCGTCACCCGCTCACACCGACGCCTGTACTGGTCCGTCGCCCCGGCCACGCTGCACCCGGCCGCGATCGCGCACGCCACCCTCGGCTGCGCGCTGCTCCCGGAGGCCGCCGGACAGACGCGACAGCGGATCGCTGCGGCGCTCGCCGAGACGTGGCTCCTGGCAGGCCGGATCGAGTTCTTCGACCTGCGCGATCCGGACCAGGCCGCACACACTCTGCTGCGGGCGCTCCAGGCCGCCGGTGAGGCCGACGACCCTCTGCTCGGCGCCGGGGTCCTGGCGCACACTGCGTTCATCCCCGGCTGGGACGGCCGCCGCGAGGAGGCTGTGGAGCGGATGGTGGCCGCCCGGACATACGCCCGGCGCGGTCCTGCCTCGGCGGAGTTGCTCGCCTGGCTCGACGCGGTGGAGGCGGAGTGCGAGACCCGCTGCGGCAACCCCCGAACCGCTCTGCACCTGATTGGGCACGCCGAAGACGTCCTCGCCCAGGGCAGCGACCACGCCTCTCCTGAGTGGCTGGACTGGTTCTCCCCGGTGCGCCTGGCCGCGTTCAAGGGCAACACCCAGCTGCGCGCGGGCCATCTCCCCCAGGCCCGGACCACACTCCTCCAAGTCCTCGACACGCTCGGCCCGCAGGACGAGAAGCAGACCACCGTCATCCTCGGGGACCTGGCCGCGGTCGAGGCCGCGGCCGGCAACCCCGAGGCCGCCTGCGGCTACGCAGTCCGCGCGCTCGACCAACTGGAGCGCACCTGGTACGCGATGGGCATGGACCGGGTGCGGGAGGTGCGGCGCGCGCTGGCGCCGCACCAGCACGAGCAGTGCGTCCGCGACCTGGACGACCGCCTATATGGGTGGTCTACGACGGTCAGCGCGCTGGCTCGTTGAACCGCTGGATGAGGGGCGACAGTTCGAGGAGGCTCTCCACGCGGAACGTGGGAAGCTTTTTCGCTTCCTCCGTGTTCCACTGGATCGTCGCCCAAGGCCCGCGGTGTACCAGCGCCGTATGCATGCCGGCCTCGCGCGCGGGGCGGATGTCGTTGTCGACGCGGTCCCCGACGTACAGCATCTCGTCCGCTTCGGCGGGCACTACCTCTGCGACCCGCTCGAAGAACGCCCGGTCCGGCTTTGATGCACCCCAGTCGTCGCTCGTGCCGATCAGGTCAACGTCCGGGGTGAACAGCTCGCGGAGGATCCGGCCGGCGCGGACCGTCTGATTGCCGGCGATCCCCAGCCACAAGCCATCGGCGCGGAGCGCGGCGAGCGCGTCACGGACGTCCGGGTACAGGTCGGCCTCTCCGAACGTCTCCGGCTTCCCGGCTTCGGCGCGGCGCTCGCGCTCGGCGTACAGGTCAAAGCCGGGTCGGAACTCCTGGAACACCTCGCGGTAGTCGCGGCCCTGGGCGATGACGGCTCCGAACATCGCGGCGAAGGTGTGGCGGGGAACCTGGAGCCAGTCGGCCCAGGTGCCGTACTCGGTCGTCTCGTCTACGAGGCACTCGCCGACGTCGAAGATCACTGCGCGAATCATGCGGGCAGGGTATCGGGCATGACGAAAGGGCCCCCTCCCGCCCGAAGGCGAGAGGGGGCGTAAAAGATTACGGGTACTGCCGGCGTTGCGGGTCAAGGCCGAGTACGAGTTGCCCTGACGAAGGGCTTGGGCTCGGTCCGCCGTCGGACGGCGCCCCGTCGCGGCGGCAGACGAGAGCACTCTCGTCCCAGCTCGGGTGCTGAAGGCTGTACCCGTCAGGGCATTGCGGTCCGGCCGGACCGCGCTCTCCTGCCGGGCCCTGTGGTCCAGCCGGGCCGGGCTCACCCTGGGGTCCCGGCGGCCCCGCAGGGCCGGCCGGACCAGTAGCGCCAGCGGGCCCCGGCTCCCCGTGTGTTCCGGGTGTGTCTGGCGCGCCGATAGCGCCGTCTGAGCCGTCGGCGCCCTTCTTCCCGGGTGATCCGGACGGCCCTGGAGGACCGGACGGGCCGGGCTCCGCAGGGAGACCGGCCGTGCGGATGAGGCGGCGGGCGTGTTCGCTGATGTCGAGCTGGGCGAGTTCGGCAGCGAACTTGAGCGGGCGGTCGAGGGCGCCCGTGGCGGTCTCGGCGCCCTTGGTGGCGTACTTGGCGATGTACGCCGCTACGGCCCGCTCGGTCAGCTCCTGGCCGTCGTTGAAGTCGGCGGAACGGATGGTGCGGACGTCGAGCTGGCGGCCGAAGGTGAAGGTGTGGGCGCGGCCGACGCGCACCGCCAGGCAGCCGAACAGCAACCGTCGCGACCGGAGTCGCCCGCCAGCAGGTCCCGCGTGACCGGCTGACCAGATGAGCAGACTTCGATGACCGTCGCGCCCATAGTTCGCGCAGGAGGTCGCTTCGCCGATCAGAGGATGTGTACGAGCTGCACCTCGTCTGTGCCCTTGCGTCGAATAAGCAGCTCATTGCCATCTTAGATCTGCTGATCCACAAAGTCGTAGACACTGATGGCTCGGTTGACGACGTCGGTCGACGAATCGGCGCGGCTAAGCGGTGAATCGCCTTCGCTTCTCAAAATCTAAGCCGACTGCTGGGTTAATCAGCACCCGACAGCACGGCTGAGCCCGGTGGGGGCACAGCGGGCATACCGCGCCTGATCGGTCGGCGCACCCGCCATCGTGGCTGACTGTCGTCGGCTGTGGTTCGTGCCACAACCGTGCCAGATGCAGGGGTCAGCCACGGTCAACGCCGGTGCCCCGCGGTCGAGTAGCCGCCCACTGCCTCGGCCAGCGAAGTCGCAGCTCAGCCCGCAGATCACCCAGCCTCTCTCCTGGAGAGGGACCCCGACGAACGGCCGACGGTCGAGAAGGCCCTGGCACTCCTCGACGCTCCCCCGTACGAAGGGCACGGGCGGGACGGCGCGGACAAAGGTCACGGGCGGGACGGCAAGACGAAGGCGGCGGGCAGGGACGGCAAGACGAAGGAAGCGGGGACCGGAGGCACGTCGGGGAGGACGTCCCGCATCGGCGCGACCCCGGCTGCCCGGGAACGCACGGCCCTGAAGGGCGTCGACCTGGCCACGGTGAAGGGCACCGGCAGGGGCGGGCGGATCACCGTGCAGGACGTCTGCGCCGCCGAGCGGACCACGTCGGGCCACCAGGCGTCGGCCTGGCCGTTCGTCGCCGTACTCGCCGTCCTCGCACTCGTCTTCGGCTCGAAGATCATCGAGGCCGCGAAGAAGGAACAAGTCGAACACGGGCTCCCAGCCGGCCTCCACGTACACTCCCTACGCGTCACCGGCCGCGGAATCCCACGACGTCTCGGACCCGGCCGCCGAGGAGGCGCAGCCGGATCCCGTCCCCGGCCCGGCCTGCCGGGTGGCGACCGACACGCTCCCTGGCCGCATCGACCTGATCCCCAACCCGGTCACCAGCGACGACGTCGACTCGGCCGGCGCCACCCACCAGGACCTGGCATCCAGCCTGGACCGCGCCGTGTCCGACGCGGACGCCCCGGACGCTCGGCCGTCAGTACCCTCGCCGCCGACGCCAGGGCGATGGGCGCGAGCCTCAGGGACCCGGGCAACTCCAGTCTCCACGTGGTACGGGACGGGATGTCCTCGGACCTGGAGGACCTGAGCAGCGCCTGCGAGGGCTCGTCGCAGTCCTGAGCGCGGGGAGCGCCGCCGAGGGGTGGACATGGGCCCCGCCCCTGCGGGCGAGGGGTGCCGGGCGCGGTCAGTGCGACCCGTGGATCACTCGCCCGACGCTCCGCTGCCAGGTGATCTCGCCGTCGTGCCACTCGTCGGTGGGGCCGAGTCCGGCGGCAGCGGCGACGGCGGCGGATGCCCGGTGTTCGGGGTGGATGTGGGCGATGACGGTGTGCACCGGCTGCGAGCCGAGCCAGTCGACGAGTTCCCGGGCCGCTTCGGTGGCGATGCCCCGCCCCTGCCACGGGGTCCCCACCACCCAGGCGATCTCGGCGACGGGGCCCTGGCCGGAGGCGCTGATCGTGGCCTGGACGGTGCCCGTCAGGCAGGATTCCGCACGGAGCCGGATCACCCAGTTGAGCCAGGACACGGTGGGGTCGGGAGAGCCCGCGGTCAGGCGCTGGTAGCGCGAGCGCAGGGCTTGCGGGGTGTCCGGAGTGCCGCCGATGAAGGTGTGCAGGGCCGGGTCGGACAGCACCGCGGCCATCTCCTCTGCGTGCTCGACGCGCAGCGGCAGCAGGTCCAGCCGCCTGGTGCCGAGGGCCTGGGCCGCGAGGGCGCTCACGCCGCGACCGCCTCGGGGTGTCCGACGAGCCGGCCGTGTCGGAAGCGGGCTCCGGCACGGACGGGGGCGACGCGGTGGGGTGGCACGACATCCCGGCTCCGGTGACGGCCGCGGACCGCCAGGCGCTGCCCCTGCTCGTCGCGCTCATCGGCCAACTCGGCCCGGTGAGCGCCGACTTCGGTCTCCAGCGCGGCCGGCGTCCGCCGTGGGCCGTCCCGAACAGTCTCAGCCAGCGGCGAACCGCCGCTCGGCGTCGTACGGTCCTCGTCGACCAGCGTACGCATCGGCGTGCCTTCCCGACCGACGCGGCGACATCGGCCTTGTTCGATGACCTGTCGATCGACCCGTCGGAAAGATACACCTCGAAGGGGCGACGCGGTGGGGTGCGTCCACGACATCCCGGCTCCGGTGACCGCCGCGGACCGCCAGGCGCTGCCCCTGCTCGTCGCGCTCATCGGCCAACTCGGCCCGGTGAGCGCCGACTTCGGTCTCCAGCGCGGCCGGCGTCCGCCGTGGGCCGTCCCGAACAGTCTCAGCCAGCGGCGAACCGCCGCTCGGCGTCGTACGGTCCTCGTCGACCAGCGTACGCATCGGCGTGCCTTCCCGACCGACGCGGCGACATCGGCCTTGTTCGATGACCTGTCGATCGACCCGTCGGAAAGGTACACCTCGAAGGGGCGACGCCGGACGGCCCGATGTGCCCGGGGACGGCCGGGCGCATCAGGCCCGCACGGGCCGGGTCCGGGAACTCAGATACGGCTCAGAGTGTCGACGAGGTCGGCGGCGACCTGCCTGTCGATGGACGCCGGCACCGCCTGTACGCCGGGTTCGAGTGAGGGGCTGTGGCCGGTGGCGATCGCGGCGAGGCTGCGTGCCTGGAGGGTCAGACCGAGGTCCATGGCCTCGATCGGATTGCCCTTGGCCGCCGTCAGGTTGATCATCTTCGTGTCCGCGAGGATCACGATCTCGCGGCCGTCGCGCAGTCGGTGCACGGCGCGTTCCTGTCCGCTGGGCCCGGAGCGGTGTACGGAGACGGTGTGTTCGGCGAGCGCGTTCGCGTCCACTTCCCAGGGCATGTGTCCGACCCCGGCGACGACGGTGCCGTCCCGCAGCGCCCCGATCTCCGCGGCACCGATGACGCCGGGATGGCCGGTGGCCAGGAAGAGCAGTTGCGTGCGGGGCAGCAGGTCGACGAGTGAGCCGACCCGGTGGCCTGCCATCACGGCCTCCAGCGCACGGTAGGGGTCCGTGTCGGCGACCGCCACGCGTGCGCCCAGGTGGGCGAGCGTGTCCGCGACGCCGCGTCCGCAGGGGCCGTAGCCGACGACGGTGGCACGGGCTCCCGGGATCATGAGGTTGGTGGCGTTCATGAAGCCCTGGACGACGCTCTGGCCGACACCGAACTCGTTCTCCACCAGCAGTTTGAGGCGGCTGTCGTTGATGACGATCACCGGGAAGTCCGGCCGGCGGTCCCAGGAGCGGATGCGCAGGCCCCCGGTGGTCGTCTCCTCCGTGGCGCCGACGAGGCCGGGCAGGCCGCCACGGGCGAGGACGCCCTCGATGAGATCGGCGCCGTTGTCGAGGATGAGGTCGGGCCGTGAGTCCAGGACGCGCGCGATGTTCTCGCGGTGCCGGGCGAGGTCGTCGGAGCGGTGGCCGACGACGGTGATGCCGTAGTCGCGCAGCGCGTCCGCGGTGTCCTCCTGCGTGGTGCCGGGCGACCCGGTGAGGACGATCTCGGCGCCCGCCTGGGCGAGGTGGCCGACCAGCACGGCGGTCTTGGGTTCGATGTGCAGGCAGATGCCGATACGGCGGCCGGCGAACGCGGACGCGTGCGTCCGCATCGTGGCTGCCAGCATCGGCATGTGGCGGGCGGCCCACTGGGTGCCGTCGTGCGGGACCGGGCAGCGGGCAGGGGTGAGCTGGGACATGGCGAAGTTCCTTGGCCGAGAGGGAGGGAGACAGGGCACCTCGGGTGCCGTCGAGCCGGGTCGAGGGCACACCTGTCCCCTCGACGCGAAGCCTCTTGTCAGCCGTAGAAATCGCTGCGGAAGGAATGGTCACCGAAGATCCACAGGTGGCGGCTCGCCTGACTCGTGTTCATCGGTGACCTCCTCTCTGTACCGGGGCGACGCGGGGAAACTGCTCCCCCGGGGGCAAGTTATACGCATAACCTCACTCGGGCAAGAGGTGCCCGACAGGGCGCCCTCCCGAGTTCGGTGCCCCGGCGCCCTGCGGCCCGTTACGCGCCGGCGCCGTCGGGCACCAGGAGAACGGGGATGCCGCTGACGTGTGTCACCGCGTCGCTCACCCGGGGTGTGAACCAGGCGGTGAACATGTTCCGCTTGTGCGGGGTGATCACCAGCAGGTCCGCGCCGAGGTCCCGAACCGTGTCGGTGATGATGCCGGGCACCTCACCGACCGTCCCTGCCGCGAGGTGTCCTTCGGAGCGGACTCCGGCGTCGGCGACCGACTTGACCGCGATGTCGAGGACCTGCCGCGCCGCGCCGGTGTCCTCCAGACGCACGACGGTCTGGTGCTCGATGTCCGTGACGGCGATGTGGAGCACGTGCACGACGCCGCCCGAGACCTGCGCCAGACGAGTGGCCGTGCGCAGGGCGACCGTGTCGCCCGCGCTGGAATCGACGGCGACCACGATGTTCTCGAACATGAGTCACTCCTTCGGAAGTTGAGGTGTTCTGGGAAGTTGGGATGTTCTGGGGGCAGGAGAGGGCCGCGGCGTCCACGCGAGCGGCATGGGTCCGGTGGGGAACCGGGGGTGGAGGACGAGGCCGCCCCTGTCGGGGTCGTGGGTGAGGGGCGCTCGGGATCGGCGCGCAGCCGGCGTCAGGGCGTGGCGACGGGGTTCGCACCGGTCGCGGTCGCCACGTCGGGGGTGGGGAAGTGCGGCAGCACCGTCTCGGCGAGTTCCCGGAGGACCTCCTCGACGGGCCGGTCGCCGGGCCGCAGGTTGAAGGAGACGTGGCTGACGCCGAGCCCGCCCATCTCCCGCAGGTGGTCGACCAGCGCCTCACGTCCGGTGCGCAGGCCGAGCCGGATCGCGGTCGCGGCGACGGCCGGGTCCTCGGTGAGGTCCAGTTGCATCGGCGTGAGGTACGGCTTGGGGGCCCCGGCGGTGAGCTGCTGCCACTCGCGGGTCTTCAGCCGCAGGGCGCCCAGGGGGCGGGGGTAGTTGAGGGAGGCGTCGGCGTTGCGTGAGATCCACTCCGCGGACTGCTGCGCGTGCCCCGCGATGGCGAGGGGAACGGTCCGACCCGTCGGCTTGGGCAGCACATCGAGGTTGCGATCGGCGCCGAGTCCGATGTCGGGCAGGCTGATGCCCTGCCCGCTCGCACGGGTGGCCCAGGCCTCGCGCAGGATCTCCACGCCCTTGCGGAACGTGGCACCGCGCGCCTCGAAGTCCTCGCCGAACAGGGGGTACTCCACCGGCCGGTCGCCGCTGGCCAGCCCGAGAACGAACCGGCCGCCGGAGAGGACGTCCACCGTGGCCGCGGCCTTCGCGACGAGCAGCGGCTGCCGCAGCGGCAGCACGATGGCGCCGGTCCCGAGCACGACCCGCTCGGTGACGGCTGCGAGGTGACCCAGATGTGTGAAGGCCTCGAAGACGGAGCCGGCGTCGCCGAACTGCTCGGGGTCGTACAGGGGCACGTCCCGGACCCACAGGGCCGCGAAGCCCAGGGTGTCGGCGAGGCGCGCCAGTTCGGCGTGACGGGTCAGGTCGGGGACACCGAAGGGACGGCCGGCGGCCCGGTCGGCGCGCAGGCGCGTGTGGCCCCAGTCGTTGTCGAGGGGGAGCTCAAGGCCCAGGGTCGGCAGACCCGCGGGGTTCACGAGCCGCTCCAGGGCAGTGGGAGTAGGGGACATCGGATGGACACCTTTCAAGGTCGGTTCGGCGGCTCGTACGGGCGGGTCCGCCCGCCGCGTCCGCGCGGTCCGGGACAGTCCGTGCGGGACGGTGCCAAGCGCTCCCGCCCGGGTCGGCCAAGAGGGACTAGTGGAGGCTGTCCGGGTGCGGACCGGTGCGCAGACCGCGGTCGAGGGCGGCGATCGCGGCCATCTCCTCGTCCGACAGGGTGAAGTCGAAGACGTCGAGGTTCTCGCGCATGCGGGCGGGCGTCACGGACTTGGGGATGACGATGTTGCCGAGCTGGAGGTGCCAGCGCAGGACGGCCTGCGCGGGCGACTTGCCGTGCCGCGCGGCGATGGCGGTGATCGCCTCGTCACCGAGGACGGCGCCCTGCGCCAGCGGACTCCACGCCTCGGTGGCGATACCGAGGTCGGCGTGCAGGGCGCGCAGCTCGCTCTGCTGGAGGCCGGGGTGCAGCTCGATCTGGTTGACCACCGGCACCAGGTCGGCGCCGTCCAGCAGTCGCTTCAGGTGCGCCGGCTGGAAGTTGGAGACGCCCGCGGCCCTGATCCGTCCGTCGGCGGCCAGCTTCTCGATGGCCTTCCATGACTCCCGGTACAGGTCACGGGCCGGGGTCGGCCAGTGGATCAAGTAGAGGTCGACGTAGTCCAGTCCCAGCCTTTCCAGGCCGGTGTCGAAGGCCCTGAGCGTGGCGTCGTACCCCTGGTCGGCGTTCCACAGCTTGGTCGTGACGAACAGGTCGTCGCGGGGGATGCCGGAGCCGGCGAGGGCCTTGCCGACCCCGGATTCGTTGCCGTAGATCGCGGCGGTATCGATGGAGCGGTAGCCGGCCTCCAGAGCGGCCGAGACGGCCGCGGCCGTCTCGGCGTCGGGGACCTGGAAGACGCCGAAGCCGAGCTGGGGGATCTCGACGCCGTTGTGGAGCGTGACGGTGGGGACGGGGGCGGTCATGCGCGGGAGTTCCTTGCGTGGTGACGGGTGGTGCCGGGCAGGGCCCCTCCGGTGCGGCCGGAGTGCGCCCTGACCTGTCGTGGTGCGGGCCCGGCCGATCCGTTCCGGTGGTCGGGCGCCGGGCCGGCACTGCCGGCCGGATGTCCTCAGGCACGGGATGTCCTCAGGCGAGGGCCTCAGGCGAGCGATGTCCTCAGGCGAGGGTGCCAAGTGCCGTGGCGGCGAACCCGTGGTCCTGCTCGGGGGTGCCGCCGCCGACACCGATGGCACCGATGAGGCGGCCGTCGCGGTGGACGGGCAGGCCGCCGGCGATGAACAGCAGCGGCCGGTCGAGGGCGGTGGGCAGGGTGTGGAACGGGCCGCCGGGGTTGACCAGGTCGACGAGGTCGGCGGTCGGGGCGTTGAGCTGGAGCGCGGTGTACGCCTTGCGGGTGCTGGTCTCCCCGGAGATCAGCACGGCGCGGTCGTCGCGGCGGAAGGCGATGAGGTGACCGCCGGCGTCGAGCACGGTGACGCTGACGGTGACCCCGGCCGCCTCCGCGGCACGACGGGCGGCGGTGATCAGAGCCTCCGCGTCCTGGGTGGTCAGGGGGGCGACGGTGGCGGGGGTGCTCATGGTGTGGTGCTCGCTTCGTTCGGGGCGTCGGGTCTGGTCCGGCCGGGTGGGGGGTTGGTGTGCGGGGGGCCAGTGGCCGGGGGGCAGTGACCGAGTGGGTAGGTGGTCAGTGCCGGGTGGGGGGTTGGTGCCTGGCGAGGAGTCAGTGCCCGGTGGGGGCAATGCCGGGTGGGGGTCAGTGCCGGGTGAACGGGGGGTCAGTGGCCGATCGGGGTGCTGGTCGGCTGGGCCTGCGGGTGCGGGGAGCCGGCCGTGACGCTGTCGGAGGCCCGGCGTGTACGGCGGTCGAGGAACGCGGCGAGGAAGGACAGCAGCAGGGCTGTGCCGGAGAGCAGGGCACCGACCCAGTTCGGCGAGGTGTAGCCGAGGCCGCCCGCGATCACCACACCGCCGAGCCAGGCGGCCAGCGCGTTGCCGAGGTTGAAGGCGCCGATGTTGGCGGCCGAGGCCAGGGTCGGGGCGGCCGAGGCCTGGTCGAGGACCCACTTCTGCAACGGGGGCACCGTGGCGAAGCCGAGCGCGCCGATCAGGGTGAGCGTGATGGCGGCGAGGACCTTGTTGTGGGCGGTCGCGGTGAACAGCAGCAGTACCGCGGCCAGGGCCGCCAGGGTGGTGAAGAGCATCGGCATCAGGGCCCGGTCGGCGAACTTGCCGCCGAGCAGGTTGCCGAGGAACATGCCGACGCCGAACAGGACGAGCAGCCAGGTCACGGCGCCCTCCGTGTAGCCGGCCACCCGGGTCATCATCGGAGTGATGTAGGTGATGGCCGCGAAGACACCGCCGTAGCCGAGGACGGTCATCGCCATGGCGAGCCAGACCTGGACGTTCCTGAAGGCGGCGAATTCGGCACGGACGTTCCCGGCCCTGGGCTTGCCCTGCTCGGGGACGAGCTTGGCGACGCCGAGGAGTCCGATGACGCCGAGGGCGGCGACGAGGGTGAAGGTGAGGCGCCAGCCGGCGACCTGTCCGATGTAGGTGCCGCCGGGGACGCCGACGATGTTGGCGACGGTCAGGCCCATGAACATCAGGGAGATGGCGGAGGCCTTCTTCTCGGGGGCGACCAGGTCGGCGGCGACCACCGAGCCGATGCCGAAGAACGCGCCGTGCGCGAGGGAGGCGATGACCCGGCCGATGAGCATGAGGCCGAAGCTCGGGGCGGCGGCCGAGAGGGCGTTGCCCACGATGAACAGGCCCATGAGGAACATGAGCATCTTCTTGCGGGACACCCTGGTGCCGAGCACGGTGAGCAGCGGGGCACCGATGACGACGCCGAGCGCGTAGCCGGACACCAGCCAGCCGGCGGTGGGGATGCTGACACCGAAGTCGTCCGCGACCTGGGGCAGCACGCCCATGATCACGAATTCGGTGGTGCCGATCCCGAAGGCCCCGATGGCCAGGGCCAGGAGCGCGAGAGGCATGGGGAGAGACCTTCCGAGCGATTGCATGGAACGCTTACGTGCGACCACAATAGTTGCAGACGCTGCATATACGCAAACGCGGTGTGCCTGTGCTTGCAATAGACATTGCGTGCAAGTATGCTGGCCTTCGACTGGCCCGCCGCCGAAGGAGGCTCCTGTGACCGCCACCGCCCCAGCGCTCTCCGTCCTGGCTCAGGGCTGGTGCGCCCTCTCCCTGCTGCACGGCAAGATCGAGACACACCTCGAACGCGCCCTGGAAACGGGTCACGGCCTGAGCGCCCGCGAGTACGCGCTGCTCGACGTGCTCAGCCGGCAGCACGACGGAGACGGAGGGCACTTGCAGATGAAACAGGTCGCCGACGCCGTCGTCCTCAGCCAGAGCGCCACCACGCGTCTGGTCACCCGTCTGGAGGACCGCGGACTGCTGTCCCGCTACCTGTGCCCCACCGACCGCCGCGGGATCTACACCAACGTCACCGACGCCGGTACGGAGCTGCTTGAGGCAGCGCGCCCCACGCACGACACCGCCCTGCGGGCGGCGCTCGCCGAGGCAGCTCAGGACGCCAGGCTCGAACCGCTGGTCCGGGCGTTGCAGTCGTCGCCCACCCCGATCGCGGTCGCCGCCTGAAAGGAGCACGTCCGTCCATGAAAGCCATGGCACTGCGCCGGTACGGTCGTACCGAAGACCTCGAATGGACAGAGCTGCCGGACCCCAAAGTGGCACCCGGTGAAGTCCTCGTCCGTGTGAAGGCGGCCGGGGTCAACCCGGTCGACTGGAAGCTCGCCGAAGGACGGCTCGACGCCGTCATGGAGACCGGCTTCCCGCTGGTTCCCGGCTGGGACGTGGCCGGCGTCGTCGAGCGAGTGGGGTTCGACGTCACCGAGTTCGCCCCCGGCGACGAGGTCTTCGGCTACATCCGCAAGGACTGGGCCCAGTTCGGCGCCTATGCCGAACTGGTCTCCGCCCACGTGCGCCTGCTGGCCCCCAAGCCCGCCGCGCTCACCTGGGAGGAAGCGGCGGGCGTACCCCTCGCGGGGCTCACCGCCTACCAGGCCGTCCAGCGCACCGGCCTCCAGCCGGGCGAGACGGTGCTCGTTCACGGCGCGGCCGGGGGTGTCGGCTCGTTCGGAGTCCAGATCGCCGCCGCCCTCGGGGCACGGGTCATCGCGACGGCGAGCGAACGCAACCACGATTTCCTCCGCTCCCTGGGCGCCGTCCCCGTGACCTACGGGGACGGCCTGCGCGACCGTGTCCGTGAGCTGGCCCCCCAAGGGGTGGACGCCGCTGTGGACTTCGCCGGGCACGACGCGGTGGAGGTCTCGCTCGACCTGCTCGACGACCCCGGCCGGCTGGCCTCCGTCGTCGACCCGGAAGCCGCCGCCAAGGGCGGGCACTACGTATGGGTGCGGCCGGACCGGGCCGATCTCACCGTCCTGGCCGCCCTGGCCGACGACGGCCGGCTGACCGTCCATCTCGACCGAGTACTGCCCCTCCATGAGGCCGCGGAAGCGTGGCGCATCAACCAGGGCGGTCACACCAGGGGAAAGCTCGTCCTGTCGGTCCCCGGGCGCTGAACGGCCCCGGCCCCTGTGCGAAGGAGCACGTCATGACAACAGCCACCCCATCGGATCACCGTCGTCCGCAGGAGGTGTTCGCCGACCACGGTGCGCGGCTGGGGACGGGAGATCTCGACCGCATCGCCGCCAACTACGCCGAGGACGCCGTGTTCATCACACCGTCCGGCACCCTGCACGGCCGCGAAGGGGTGAAAGAGGCGATCGGCAGGCTGCTGGCCGATCTCCCGGATGCCGACTGGGAACTGAAGCCGCAGTTCGCAGGCGACGTACTGTTCCTCGAATGGTCCGCGGCCAGCCCGACAGGGCGCCGTGTGGAAGACGGCGTCGACACCTTCGTCTTCCGTGACGGGCTCATCCAGGCCCAGACCGTCCGCTACACACTGATCACTGATCACTGACCGGCCCAAGGGTCCGGCACCGGACGACGGCGTGTGGAAAGTGCCGTTACCAGCGAAGCGGACGCCCGTGGTCCGAGGCCCGGGTGCCCGGCGCCGGGCTTCGCGCGGGCGAGGCCCGGCGTACGCCGGTGCGGACGGTTCACCCCCGCCGCCGGGGACGGTTCACCTCCCCCGGCGCGGGAGGCAGGCTGCTCGGACGCGGTCCATGGGCTGGTCGAGGTGGTGCGGCCGGTGCCGGACACTCCGGCCACCCCCGCAGGACCCGGCGGCGTCCGGCGGCACTGATCCGGCGCCGTGCGACCGGGGCGCATCCCGGCGGCCTCGTCCGGGTCGACACCGCCGCGACCTCCCCGGTCCACTCGCCGACGGCAGAACCAGTGCCTGGCGGCTGGTCGAGAGCGGCCTGGCCGGGTTCATGCACCTCGGCCTCGACCACTTCCTCACCGGACGCCGGGAGTAGGACAGCACCTCACCGGCGAGGGTCCGGCCCTGCGGCGATCCGGCGACCCCGTGTACCTTCCGGGCATGGCGAGCAACGGCACCCGGAACCGGTCGGCATGACGTGCCGTACCCGCCACGAAGGCGAGCGGACCGCCGGACGGGCCCACCTGCCTAGGCGATCTCGTCGACGTGGTCCTCCACCCAGTTCCGCAGCTGGGCGAGCGGCCGGGCCACGCTGCGTCCCAGGTCCGTGAGCGCGTATTCCACGTGCAGGGGCACCGCGGGGTAGATGGTCCGGTCCACGAACCCCTTCTCCTCCAGGCGGCGGAGCGTGGAGGTGAGCACCTTGGGGCTGACGCCCTCCAGACGCCGCTGGAGCGCTCCGAAGCGCTGCGGCCCCTCCTCCATCGCCCCGATCGCCAGCGCCGACCACTTGTTGGCCAGCAGGTCCAGCACCTCCCGGCAGGGGCACTGGGCCGCGTAGACGTCGTGGTGGTCGTGTCGTTCGGATGCGCATGTCGTCGCCAACGGTCGCGTCCCTCCGCTCGTGGATCGCCTTCTACCAGCTTACTTCCCAATGGGAAGTAGGTTCCGTTGAAGGTTACTACCTCCCCCGAGCTACGTTATCGCCGCAGCCAGCACCTACGGCACAACAGGAGCGAGAGATGAGTGAGATCCCCACCACCATGCCGGCGGTCGCCTACCGCAAGAGCCTTCCCGTGGACGACACGGAGAGCCTGGTCGACGTCACGCTGCCGGTGCCGCGGCCCGGCCTCCGCGACCTGCTCGTACGGGTCGAGGCCATCGCGGTCAACCCGGTGGACTACAAGGTGCGGCAGAACAACGATCCGGGCGGCGAGCCCAAGGTCCTCGGGTGGGACGCCGCGGGCACGGTCGTCGCCGTCGGCGACGAGGTGGAGGCGTTCGAGGTCGGCGACGAGGTCTTCTACGCCGGCGCCATCGACCGGCCCGGTGCCAACGCCCTCTTCCACACCGTGGACGAGCGCATCGTCGGCCACAAGCCGGCCACCCTCTCCTTCGCCGAGGCGGCGGCCCTGCCGCTGACGTCGCTCACCGCGTGGGAGGGCCTCTTCGAGCACCTCGGCCTGCGCGAGGGCGCCCTGGAGAAGACCGGCACCCTGCTGGTCACCGCCGCCGCGGGCGGTGTCGGTGCCATGGTGGCCCAGCTGGCGCGCGCCCTGACCAGCCTGACGGTGATCGGTACCGCCTCCCGCCCGGAGACCGCCGAGTTCGCCCGCCGCATGGGGGTGTCCCATGTCGTCGATCACCGCAGGCCCCTGCCCCCGCAGGTGGCCGAGGTGGCACCGGACGGGGTGGACCTCGTCTTCAGCACCGCCGGCACGGACCGGAACCTGACCGCCTACGCGGACATCCTCAAGCCGCTCGGACGGCTCGTCGCCATCGACGACTTCGGCCCGGTCGAGATCGGCGTGCTCAAGTCCAAGAGCATTTCGTTCCACTGGGAGTTCATGTTCACCCGCTCGCTCCACCAGACGCCCGACCAGGCGGTGCAGCGGCACATCCTCGACCAGATCGCCCGCCTGGTCGACGCGGGAATCCTCACCACCACCGCCACCACCGATCTCGGCACGATCAACGCCGAGCACCTGCGCGAGGCGCACCGCGTCCTGGAATCGGGCAAGGCGATCGGCAAGATCACGATGACCGGCTTCTGAGCACGGCCCCGCACGGCCGGCCCGGCGGGCACCGTCCCACCGGGCACCGTCCCGGCGGGCACCGTCCCGGCGGGCACCGTCCCACCGGGCACCGTCCCACCGGGCACCGTCCCACCGGGCACCGTCCCGGCGGGCACCGTCCCGGCGGCGCGGCGGCGGATCGGGCGCCTGGCGGTGGCCGACCGGTGCGCGGACGTCGCCGGGAACTGGCGCGCGAAAACCGCCGGGAACCGGCGCGCAGAGGCTGCCAGGAGCTGGTGCGCGAAGGCCGCCAGGTGCCCCGAAACGGACCCCACTAAGTATCCACAAACGGCGGTCATGCTGGTCGGGCCGGCAGCGAGAGGCCCGACGACCCGTGACCGTGGCGGGGACCGGATGAGAGGCGCCGACGGGTCACGCACGGCGTCGTGGTCGCCGGTGGGACGCCGGCCGGGCACGCGCCGCCGCGGGTTCCTCGCCGGCGCGGTGATGCCACCCGCACAGACAACGCGGCACCTCCACGGTGCCGGGGGCCGCCCCGACCGCGGGCGGCCCGGACGAGAAAGGCAGCGAGACATGGACACCATCTCAGCGGAGTCATCGGGGTCGTTCGCCCTCGGCGGTGAGTTCGTGGTCAACCGACTCGCTTACGGGACCATGCAGTTGACGGGTCCCGGAGTGTGGGGTCCCTTCCCCGACCGGGACAGGGGTGTGCGTGTCCTGCGCCGCGCCGTGGAACTGGGCGTGACCCTGTTCGACACCGCCGACTCCTACGGACCCGAGACGGCCGAACAGCTCCTGCGCGAGGCGCTGCACCCGTACCCGGAGAACCTGGTCATCGCCACCAAGGCCGGGTTCACCCGGCCCGGCCCCGGGGAGTGGCGGACGAACGGCCGGCCCGAGTACCTGCGCCGGCAGGCGGAGTCCAGCCTCCGCAGGCTGGGTCTGGAGCGCATTCCGCTCTTCCAGCTGCACCGCATCGACCCCTCGGTACCCTTCGAGGACCAGATCGGTGTCCTCAAGGAGCTGCGCGACGAGGGCAAGATCGCCCACGTCGGGCTCTCCGAGGTCGGCGTCGAGGAGCTGGAGCGGGCCCGTGCCATCGTGCCCATCGCCTCCGTGCAGAACCTGTACAACATCGCCCAGCGCGACTCCGAGGACGTCCTGCGGTACGCAGAGGCGAACGACATCGCGTTCCTGCCCTGGTTCCCGCTGGCCACCGGGCAGTTGGCCCGGCCGGGCGGTCCGCTCGCCCGCGTCGCGGCCCGCCTGGCTGCCTCACCCTCCCAGGTGGCGCTCGCCTGGCTCCTGCACCGCTCGCCCGTCGTCCTGCCGATCCCCGGCACCTCGTCGGTCGAGCACCTGGAGGAGAACGTGGCGGCTGCCGCACTGAAGCTGACGCAGGCCGACTACGAGGCCCTGGGCAGCCCGTTCGCCCGGGGCTGAGAGCCCCACCCGAAGCCGGCGCCCGCGGAACCGCGCCACGCGGCTTCGCCGTGCGAACCGGCCGACCGGCCCGGTTCCTCAGGAGGCGTCACCGTCGAACGACCGCGACGCCCCTCCCAGGGCCGGAAGGCACGCGGCCTGCCCCTCCCCCCAAAGCACTCACTCTCACACTCCCCCAAAGCATTCACTCTCACAGGAGCTTCCATGTCCGAATCGTCCTCCGCCCGCCCGTCCGTCGCCGTCGCCTACCACTCCGGCTACGGACACACGGCCGTGCTCGCCGAAGCGGTCCGCCGCGGGGCCGCGCAGGCCGGCGCCGACGTCCTCTTCGTGGACGTGACCGCCGTGACCGACGAACAGTGGCAGGGGCTGGACCACGCCGACGCGATCATCTTCGGATCGCCCACCTACATGGGCGGCGCCTCGGCCGGCTTCCACGCCTTCGCCGAAGCGACCAGTGGCCGCTGGGCCGAGGGGCGGTGGGCGGACAAGCTGGCGGCGGGATTCACCAACTCGGCCTCCAAGAGCGGCGACAAGAACAACACCCTCGCGTTCTTCGCCGCCTTCGCCGCCCAGCACCGGATGCTCTGGGTCAGCCTGGGCCTGGCTCCGGGCTGGAACTCCACCAGCGCCTCCGAGCACGACCTGAACCGCCTCGGCTTCTGGAGCGGAGCGGGCGCGCAGACGCCGATGGACGGCGGGACGGACACCGTCCACGGCGCGGACGTCGCCACGGCCGAACACCTGGGCGCGCGCGTGGCCCGGCAGGCGGCTGTGATCAGCGCCGGACACCAGGCGCTCGCCGCCGCGGTCTGAGCGCCGGTGTGACCTCGCGGGTCGGCACCCGTCCGACCCGTCCGGAACAAGCGGCCCGAGGAGACGCCGTGAAGCTGTCTTCAGTCCCTTCCTCACACCAGACCCCGGCGCCCTCCTCGGACCCGGCTTCGCCCTCCGGGCGCGGTCGGCCGCTGGCCACCGCCGGCGTGGTGGTCGCCTCGATCGCCGTCGCCTTCGGGGCCGGCGCCGGCAGCCCGCTCTTCGTGCTCTACCAGCGCGAGTGGGGCTTCCCCGCCTGGCAGCTCACCACGGCGTTCACCGTGTACGCGGTCACGCTTCTGGCCACCCTGCTCGTGGCCGGTTCCGTATCGGACCACATCGGCCGCCGGCCGGTGCTGGTCGGCGCCATGCTCCTGTTGCTGGTCACCAGCGCGCTGTTCCTGGCCGCCGACGGCATCGGCTGGATCATCGCCGCGCGGGCCGTGCAGGGCATGGCCACGGGAGCGGCCACCAGTACGTTCACGGCGGCGATCATCGAGCTCGCCGCCCCGCGGCACCGGCCGGTCATGACGGTGCTGACCAGCGCCGCCCCGGTGGGCGGACTGGCCCTCGGAGCCCTCTTCGCGGGCCTGGCCGTCCAGTCCAGCACCCACCCGACGGCCGTCGTGTTCCTCGGCCTGACGGTGGTCCTCGTCTACGGCATCGCCTCCGTACTGGCCGCCCCGGAGACGGCGGACCGGCACCCCGGTGTGCTGGCCTCGCTGCGCCCGAGGCTGAGCGTCGTCCGGACGGCCCGCGGATGGTTCTGGTCCCTGGCCCCCCTGATCGCCGCCGGCTGGATGTTCTCCGGCCTCTTCCTCGGCCTGGCGCCGTCCTTCGACGCGTCGGTCTTCGGCATCCGCAACGCGGCGGTGAACGGTGCGATCGTCGCCGTCCAGCCGATGGCGGCGGCGGTGGCCGGCATCGGCTTCGGGCGGCTGTCCGCCGGGCGGGCCACTCGCATCGGCGCGCTCCTGGTGTTCGCCGGTGCCGTCCTCACGGTCACCGGCGTCGTGACAGCCAGGCTGCCGCTCGTCGTCGTCGGCGCGCTGCTGGGCGGCTCCGGGCAGGGTGCGGCCTTCGGCTCTTCCCTGCGCATCCTGGGCCCGCTCGCGGACAACGCGAGCCGGGGCGGCCTCTTCGCCGCGGTCTACCTCGTCGCCTACACGGCGTACGGCGCGCCGGTCCTCGTAGCGGGCATCGCCAGCGACTTCGTCCCGCTGACCGTCACCGTCGCCGGCTACGGCCTGGTGGTGGCCCTTCTCGCCGCGAGCGCGGTCCTCTCGCTGGCCCTGCGGTCACGCCGTGACGACCGCGCGCGGCTCGCCCAGGGGGTCTGACAGGCCGCGAGCACGTCTGCGGAACCGGTGACCGAGCCTGAGCACCCCGGCAACGCTTTCCCCGCCAGGGGACACAACAGCGCGGGCGGCGGGCGTACGAACGGCCACCGGGAAGGGCCCCGACCGCCGGCGGACCCACGGTCGAGGGAACGCACGACGGGCCGGAGCACGGCTGACCGGCTCACCGGCCGGCGTGGCCGTCTTCCCGCTCGACCTGCTGGCGGGCGCCACCCGACGCGCCCGCGCCGAAGACCGCCGATGGCCGCGGCCACCAAGCACCGTGACGCGCTGGGCGCGCCGGATGCCCCGTCCCATGGCACCCGTTCACCGACCGGGCCGGCCGGATGGGGCGTGCCGAAGGGCGGACCCGGGCCACGGGTTCCGCGTCATGGTGCCTCGGCGGCGGTCACGGGCTCGGCGGACACCTCACCGGCCGCGACGGGAAGCGTCGCGGCCGGTGAGGTGTCGGGGCTTCAGTCGACCTGCCAGGGGCTTCAGTCGACGGAGAAGCGGGCGGTGACGACCGCCCGGGCCAGCGTGTGGCCCGAGAGGTTGAAGCCGAGGAAGGCCGGTGGAACGCCGTGGTCGAGGCCCAGGGTCTCCACGTCCACGGCGTGTACGGCGATGTAGTAGGTGTGTTCGCCGCTGCCGGCGGGCGGAGCGGCTCCCACGTACCGCTTCAGACCGGCGTCGTTGGCGAGCTGCCAGGCCTTCTCCGGCAGTCCGGCACCCGACTCGTCCCCGGCCCCGGCGGGCAGCTCGCTGACCGTGGCCGGGATGTCGGCGACGGCCCAGTGCCAGAAACCGCTGCCGGTCGGGGCGGTGGGGTCGTAGACGGTGACGGCGAAACTACGGGTCTCCTCGGGGAAGCCCGCCCAGCTCAGCTGGGGCGAGGTGTCGGTGCCGCCGGCGCCGAAGACACCGCTCGCCTGAGGAAGCGCAAGCCTTCCGCCGTCGGTGAAGTCGGTACTGGTGAGCGTGAAGGAAGGAACTTCCGCTATGAGGTCGTACGGGGTGGACATGGGATTCCTCTCGGTGTGCGCGGTGACCCGGAGTGTGGGCGCGTGCCGCCCCGTGCCTCGGTACACGGGCACGCGCTCCGGCCCGGCCGACCGTCGTCGGACGCGTGGTCGCGGTTGCCGCGGCCGACATCCATCGTCGTGAGCGGACCGGGAGCGGTGATCCGTCGATTGACTGACGCGGACGCAGAGGTGACGAGTGCGGCCCTCGCGGGCGTTCGCGCGCGGAGGAGGTGATGGTCGCGGTGGGAGGGGTCAGACCGCGATCGTCTTGTACTCGGCGTACTGGGTCAGGCCGGCCGCGCCGAACTCCCTGCCGATGCCGCTGCTCTTGAACCCGCCGAAGGGGGCGTCGAAGGAGAACGGCGCGCCGTTGACGGAGAAGGTGCCGGTGCGGATGCGCCGGGCGATCTCCAGGGCGCGGTCCTCGTCGGCCGTCCACACGCCGCCGCCGAGGCCGTACGGGGAGTCGTTGGCGATGCGGACCGCGTGGTCGTCGTCGTCGAACGGGATGACCACGAGCACCGGGCCGAAGATCTCCTCCTGTGCGATGCGCATGGAGTTGTCGACGTCGGCGAAGAGGGTGGGGGTGACGTAGTAGCCGTCCTCCAGACCGGCGGGGACCTCGGGGCCGCCGGTGACGAGCCGGGCGCCCTCGCGGATTCCCGTCTCGATGTACGACCGCACGCGCTCCTGCTGGTCCGCCCTGACCATCGGCCCGATGAAGGTGGCGGGGTCGGAGGGATCGCCGACGGTCAGCGACTCGATGAGGTCCTTCAGCCTGGCCACGGCCTCGTCGTAGCGGCTGCGGTGCACGAGGATCCGCGTGTGCGCGACGCAGGCTTCGGCGTTGTTGGCGAAGGAGAGGAACTTCAGGCCCTCCGCCATCGCGTCGAGGTCGGCGTCCTCCAGCACGATGGCGGCGGACTTGCCGCCGAGCTCCAGGCTCACCCGCTTGAGCTGCCGGCCGGCGATGGCCGCGATGGTGCGTCCGGCGCCCGTCGAACCGGTGAACGCGATCTTGTCGATGCCGGGATGGGAGATGAGGTACTCGCTGGTGGCGCGGTCGGCCGGCAGGATGCTGACCACGCCCTCCGGCACGCCCGCGGCGGTGAGGATCTCCCCCAGCAGCAGCGTGACGAGGGCGTTCTCGGGTGATGCCTTGAGCACGACGGTGCAGCCCGCCAGGAGGGCGGGGACGATCTTGACGAGCGCGGACTGGTGCGGGGCGTTCCAGGGGATGACGGCCGCCACGACACCGACCGGTTCGCGGCGTACCAGGACGCGGCCCGGGGCGCCGTCGGTCCGCGGCAGTTCCTCCTCCCACGGCAGGACGGCCGCGGCACGCAGGAAGGCGTCGGTCTGCTGGGGCAGGGCGGCGGCGGTCCAGCCGGTGAACCAGCGCGCGCTGCCGTTCTCGGCGGTGGTGAGGTCCGCGATCTCCTCGGTGCGCTTGGCGTAGAGGTCGTTGAAGCGGGCGATGACGTCCTGGCGTTCGGCCGGGGACAGGCGCGGCCAGGGACCTTCGTCGAAGGCCTTGCGGGCGGCGTCGACGGCGAGGTCCACATCGGGCTTCGTGGCCTCGGCGGCCAGCCCGACCAGGGACCGGTCGTGCGGGGAGCGGACCTCCAGCAGGTCCTTCTTGGCGGGATCGGTCCAGCGTCCGCCGATGTACAGCTTGTCGTAAGTGATCACTGAGAGTCCTTCTCGCGGGGTGCCGCCCGGAAGCGGGAGAGGTCCGCCAACTTAAGAGAACAGCGTTCTCTTAGTCAAGAGAACAGCGTTTCGTTAAGCTTGATTCCCGCGACGGGCGCCCACCCGACCCGAGCATGTACATGCCGCCATGGCCGAAAAGAGCCGTATAGTACGGTTGATCGACTTGCAGCGAGCGCATGTCGCAACACATCGGTACGGGTGGCTACGTGATAGGGCGGGAATCCGAGTTCGAGCAGCTGACCGCCCTCATCGATGCCGCGCGGGAGGGACACGGCGCCTCGGCACTCGTGCACGGGGAAGCGGGTATCGGGAAGAGCAGGCTGGCCTCCGCGGTCGTCGAAGCCGCGTCCTCAGCAGGCTTCACGGTTCTTTCCTGCCACGGCATCCGTGGCGCCGGCGCGGCCGGTTTCGAGGGGCTGCACGAACTGCTGCTGCCCCTGCTCGGCCGCATCGACGCTCTGCCGCCACGTCAGCGCATGGCCCTCAAGGTCGCGTTCGGGGCGGAGGGGGAACCGGCGGACCGGTTCATCACCGGCCTCGCCGCCTTCGGGCTGCTGGAGGAAGCCGCGGCACGGGGCCCCCTCGTGCTGCTGATCGAGGACCTGCACTGGCTCGACCGGTCGACGGCCGACGTCGTCACCTTCCTCGCG
This sequence comes from Streptomyces canarius, assembly GCF_014650735.1. Taxonomy (NCBI): domain Bacteria; kingdom Bacillati; phylum Actinomycetota; class Actinomycetes; order Kitasatosporales; family Streptomycetaceae; genus Streptomyces; species Streptomyces canarius. Next base: position 98,665 of record NZ_BMVN01000031.1, read on the forward strand.
GCCCGCATGAGCGTCATGCCGGCACTGCTCCTGGCCACCAGCCGGACCGACCGCGTCTACCCCGACCGCAAACTGCACTTCGAGCACCACGTGTATGTGACCCCGCTCGGACAGGAGGACGCGCTGAAGCTGGTCGCCCTGCACGCGCCCGCACTGACGCTGCCGCAACGCCGCCGTCTGGTCGAGCGCGCGCTGGGCAACCCGCTCGCCCTGACCGAGTGGTCGACCAACCCGTCCTGGGCCGACGGGCCGCCTTCCGCCGACGGGAGCCGGGTTCCGATGGGCAGGCGCCTGGAGGACTCGTTCCTGGCCGAGGTCGCCCTGTTGCCGCCGGCGACGCAGCACGCTCTCCTCGTCGCCGCCGCGGCAGAGGATGCGAGCAGCTACGAAGTGCTCGCGGCGGCCCGCAATCTGGGCCTGGAGCAAGGCGACTTCGCGCCGGCCGAGAAGTTCGGACTGCTCACCCTCACCCGTGGCACGTACAAGTTCCGCCACCCGTTGGTGGGTTCGGCCGTGTACGACAACGCCGACTTCGGCGCACGGGCGCGCGTGCACACCGAACTGGCGGCGGTCATCGTCGATGCCGCACGCGCCGTCCAGCACCGGGCCGCGGCAGTCGCCGGATGGGACGAGGACGTCGCCGCCGAACTCGAAGCACTCGCCGTGACGGCAGGCCGGCGGGGTGCGCGGACCGAAGCCGCCGCCGCCTGGCGACGCGCGGCCACGCTGACCCCGGTCGCGGCGGACCGGGCGCGACGCACGGTGATGGCAGCGGAAATGGCCCGGCAGGCCGGCTCGACGGCGGACGCCGTCGCGCTGCTCACCGAGGCGAAGCCGATCGTCGACGACGAAGCGTCGACGGTGCAGTTCGCTCGTACCGAATGGATGCTCGCCGGCACCAGCTCGACACTCCTGGGGCGCGGCGGCGACGAACTCGTCGCGATGTCGCGGAGGCTGAGCGATCCGGCCGACCGGATCGAGGTCCTCACCTGGGCCGCGGTGCGCAGCTACCTCCGCCAGGACACATCCCCCGACCTCGCGGCAGCCGTCGCGGACGAGCTGCGGCGAGCCGACGCCGCCACCGAGCCACAGCAGGTGCTCCGGGACATCGGCCTGGCCCTGGTCAGCCCGGCGGACCGGATCAGCTCCGTCGAGAAGGCGCTGTCGTTCATGCAGCGGGAGGCCCGCGAGGCGTACGCGACGCTGCTGAACTGCCTCGCGTTCGCCGTCGAGGACACCCACGACCTCCCCCTCGCCGACCGCGTCTGGGGCGCCGGGGTCGACATGTTCCACCAGGCGGCACGGGTCGGCGACGTGGCGGTGGCCCTCTCCGGACGCAGCACCGTCCGCGTGACCGCCAACACGATCGCCGCCGGCCTCACCGACGCGGAACTCGCACTGCGCCTCAGCTACGACCTGGACGTGCCCGTGGTCGGGGCCCTGGCCACCGCGAACATCGCACGCGTACGTGCGTGGCGCGGCGAACACGAGCAGGCGACCGCCGCCCTGAACACCTGTGCCGAACTGTCCGGGCCCACCCCGGTCCCCAGGGTGGCGGCGGTGGCATCCTGGGCGTCCGCCCAGGTGGCGGCGAACGAGGGCCGCGCCGACGAGGCGGTCGCCCACTTGCTGGCATGCGTCGAGCACCCGCCCATCGGCGTGTGGGCGGGCGGCGACATCGCCGACACGGCCGTGCGGGCCGGCCGGCCGGAGCTGGTGGGGGGCTGGCTCGACATGGCTACGGCCGCCCTCGCGTCCAGCGACTCCGACCATCTCGCGATGCTCATCGAACGGTCGCGGGCCCTGCTGGTGCAGGGGAGCGACGCACGCGGTCACTTCGAGCGGGCGATAGAACGCGGTGAGGGAACCACCGCGTTCCTCGACCTGGCCAAGACCCGGTTGTTCTTCGGCGAGTGGCTGCGCCGGGAACGCCGCATCGTGGAGGCGCGCGGCCACCTGTCCGCGGCGCTGCACGTCTTCGAGTCACACCACGCGGCACCGCTCGTACGGCGAACGGCACGGGAGCTGGGCGCCGCCGGCAGTGATGTGCAGCGGACACAGCCGGGCCCGGCCTTCGACGCCGGCACCGTGCTCACCGCGCAGGAACTGCACGTCGCCCGGCTGGCCGCCCAGGGGTACACGAACAGGCAGATCGCCGACCAGCTGTACCTCTCCCACCGCACTGTCGGAGCGCATCTGTACAAGGTCTACGCGAAGTTGCAGATCAACCGGCGCTCGCAGCTCGCCGCCGCCCTCGCGTCCGACACCCTCGACTGACCCGGAGCACGGCCCACGACCGCCGGGGGTCCCGGCACGGCCGGGGCACCGGCCGCCCTGCGGGTGCCGGCGCTACGCCAGGCGTGCGCCGCCGTCGACGTGCAGCACCGTTCCGGTGACGTAGGGGTTGTCCATGGCGAAGAGCACCGCCTTGACGACGTCGTCCGCCGTTCCGACGCGCCGTACGGGGTTGTTGTCGGCGATCTGCCGGAGGAATCCCGGCTTGGCGTCACCGAGCTTGTCCCAGGCGCCGCTGTCGATGATGCCGGGGGACACGGCGTTCACGCGCAGCGGGGCGATCTCGACGGCCAGGGCGTGGACGAGGAAGGCCAGGGCGCCGTTGGTGGTCGCCATGACCGTGCGCCCGGACGCCGGGCGCCAGGCGGCAACCCCGGAGAAGAAGGTGAAGGAACCACCCTCGCGTGCCTGGCCGGCCAGGTGCTTGGCGAGGAACAGCGGACCGGTCACCTTCGCCGCGAAGGCCCGTCGGACGTCGACCGGGTCGAGTTCGGCCAGCGGCCCGTTGGCGGGAACCGCCGCCGTCGACACCAGGTGGTCGAAGGGGCCGACCTCGTCCGCCAACCGCGCGGCGGACGCGTCGTCGGTGATGTCGAACTCCACGGTTCGCCACGGGCCGGTCAGTTCACCGGCCGTGTCCTTCAGCTTGCCGAGGTCCGGTCCGGCGAGGACCAGCTCGGCGCCCTCGGCCGAGGCCGTGCGTGCGAGGTGCCGTCCGATCGCGGAGCCGGCTCCGATGACGACGATGCGCTGTCCGGAACGTTCCTGCGTGGTCATGTGGATCTCCTTGGGTGAGGCGCCGTGGCGCGGCCGATGGGGCACGGCCGTCACTCTTCTCCTCCGCACGCCAATGAGGCCAATGACTGTTTTCGTCGCTCCCCATAAGTTCCGCTCATGACGTTCCGTTCATGACGCACGGACGGCTCACCGTTCCGTTCATGACGCACGGGCAGCTCACCGTCCGCGCTACCGGCTTCCCCCCTTGCGCAGGCGTCTGGCGACGTGCCCGGGCATCAGCGGGGCGTGTTCCCCGAGGGTCTCCAGGAAGGACGAGGTGACCGGGTCCGGGCTGGTGCGGGTGTATCCGGTCAGCTGCCGGCGCAGGGGCGGGTCCGGACGCAGGAACGCGCCGGCGAAATGCGGCGGGATGCTGTTGGCGGGCACGAGTGTGGGCCCGAGCCCGGCCGCCGCGTACCCGATGGCCGACGCGGCCTGTTCGGTACGCACCGCGACCCGGGGCCGGAAACCGGCGGCGCCACAGGCCCGTTCGAGGATGTCGGACAGGCCGCTGTCGGGGGTGAAGTGCACCCACTCCCGCTCGGCGAGGTCGGACAGCCGGACGTCCGGCGCGCGGTCGGAGAGCGCCACCGGGTCGTCGGACCCGGTGACGACCAGGAACTCCTCGGCGCCGATGTGCCGGGCGGTGCCCTCCCAGTCCTCCGGCAGCGGTCCCACGGCGACGTCGGCCTGGCCCGCGGCCATGGCCTGCGCCAGCTCGTCGCTGCGCCGGTGTTCGAACAACCGGATGCGCACGCCCGGGTGCTTGCGGCGCCACAGCCCCAGGACGGTGGGCAGCACGCCCGAGCTGACCGAGTAGAGCGTGGCCAGGTGCAGTTCCCCGGTGGAGACGCCGGCGGCGCGGCGGGCGGAGACGGTGGCCCGGCCGGCCTCGGCCAGCGCGGCCCGGGCGTGGGGCAGCATCGACCGGCCGGCCGGGGTGAGCCGCACGCCGCGCGGCAGCCGCTCCAGCAACGGCCCGCCGACCTCCCGTTCCAGTGCCTGGAACTGGTGGGAGAGTCCGGGCTGGGTGACGTTGAGGCTTTCCGCGGCGCGGGTGAACGATCCCTCGTCCACGATGGCCACCAGGTACTCCAGTTGTCGCAATGTCGCCATGCTCTCAGCTTATAGAAAGAATGCCAAAGAGTTCTTGGACTTATGGACCGGTGCCGGAGCACGATGAGTGCGTGCCGGGGACCGGACGGCCCGAAGGGGTCGGAAGACTCCGGACGCCCGGTCATACATGGCGGAGTTTCCGCAGCTCAGGCCCCCAGGTCCAAGGAGTCATCATGTCCGCCTCCCGCTCGGAGCCGACCATCACCGTGGGCAACGTCGCCCTGTCGTTCCACCGTGCCGCCGCCGCGGTCACGCGCCGCGTCCTGGAGGCCCACGGGCACCGGGTGGACAGCGTGGAGGCACCGCACGAGCAGTTGTTCCGGCTCCAGGAGGAGGGCGGCATCGACGTCCTGGTCTCCGCGTGGCTGCCCTCCAGCCACGACACGTACCTCTCCCGCTACCGGGACCGGGTCCGGGTGCTGACGCCGCACTACCGGCCGTACTGCGTGTGGGCGGTGCCGCCCTACGTCCCCGAGGACGAGGTGCGTCAGGTCGCCGACCTGACGCGGCGGGAAGTGGCCGAGCGGATGACGAAGGCCGTCGACGGCATCAACCCGGGCGCCGGCATCAGCCGCTTCTCCGCCCGGATGGTGCACGCGTACGGCCTGGACGAGCTCAGCTACACCTTCACCCCGGGCACCGAGTCGGGGTTCCTCTCCCGGGTGGAGCGCGGCATCGCCGCACGGGAGTGGTTCGTCGTCCCGCTGTGGCGCCCGCAGTACCTCAACCGCCTGTACGGCCTGCGCCCCCTTCACGAGCCCAAGGGCCTGCTGGGCACCGTGGACGACGCCAGTCCGGTCGTCCGGCTCGACGCGCTGGACCACCTGCACCCCGACGCGGTGGCCCGGCTGGACAGCCTGCACCTGGGCAATGACGGTGTCGAGGAGATCGACGCCCTGATCAACGTGGACGGCCTCACGCCGTTGCAGGCCGCCGACCGCTACCTCGCGCGGCACGGCCACACCCTGACGGTGTGACCCGCCCGGCGACGACGCGGCGGCACGCCCGTACCCGACGACCTACCCGTTCGAGCAGCACACGGAAAGCGAAGATCCTCCCATGAACAAGACCACCATGCGGGCCGTCGGCTACCGCGAGAGCCTCCCCGTCAGCGACCCGGAGAGCCTGGTCGACGTGGAACTGCCCGTCCCCGAGCCCGGCCCGCACGACCTGCTGGTGAAGGTCGAGGCCGTGGCGGTCAACCCCGTCGACTACAAGATCCGGCAGAGCAACGACCCGGGCGGCGGGACCAAGGTGCTCGGCTGGGACGCGGCGGGCACCGTGGTCGCGGTCGGCGAGAAGGTCGAGACGTTCAGGACGGGCGACGAGGTGTACTACGCCGGCGCTCTGGACCGGGCCGGCGCCAACGCCGAGTACCACACGGTCGACGAGCGCATCGTGGCCCTCAAGCCCGCCACGTTGTCCTTCCCGGAAGCCGCGGCCCTGCCGCTGACCTCGCTGACCGCCTGGGAGGGGCTGTTCGAACACCTCGGCCTGGAGAACGGCGGCCTGAACCAGGACGGCGCCCTGCTGATCACCGCCGCGGCCGGAGGCGTCGGTTCCATCACGGCCCAGCTGGCCCGCGCCCTGACCAGCCTGACCGTCATCGGCACCGCCTCCCGTCCGGAGACCGTCGAGTTCGCCACCCGCATGGGTGTGCGGCACATCGTGGACCACCGCGAGCCCCTGGCCCCCCAGGTCGCCGAGGTGGCACCGGACGGCCTGACACACGTGTTCAGCACCGCCAACACCGACGGCAACCTCGGCGCCTACGCGGAAGCCCTGCGGCCCTTCGGCAGGATCGTCGCCATCGACGACTTCGACTCCCTGCCCATCGGCGTGCTGAAGGCCAAGAGCATCTCCTACCACTGGGAGTTCATGTTCACCCGCTCCCTGTTCCAGACTCCCGACCAGGACCGGCAGCGGCACATCCTGACCCAGATCGCCCGCCTGGTGGACGCGGGCATCATCACCACCACCGCCGTGAAGGACCTCGGCAGGATCGACGCGGCGAACCTCCGCGAGGCGCACCGCGTCATGGAGTCCGGCACCGCCATCGGCAAGATCACCCTCACCGGCTTCTGAGCCGCCCCCACACGCCGGCCGGCCGCGCAACACTGCCCCCGGGCGCCCATTACCTGCGTTCACGGGCATCGGCGACCGGAATCACGTGTCCGACCGGCCCGCGGTGACGACAGTTGTTCCGGACCGCGGTGACGACAGTTGTTCCGGACCGCGGCCGGCCGTGCGCGGCCCGCGCGGACGCGCACGGCCGCTTCCGGCCCCCAGGGCCACCCGACGACCTACGGAGAACGCCATGACCCATCCCGAGAACGGGCCCATCGTCCTCGTCGCGCGCATGCAGGCGCGTCCCGGCAAGGAGCAGGAGCTGCGGGACGCGCTGCCCGCTCTGGTGGCCGCCACCCGGCAGGAGGACGGTTGCCTCACCTACGTGCCGCACCAGGGCCTGGACGACCTCGGGCTGCTGGTGATGCACGAGGTGTGGCAGAGCGAGGAGCACCTGCGCGCCCACTCGGGCAGCGACCACCTGCGGCGGTTCGCGGAGCTCGCACAGACGCTGACGGTGGGCGGCATCCGGATCGAGCGGCTGACCGAGCTGGCCGTGTAGAGGGGGCGTCCGGGCCGGCCCACCGGGCCGGGATCAGGTCCTCGGCCGCGGGGCGCTAGCGTTGCTCACCGTTCGCGCCCCGCCCGGGGCGCACCGAGGTTGGGACCCCGATGTTCACCAGCGTTCTTCTGATCGAGCAGCAGCTGTCGGCGGCGGACGTCAAGTTCGTCACCACGCTCCACGACGACGAGACGTTCTTCGTCGTCCTCATGCAGCCACGGGGCTCCGAGAACCGGCTGCTGCGCTCTCTGGACGACATCGCGCTCGGTGAACTGGAGCAGGCCGTCCACGAAGGCGGGGAGCCGGAGGGCGAGGAAGCCCGGCAGGCCGCCCTGGCACTGGAGCACTCGGTCCAGAGCCTGCGGGCGGCCGGCAGCGAGTGCGTCGGACAACTGGCCGGTGGCCACCCCCTGACCCTGCTGCGATCGGTGGTCGAGCAGACGCATGCCGATGAGGTGATCGTCCTGACCGCTCCGCATCTCGTGGAGGAACTCCTCCACCTCGACTGGGCCGGCCGGGCCCGTCACACGGTGGGCGTTCCCGTACTGAAGCTGTACGCACACGACGACGAGAGGTGACCGGCCGCGCGCACGCCTGCTCGCGCGTCAGTCGAACGACCGATGCCTGGACGCGTCACCGGTGACACGCTCCGAACGGCCCGGCCCCCACCCGGGCCGGCGCGCACCACGGCGGTGCGGCGGAGGAAAGGAAACCCATCATGACCACCGCGTCCACGGCTTCGGCACCGATCGGTCTCGTTCTCATCGACACGGTCAACGAGATCTTCTCCGAGGAGGGGAAGGGATATCCCGGCTTCAAGGCCGAGTTCGAGCGGATCGGCACCCTGGGCAACCTGCGCCGCCTGCTCGCCGGCTTCCGGGACATGGGCTACCCCGCGTTCTTCTCGCCGATGTCGTACACCGACGAGGAGTACGCGAACTGGCGGCACAGTCCGGCATCCACCACATGATGTTCGACAACCGCATGTTCGAGGCGGGTAGTTGGGGTGCCGAGTTCCACCCCGACCTCACACCCGGCCCGAACGACGTGACCATCGCCCCGCACAAGAACCTCGATGTCTTCGCGACGACCGATCTCGACATCCAGTTGAAGCGGCGCGGTGTCGAACACGTCGTCGTGGCGGGCATGATCGGCACGATGTGCGTGGAGTCGACGGCACGCAGCGCCATGGAACGCGGATACCGGGTGACCCTGGTCCCGGATGCCACGGCCCCCGACGGCGGACCGGACTCCTACGAGCAGATGCTGCGGCGCTACGCGCTGATCGCGCACGAGGTGCTGACCACCGACGAACTGCTGGCGACGGGACCGTTCCACAGCCGCTGACCCGGTGTGCCGGGGCCGTCGCCGTGGCGGGACCGGCGGTCAGTCCGCCTCCGGCTCCCTGCTGCCGGTCCGGAAGACGGCGGTGACGGCTTTGCCTTCGAGCGCCGGACGGGTGTGCCAGGAGTCGGCGAGGGCGGCGACGAGGTGCAGGCCCCGGCCGGACTCGGCCAGCGGGTCCGCCTCGGCCGCGTGGGGCCAGCTCGTCGTCCCGCCCTTGTCGTAGACCGTCAGCGAGGTGGCGTTCCGGTCGTGGTGGAGCATCAGGCCCCGGACACCGGCCGTGTGGGAGGCCGCGTTCGCCACCAGCTCCGTGATGACGAGGAGCGCGTCCGGCAGCCTCGCTCCGAGGAACTCCGAGCAGGTGTTCCGCACCGCTTCCCGAGCCCGCTGCTCCGCCCGGCCGGAACCGGCGAGGCTGATCACCCGGCAGGCGCCCGCCGAGGGCCGCACCTCCACCGACACGCCTTCTCGGTCAGGGCTGAGTGTTCTGTTCACGATCGGTGTCCTCCCACGCAAGAACCGCTGTTCAGGCCAACCGATCCATTGAGTTGGATATTCCAACTAACCGACCCGCCGCACGAGTTGTCCGACGGGCGGGACGGTCGCGCGCGTTGAGGCAGAAGGGCTGCCCCAACGGCTCGCCCCCGTCTCCCCGCCCGCCGTTTCCGAGCCCGGCGGCAGCAGGATGAGGGGCGGCGGGTCATGGATGACTCGCACGGAGGGGAACGCGGCAGCGCCCGTTCCCCTCCACCCGCGACCCAGGTGAGAGGAACGACGATGACGTCCCTGGCCCATGCCGTACACGTCAGTCCGATCCAGCCGTTGGCGCCGACCGCCCTGCCTCCCCGGCCGGACGGCGGCCCGCTGCTGTGGTCCCCGCTGTCCACGACTCTCGTCTACGGCCCCCGCGAAGCCGTTCTGGTGGACCCGGGGTTGACCACGGAGCAGGGGGTCGCCGTCGCGGAGTGGGCCGCCGGTTTCGACCGTACGATCACCGGCGTCTACGTCACGCACGCGCACGGCGACCACTGGTACGCGACGGCGCCCGTGCGGGAGCGGTTCCCGGACCTGAAGGTGTGGGCCACGGCCGACACGGTCGCGGAGATGGAGCGGACCACCCCCGGCGGCCGGCCTAACCCGTTCTGGGGAGCGGCGTTCCCCGGTCTGATCGGCGAGACCCCGGTCATCGCCGAGGCCGTCCCGGAAGGCGGCCTCCAGGTGGACGGGCAGCCGCTCGTCCCCCATGCCGCCGGGCACACCGACACCGATCACACGACGTTCCTGCACGTGCCGTCCTTGGACCTGGTCGTCGGCGGCGACGTCATCTACAACCAGGTGCACCAGTACCTCTCCGAGGCCGGTGCCCACGGCATCGACAGCTGGCTCGGCGCGATCGACGCCGTGGCCGCCGTCAACCCGACCACCGTCGTGGCCGGGCACAAGAATCCCGAGCGCGACGATCCGGCGTCCGTCATCGACGAGACCCGCGCCTACCTGCGTGCGGCCATGGAGGTCTTCGCCGCCGGCAGCCGGGCGGAGTACTTCGAGGGGATGACACAGAGGTTCCCTGCGTGGCTGAACCCGAGCATCGCGTGGCTCACCGCGGTGGGGCGCTGGGCCGAGTGAGGCCGGGCACCGGGGTATCCTCCTAATGACCGCCCGGTCATTAGGGCCTGACGGCGCATCTACTCGTCGGGAGTCGGGACGGCATGTCCGAAGACAGGGAACCCACGCGTCACCAGGTGGTCATCGTCGGCGGCGGCCCCGTCGGCCTGTGGACCGCTCATGAACTGGCCCTCGCGGGAGTGCGCCCCCTCGTCCTGGAGCGGGACGAGCAGCGCAGCCCGCATTCCAAGGCCCTGGGTGTGCACGCCCGCACGATCGAGGTACTGGCCATGCGCGGGCGTCACGAGGAGATGCTGGCCGGCGGCCGGCCCGTGCCGAACTGGCATTTCGGCATGCTGGACAACCGTCTGGACTTGCGGTCGCTGCCCACACCCTTCCCGTTCATGCTGACCTTCCCGCAGTCGGCCACCGAGGAACTGCTGGAGCGGTACGCGGTCGAGTCGGGCGCGGAGGTACGGCGGGGACACGAGGTGGTCTCCCTGACCCAGGACGACGCGGCCGTCACGCTCCAGGTCCGGGGCCCCGCCGACACCTACGAGGTGACCGCCCGGTACGTCGTCGGCGCCGACGGCACCCACAGCACCGTGCGCCGCCAGGCGGGTGTCGACTTCCCCGGGACCGCGACCTCCGCGTACGCATACCTCGGCGAGGTCGTGCTGGACAGTCCACCGCCGGCCGGGTTCCAGGCCCTGAACGAGGCCGGTCGCCTCCTGGTGGTGCCGCTCCCGCACGGCAGGTACCGCGTCACCGGGTACGACCCGCTCAACCAGCACCGCGATCCGCTCACGCTGGACGAACTCCGGGACACCGCACGGCGCATCGCCGGCACCGACTTCGGCATGCGCGACCCGTCCTGGCTGACCCGGTTCGGCAACGCCACGCGCGTGGCCGCGTCCTACCGCGCCGGCCGGGTGCTGCTGGCTGGGGACGCCGCGCACAGCCACTTCCCCGCGGGCGGGGTCGGTCTCAACGTCGGGCTCCAGGACGCCATGAACCTCGGCTGGAAACTGGCCGCCGTCGCACAGGGCAGGGCCGGCTCGGAGCTGCTCGACACCTATCACTGCGAACGGCACGCGGTGGGCGGGGAACTCGCGGAGCACACGCTGGCGCAGAGCGCGCTGATCACGGGGCTCACCCCGGACGTCACCGCGCTGCGGTCCCTGCTGAGCGACGCGATCGCCGACGAACCGGGCCTCTCCAGGATGCTCGCCGGCAAGCTCTCGGGACTCGACACGGCCTACCCGCCGGCCGACGCGGACGCCCATCCCCTCACCGGCGTCCGGGCCTACGACCCCGAGGGCCAGGGCATCCTCCCGCTGCTGCACGACGGCCGTCCGGTGCTGCTGACCATGGGTGACACCCCGGTCCCCGCGGAGGTGGCCGAACGGGCGGCGACGGCCGGCGTCGCGGTCCACCGCAGCCGGCTCTCCACCACCGGCGGGGACCACTGGGCGGGTGTGACCGCGGCACTGCTGCGGCCCGACGGACACGTGTGGTGGGCGACCGAACAGCCCGCCGACACGGCCGACTACGCCGGCGAGACGGTCAAGGCCCTGGACACCCTGCCCGCGCGGTTCTGAGACGATCGGGGTCCGCGCGGGGGCGTGAGGGGCGGGAATGCATCGCGGGGTGGTGGTGTTGAGAGAACTGTCTGACATGTTCGAGTC